>JBHIWP010000303.1:0-7534 GCA_041987425.1 Promineifilaceae bacterium (SeqCode) | reverse complement strand
TTCGTTGAAACCGACATGGCCGCAGACCATCTGGCAGGCGACGCGGGCGATGCGATTCGTAGTCAGAGTCCACTAAACCGCGTGGCAACTCCAGACGAGGTTGCCTACCCCGTGCTCTTTCTCGCCGCCGAAGGAACCCAGTTCCTCACCGGGGCCATCATCGACGTGAACGGCGCGTCCTACTTACGAACCTGATTGCGCTCTTGGAGATTTGATGAACGATAAAATTAATACTCAGATGGTTATGAAAGAGATTCTGGAGGTGCTTGCAAAGTATTCACTGCCAGTAAAAACCGTCTCACTCGATATATCTTTGTTAAGCAAAGAGTTTGAGGAACTTTTTCCGCACCTGAAAACATATAAAGGAGGCCACTTCTTTAAAGAACAGTTCGTCGAGGGAATTCCAGTTGCTTTTACCGCAAAGAGGAGGATACCTTTTGACGAACTCGTTCATTGGTTAAGAGAAAATGTACACCCTTATTTGCAGAATGTGGTTGAGGAAATTGAGCGCGAATTTAAAGAAATTCAAACACATATGCGTATCACTCATGAACAAAACAATCCTAAATTATTATACAGTAGCTACCATTGCATTGAAATTGATTGCCGACTAAGGAGCGAACCAACAATTGAAGAGCACAACACAGTCGTGTTGTCTATTGGTGTCTCGCAAATGCACGAAACCAGTTACCCGATACTTTTTGGCTATGTTGGATGGTTAGTAGATCGAGAAAGCGGCGATGACTGGGGCATTGAGAAAGTTTTTGATTTGAACCAGTTAGATTTAGCGGTAAATGAAAGCAGTTTGCTCACTATGATAAGAGATTTACCATATCTTCGGCAGCATCTAGTCAATGAATTAACTGACCTAACAACCAACATAGCTTAGCATGAAAGGGAATTTATAAGAAGCTACTGAAATACATCTGCTTTTGCAAACAGCAAGAAAGATCAAGAAACGGCCGTCTTCCTGGCGTATAATGGCTACATGACTCGCCCGGCCGCGTTAGACCCGAACAATCAGACTGCATTTCTCCTGTCCGTTCTGGCCCATATTCAATCCAACCTGGATGCCGATCTTTCCCTGGAGCAGTTGGCTCATAAAGCAGCCTTGTCACCCTTTCACTTTCACCGACTGTTTCACGAGGTCATTGGCGAAACGCCCAAGCAGTATACGCAGCGGCTGCGGCTGGAGCGGGCGGCTTTTGACCTGAAAATTCGAGACGCCACCATTTTGGAAATTGCCCTGAATCGGGGATTTCGGGCGCCGGAAACGTTCACTCGCGCCTTCAAGCGCTGGTTTGGCGTAACGCCACTACAGTACCGGCATTCGTACGGCCGTTCCCTACACCAACAACACGCCCATCACACCACCCTGCTAAACACCCTGGCGGGCGACACAAGCTGCTCGCGCGTCACCATTCAAAAGCTAAAAACGATTCCGGTAGCCTTCATCCGTCACCTGGGAGCGTACGAACAAGTGGACACAGCACAGTATGACAGGCTCATCGCCTGGGCCGATGCCCACGGCCTATACACTGGCGATAATCTGCTGCTGGGCGTTGGCCACGATGATCCCAACATCACCCCTGCCGAAAAAGTGCGCTTCGACGTTTGTCTCAGCGTGCCAGAACCATTCGAGGCGACAGGCAACATCGGCTTCCAGACCCTGCCTGGCGGCCATTTTGCAACCATGACCTACATCGGCCCGCTAGACGCCGGTTTTGAGCAGGTATACCACATCTTCTTCCAGCGGCTTGAGCAAATCAAAAACGTAACGCTCATCGGGCTACCGGTGATAGAAATTTACCGCACCACGCGCATAAATCCAGCCTACCGCCTGAACGAAACAGAGATATTTATTCCAGTGCATGTTAGTAATCAGTGAAGCAGTGATCAGTGAGGCAGTAATCAGTATGGCAGTAAACTGTGGCTTACAAAGGTTGACTGAATACTGGCCTACTGAACACTGAATACTGACCTACTGTTTATCAGAAAAAGGAGAACAACAATGAGTAAGCAAAATTACGCGCAAATTGGTGGAATACACCCAGAGACGGCTACGATGACCAATGTATTAGCCAACCAGGGATTTGTCTCGCCGCACAACGGCCGTCCGCTTAGCGAGCCGATGGTGTTGGGCATTGCCGGGGGGCTCGGCTGTGGCTACATTCTGTGGGAGTTCAAAAAGTATGAATCAGCCATTTTGGTACTGGGATTCCAAAACAAATGGAACTACACCATGGAGTTTATGCAAAAATTCTGCGACCGCGTCGGGGCCACGGCGGAATTCCTGGAAACGGGCGGAGCCAAAACGGCCGCAACTCAACTGGATGACGCACTGGCCGACGGCCGTTTTCCCATCGCCTGGGTAGATCAAGAAAAGCTGCCCTACTTTCACCTGCGCCCCATGTACGAGGGCTGCTTCGGCCACTTTGTCACCGTCTTTGGTCAGGAAAATGGTAGCTACCTGCTGGATGATCGGTCACAAAAGCCGCTTACGGTAGACGCTGACAGCTTAAGCGAGGCCCGGAACCGCATTGGCTCCTATAAAAACCGCCTGCTCCTGCTTGAACGCGGCAGCGGTGAATTTGACCTGCCTGCGGCCATCGTGGCGGGCCTGGAAGATTGCGTCGATTATCTCAGCCAAAGCTCGCAGACCTTTGCCCTGCCGGTCTACAAGAAGTGGGCCAAAATGATGACCGACACAAAAAATAAGAAAGGCTGGCCGGTTGTCTTCAAGGAAAAAGTGGGCCTGTATAGCACCTTACGTTCGTTACACGAAGGAATTAAGCTATTTGGCACGGAGGGCGGCGGCTTGCGCAACGTGTATGCCGATTTTCTAGATGAAGCCGAAGCGCTATTAAACAATGCGACATTAGGTGAAGCTGCGGAGCAATACCGGCAGGTGGCCAGCTTGTGGAGCGACTTTGCCGATGCGGTGCTGCCCGATGAAATCGCTCCATTGAAGGAAACAAAAGAGCTGCTGGCCCAAAAATACGCGCTCTTTCTGGCACGGGGCAATGAAGCAGATGCCGAGCTTCACCAGCTAGGGCAGCGGCTGGAGGAGCTGGAGGTAGAGCTGAACGGCCGTTTCCCCATCAGCAACGAAACAATGCACGCCCTCTTCGCCGAGATGCAGGGCCACCTGGAAAGAATCTACGCCGCAGAAAAAGAGGCACTGGCGACCCTGGCCGGAGGAATTAGTTAAAGAGACTGGAGATTGGAGACTATTATCTCCGATCTCCAGTCTCAACCCAATTACCGCTGCACAAACGGCAGGTATTGGTAGAAGTAGTCGGTCAGATATACGGCATAGGCGCCGCTGCCGGTAACGATCACCAGATTTTGCACCGTGTTGCTGCTCTTTGCGCCGCCCGGATCATCCGGATCAGAAGCATGGGCCACGTTGCTGACGCCTAATTCGCCGGTGGCCGTGGCCGTGGCTGCCGCTGGAGAGTTAACAATGACGTTAGGACACGTGTAAGTCTGGCTAGCGCCAGGCGCTAACGTTTGTGGTGTGGTCAAGGCTGGCGTACAGCCGCTTATGCCCGGTGCGCTTACCTGCACGTTGCTCAGGCTCAGGCTGCCGTGGCTGTTGGTAACGGTGATGGTGTAGGTGACCTGCTCGCCGCTTTCTATAACCGCAGGCACGGCCGTCATGTCCACATCCAGCTCCAAGGTCGGGTCAACTTGAGCCGTGCAGGTATAGTTTGCGCTGTTGCCCGGGTTAATCGCTGCCGTGGCTAACAGATTGCCCGGTACGCTGTTGCACATCGGATTTACCAGCACAGCGGCAAACGTGTCGCTTACCTCCGCGCTGCTGGCAGGCCCAACGCCTACGTTCTCTACTTCAATTTCGTACGTCAGAATATCCCCAGGCGCTACGTTGCCCGTGTGATTTACCCCTTTGCTTACCGTCAGCGACGGATCGCCCGCAACAGCCTGAATGGTAAAGTTGGCGTCGGAAATATCGAAGAAAATATTGCTGGCGCAGGCCACACGAATGCGGGCGCTGCTGGTAGCAACATTGGGGGCCAGAACGGTATGGCTGCCGTCGTTAGGCGTGCTGGCCGTCAGCGTGGTAGGATAAGTAAAGCCGCCGTCTGTGGACAAAGCAATCGCCACGTTGGCACAGCTAATGGGTGAAGCAGTGGTGCCAGCTACGTTCCAGGTCACGCTCTGGTTAGAAAGGCCTGTCCAGGTAACGGCCGTATTGGGGGCCGTTACTAAGAAGGGGCCGGTGCCAGAAACGGCCGTAACGCTTGTCGAGTCATAAGCCACGCCGCCAGCAGGCGACTGGTTGTCGCGCACCGTGAGTCGGAAATTCATCGTCCGAGCATAGGTGGGCAGCCGCTCACCCATCGTCAGCGTGTTGTTCACAATATCACTCATTTGCGGGAAGGTGCGCGCTGGTGATGTGCTAGCCGGGAACGAGCGGAATATTGGAGCATTGCCAGAGGGAAAACTCGGATCGCCCGCCGGACCTAAGTTGAATTGTTCCCAGTTGTAAGTGAGCGCGGCCGAACCGTTGGGGTCCGAAGCAGCGCCGGTAAGCGTGAACGGGGTATTCAGCGGAATGCTGTAGCTGGCGCCAGCATCCACCGTTGGCGGCGTGTTGCCCGTTGCCGAAGTTGTGCCGCAGGTGCTTCCCGACCCCGCTGTGGTATAGGCAACAATCTCATCGAAGCTGATGCCGTGAAAATAATCATCGCTGTTGTTTTGTATATTTTGCGGATGGCAAATACCTGCGTAAGCCATGATGGTACTGCCGCTGCCCGGCTCATAGGCAGTTGAGCTACTATACTGCCCTGCTGAACCGCAAGCGCCTGCATTGCCGTTAAACGTATGGTTCGCACTAAATTGGTGGCCCATTTCATGCGCCACGTAGTCAACATAGAACGGATCGCCCACAGGTGAGCCCAGTCCGGTAACGCCGCGAGCCTTCTGCCCGGATACGCAAGGAACACCCAGGGAGGCAATACCGCCTCCACCAGTGCTAAAGACGTGGCCCACATCATAATTGGCAGAACCAATCACGCTGTCTAGATTCGACTGATTCTGGCCCAGCATCGTGCCGCCGCTGCTGTTGTTATAGGGATCAGTAGCGCCGTTTGTGTAGATTACTAAGTTGTTGTTGGCAACGAGCTGGAAGCTGACGGCGACTTCACGCTCATAGATTCCCGCCACCCGGTTGATGGCGGTAACAATTTCGGCCATGGCTGCAGGCACAGTGCCGCCATGAAACTGCGTATACTCGCCAGTGGCGGCCACAGCCAGGCGGTAGGTGCGCAGCGTGCCGCCGGAGCTGACGGCTCCGGCAATGGCTGCTGGCTTTTCGGCCGTCTGGCCTTCGATCTCATCCACCACGTCCGGCATAAAATCTTCTGGCAAATCAGGAACAAAATCGCTGGCGTAATAGCTTTGGTACAGATCAATGCCTGCGGTGCTGTAGGGATCGATGAAAACACGGCCGTTTGCCGACAAAATCATCGCGTGAAATCCCTTCGGGGTAGTATCTAGCCGGGCATAAGCCGTCGGATCATCCAGGCCCACGCCTGCGTAAGTTTGAATTTCTGGAAATTTGGCGGCAAGGTCTGGGTGCATCACGGCCGTTTGGTGGATTTGGAAACGGCCGTATGTGCCGTCTGGCAAGGGCAGCGAAAGAATAACCGCATTGGCCGCTGCTTCCGCAGCCCCAGCAGGCGCGTCAGCCAGCAAGCTATTCAACTTGGCCCAATCTAGCGAAATGACGCGGTAGGTCGTGGGAGCAATCGTTCGCTCGCCAGCCAGTCGCAACAGGGCCTCATCAACATCCTGCCACAGGCCGTCTGCCGATTGCGCCCCGCTGGGAGCAGCCGTTGCGCCTTCCTGATCAATGGCGGCCAGTAGAAGCGCCAAAGCTGCGGTTACTGCTATGAGGCCAATAACAAGCCACATATTTTTACTACTTTCTACGTTTAAATCTTCACGATACATGTTAGCTCCTGATAGATTTCCAATACAAATTCGTAACCCACAGTGTATTGTCTTGTCGATCAACAAACTGTAAAAAAGGTTGCTCTAAAAAAACAAAATGCTAAAAAGTAAGGAGGGCTCCGATTGCGAGGGCATTCTCTCGTGCATTGCGGCCAAAGTGTAGCCGTTGGTGAAACGGCCGTCAACCAGGGAACTGCTATCTTTCAGTACTACAAATCATCGGGGGATAGTTTTACAAAAGATGGGCAAGGGCAAAACAATAGCTCAGGACTGAGCTTCAGACCCATGCCGAATAAGCTGGCTACGCCACCAGCAAATGAACCTTGAAGCACCTAGCCGTGCAGAGTTTTCCAGCCGGTGTCAGCCATGAACCGGCTGGCTTACGGGCCAGTTTATCTGTGCGCGGGGCGGTCTATGAGGCAATAGATATCAATCCGCACGTCAAACGGATCGTCCACGCAGCCAAAGCGCATCGGCACGTACATTTCTGTATCTCTTGGCTTCATGCATTCCCTGGCTCCGGCCTGCAAAAACGCCTCATACATCCGATCCACCTCGCCTGGCTCGGCCAACTGAATGGCAAATTCAGCATTTCGTGGGTTGCTTCCCTTCACCGTCCCGGCCTTGCTTTCAAACAGGGTGAGCCACGTAGCGCCCAATTCCCAGCCATAATGTGGGTCTTCCTCATGCTCTTCATCTGGTGGGCCAAGAATCTTAGTGTAAAAAGCCACCGCTTCATTCAGGTTTGAGAAGTAAAGCGAAACAAAGTTCAAATCAACAATATTAAAAGGGCTTTCTTTTTCCGTCATGTTTCTGTTCTCACAATGATCGATATTAAAATGATAAACCTTTTATACGATCGTTGGGCCTATCGACGCAGTCAAAAATTCGCCTTTATGGTGGCTAACATTACACCTCACCCTCGAACATGAAGATAGATTCACCGCCGGTTCCTTTCAGCGTAGCGCTATGCACTACGCCTTCTTCGTCTGGCATTTCACTGGCAAAAGAAATGCCTGCTTTCCGCACGCGCTCAATGCGCTCTGTCATGTCCGGGGCAAAGTAGGTGAGCGCCGGGCTGGTCTCGCTCAACTCGGCCGATTCATGCAAACCAAGCACTATTTTATCATCACTAAAAATGCCCCAGGGGTAAGGCTCATTGCTGGTATGGGTCGGTTCGAAGCCAAACTGCTGCCAAAAAGCGGCCGCTTCAGCAAAATCCTTTACGGCCACCGCCAGCTCGCCAAACTTGCCACAGTGGCACAGCGGAAAGCCAGTCGGGTGAGGCATCTCGGCGGCTTCATGGTTGATCAAACCAACCATCAGACCATTGCTATCGCCAAAGATGGCGCTGTGAATATGGCCATTGTGCTGTTGCTTATGAAAGAACGAAACGCCCTGCGCTTCAATTGCGGCCACTTTTTCCGCCACGTTGGTAGAAAAATAGTTCAGCCCTGTGTAAATATTACCGTCCTGGTTGAGCAAAATGAGGGTGCCTATATAAGATAAATAGTCAATGTTTTCTTGATCCCAGACAATCTTCTTGTGATGAGTT
>JBHIWP010000302.1:0-7540 GCA_041987425.1 Promineifilaceae bacterium (SeqCode) | reverse complement strand
CTAAAAGAAAGCATTCTGCATCCAGCTGAGCCACACGCCGCAAACATCGTGTCCGACTATCGCCACTTCTACCGCCGCTACCTGCGCGACTACACCGCCTTTTTGTGGGCAGAGGCCCAGGCCAACGGCATGGACGTGCCGCCAATTGTCAATATTCATGGCTTTATGAACGGCGGCAAAACGTTTCCCATCGGAATTTCTCAGCTGGTGGAAGTGATGGAAATGGACGGCATGATCAGCGCCACGGACGTGTATCCGCTTACCATCGGCGAAGGCAATTTCCACCAGCTGCTGTTTGTTAACGAAACGACTAAAGCCCTGCAAAATAAGGAGCAAGCGTTGTTTTCGGCGGAGTTTCAGGCCGGGGGCAATAGCGATTTTAGCAACGGCCAATCGTCGTTTTATGATTTGCACACCCGTTTGTGCATCTCCACCGGGATGCGGGCCATCAACCATTATCTCTTCTTCGACGGCGAAAACGACCCGGTGCTTAGCCCGGTGAAGCGGCACGATTGGGGCCACCCGGTGCGCAAAGATGGCAGCCTGCGCCAGCATTATCATCGCTATCCGAAGCTCTCCCAGGTGCTGCACGCCTACGGTACGGACCTTATCCTGTCGCAGCCCCAGACGATTACGGCCGTTGGCTTTCTGCTAGACAACTTCATGACCGAAGTGAACAACAGCTTTTCGCAGGCCGCCACCCACATTCTCACCCACCAGCGCGAAGTCATCTTGTGCGATTTTATCGTGCGCGGGCTGGCACTGACGCAACGGCCGTTTACCATGCTGGAGCTGACCCGTTCCGGCCTAAGCGTAGAGCAAACCCCAAACTTGTGGTTGATGCTGGAAAAAGAGTGTCCTGCCGAGGTGCAGCAAAAGCTGGTGGATTATGTCAACAATGGCGGCAGATTAATTTTGGTTGGGCGCATGTGCGAGCAAGATTTCAGCCACGCGCCCTGTACCATCCTCAAAGATGCGCTTGGCATCCAGCAAATCAACAGCGATCCGCCATTTGAGCTACGTCACATCACTGCCTACCAATACGAGGACATTCCCGCCACTTTTGTAGAATCCTACAGCGGCCAGTTTGACGAGGTTTTTGCCACGCGGGCCAACGGCGATACAGTTGGATTCATGCAGCAGCTAGGCCAGGGCAAAGCCATCATGCTCGGCGGGTCTTTCACCGCCAACACGCTGGATGATTTAGACATTTTTCACCAAATGGCCCTGCAGATGGACTGCCAGCCGCTGTTCAGGCTAAGCGAATGGGTGGATGTGCGGCTGAGCGTGGGGAAGAACGGCCGTTTCCTCTTCCTCAACAATTACCAGGACGATCCGGTCGAAACCACCATTGAATACGGGAATGAGCTGCTGTTTAGCGGCAACCCCGTCCGCATTCCCGCGCGGCAGGGGCTACTGCTGCCCCTGGAATGGCGGCTCAACGACGATACAATCATCCACTACACCACGGCCGAAATCACCCAAATCACTGAGGATGAAACCGCATTTATGCTCCGAGCCCGGCCCGCTGCATGCACGGCCGAGTTCACAAGCGGCACCGACCGCACAAAATTGCACAGCACAAACGGACAAATTGTGCTCAAAAAGAAAAAGTAGGACGATTATGCAAAATCGTCTCCCTTTGCTCAGGAGATTTAAGCGTGCGTTTACTCTATATTGACGTCGACAGCCTGCGCCCGGACCATCTGGGCTGCTATGGCTACCGGCGCAACACCAGCCCCAACATTGACCAGCTGGCGCAGGAGAGCGTGCGTTTCACCAACGTCTACGTCTCCGATGCCCCCTGCCTGCCCTCGCGCACGGCCTTGTGGAGCGGCCGTACCGGGTTCCACAATGGCGTTGTCAGCCACGGTGGGGTAGCCGCCCAGCCCTTCGCGCAGGGGCCAGACGTAGGCGACCGGGCTAACGTCTTCACCGTTTCTGGCTGGATGGGCGTCTTGGCCGATCTGGGCCTGAAAACCGCCACCGTCAGCCCCTTTGGGCAGCGCCACGCCGCCTGGCACTGGTATGCGGGCTTCAACGAAATCTACAACACGGGCAAATACGGCGATGAGCTGGCCGATGACATTGTGCCGGTAGCCCTGGATTGGCTGGATCGCAACGGCCGTTTGCCAAACTGGTTCCTGCACGTCAACCTGTGGGACCCGCACACGCCGTTCCGCACCCCGGCCGCCTTTGGCAATCCTTTTGCCGGGGAGCCGCTGCCAGAATGGTTCAGTGAAGAGATGTGGCGGCGCGCCTGGGCAGGCTTCGGCCCGCACAGCCCGCAGGAGCCCAACTGGCTCTGGGGCAAAGTCAACGAACGCTTCCCCCGCCAGCCCGACGCCATCGACTCGATGACGGCCGTACGTCAGTGGGTCGATGGCTACGACACGGGCATCCGCTACGCCGACGAATGGCTGGGCAAGCTCATCGCCAGGCTCAAAAAGCTGGGCATATACGACGAGACGATCATCGTCGTCAGCGCCGATCATGGCGAAAACATTGGCGAGCTAAACGTCTGGGGCGACCACCAAACGGCCGATCACATCACCTGCAACGTGCCGCTCCTCATTCGCTACCCAGGCCTTACCACCACAACTCGCGTAGACACCGCACTGCACTACCACTTCGACTGGGCCGCTACGATGATCGAGTTGCTCGGCGGCACCGTTCCTAGCAATTGGGATGGCGTCTCCTTTGCCGAAGCGTTTCGCGCCGAGGAACAGGCGGGCCGCGACTTTTTGGTGACCAGCCAGGGGGCCTGGGCCTGCCAGCGCGGCGTACGCTTTGCCTACGAAGGCAGCGACTACCTTTGCCTGCGCACCTATCACGACGGTTACAAGGAACTAGAGCCGCTCATGCTCTTTAACCTTAACCAGGATCACCACCTGCAAAACGACCTGGCCCAGCAGCAGCCAGCGGTTATGGACAGGGCGATGAGCCTGCTGGAAAGCTGGTACACCCAACAAATGATGACCAGCACGACCAATGTTGATCCGCTGATGACCGTGCTGCGTGAGGGCGGTCCATTCTACACGCGCGGCTATTTACCGCGCTACATCGAACGGCTAAACGCCACCGGACGCGCCCAGCACGCCAGACGCCTGGCCCGAATTCATCCTGAAGATTTTTAATTAGGACTTGGTAAATGACTTTACAACCAGTTAGCCAAGATTGGGCCAATTTTCTTTAGAAAAGTCAATTCATAGCGAAAAATTGGCCCAATCTCCCGAGTACAGCGTAAATTGTCCTGCCCCACACTTGCGTGGGGGCAGACTCTGCGAAGGCAAGCAGCTACAGGTTTCAAGCAAAATTAGCGCACGAATTGACATGGTACATTGACTGATTCAATTCATATCTTTCAAAATAAAAAGCGAGCGAACATGGAAAATAACACCAACAACTATAATCAACTCGACCCCGCCACCGAAGCCCGGGTCGAGGAGCTTCTAATCCAAATGACTTTGCCAGAGAAGGTGGGGCAACTGGTGCAAACCAACCCTTTTGCCCCCTTTGACCACAGCCATTATGAAGCACAAAAGCAGGAAGCCGAGGCAGCGGAACGGCCGTTTCAATACGTTCCCCCACTCCGCGACGACATGGAAGACCTGCTGCGCGCCGGGGCCGTCGGCTCGTTTCTCAACGTCACCATCACCAAAGTGCTCAACCACTGCCAGCGGATCGCCGTTGAGGAATCGCGCCTGGGCATCCCGCTCATCACCGGCAGCGACGTGATTCACGGCTACCGCACAATCTTCCCCATCCCTCTGGCCGAAGCATCCACCTGGAACCCGGAGCTGTTGGAAAAAGCTTCCCGCGTGGCAGCGGAAGAGGCCTCGGCCATAGGCGTCGACTGGATCTTTGCGCCGATGGTCGACGTGGCCCGCGACCCGCGCTGGGGGCGCATTGCCGAAGGCGCGGGCGAAGACCCCTTCCTGGGAATGGCGATGGCCCGTGCACGCGTGCGTGGCTTTCAGGCGCTGGACCTGACAAGCGGCCGTCGCATTGCCGCCTGCCCCAAGCATTTCGTGGGCTACGGTGCGGCCGAGGCGGGGCGCGACTACAACAGCACCGACTTCTCCGAACGCACCCTGCGCGACGTCTACCTGCCGCCCTTCAAAGCCGCCTTCGACGCCGGGGCGGGCAGCGTCATGAGCGCCTTCAACGAAATCAGCGGCGTACCGGCCACGGCCAGCCCGTTCCTGCTGCGCACGATTTTGCGCGACGAATGGGAGTGGCCGGGCCTGGTGCTGAGCGACTACGAAGCCGTGAAGGAGCTGATTCCCCACGGCGTGGCCGCCGACATCAAGGAAGCCGCCCGCCAGAGCATTCTCGCTGGACTGGACATTGAAATGATTAGCAGTGGCTACACGAATCATCTGGCGGAAATGGTGGAGGCTGGCGAAGTGCCGCTGGAGCAGGTCGATGAGGCGGTGCGCCGCGTGCTGCGTCTGAAGTTCCGCCTGGGGCTGTTCGAAAATCCCTACGTAGACGAATCCCTGGCCGAAACCCTCATTCTGCGGTCCGATTTCCGCGAGCTGGCGCTGGAAGTAGCCCAGGAGTCGATGGTGCTGCTCAAGAATGAAACCAACATTTTGCCGCTGTCCCCACAAACCCGTCTGGCGGTGATTGGTCCGCTGGCCGACAACCGCAAAGACATGCTGGGCTGCTGGTCGCTGCAAACGCACCCTGAAGATGTGGAAACGGTGCTGGAAGGTTTGTCCGCTTACCTGCCCGCAGGCGCGTGGACCTATACGGCAGGCTGCCCGATTCGCGAGGATGGCCCGGCCGACATTCCGGCCGCAGTGGCTGCGGCGCAGGCGGCCGATGTGGTGCTGCTGGTGCTGGGCGAAAGCGCCGACATGAGCGGCGAAGGCCATTCGCGCACGGAGCTGGGCCTGCCGGGCCGCCAGCAGGAGCTGGCCGATGCGATTGCCGCTACGGGCAAGCCCATTGTGTGCGTGCTGATGAGTGGACGGCCGTTGGTCATCCCCAAACTCGCTAACCAGTCCACCGCCCTGCTGTGTGCCTGGCACGCGGGCATCCGCGCTGGCCGCGCCGTGGCAGACATACTGTTTGGCGTAGCCAACCCCTCTGGCAAGCTGACCGCCAGCTGGCCGCGCAGCGAAGGGCAGATTCCCATCTACTACGCCCACAAAAACACGGGTCGCCCGGCTTCTGAGGCGGGCACAAAGCAGTTTGCCGAGGCGTTTAAGTCGGTCTACATCGACGTGCCCAACTCGTCGCTCTTTCCCTTCGGCTTTGGCCTGAGCTACACGGACTTTACCTACGCCGATCTGCACATCGAGCAGGCGGAGCTGGGCCAGGAGGACGTACTGGCCGTCTCGGCGGTGGTGACCAACGCCGGGGAGCGCGCCGGAGCCGAGGTTGTGCAGCTCTACGTGCGCGATCTGGTGGGCAGCGTCACCCGCCCCGTGCGCGAGCTAAAAGGCTTCCAGAAAGTGGCCCTTCAGCCGGGGGAGCGGCGCACGGTGCGCTTTACGGTGCCGGTGTGCGAGCTGGGCTTCACGGGGCTGGACATGAGCTATACGGTAGAGCCGGGCGACTTCAAGCTGTGGATTGGCCCAGATTCCACCTGCGGTCTGGAAGGCAGCTTCGTCGTCAAATAATTTTGCCCGCGCATCGCGCCCCACCCTGCTGTACGGGCAGACCCCCGTGTCTGCCCCATCGCGACACAATTTCTACAGGCGAGGCCCTCGTGTCTGCCCGGTTATGGCGTAATGTTAGCCAAGGTCGGCCCCCGCGTTAATCCCCAATTTCATAACATTGATTGTAGGGGCGACCCGGCGGGTCGCCCCTACCGGCACCGCTCCCCGGACAAAACAGCAAAAAAGGCCATCATCAACTGTATTGACGATGGCCTTTGCAATGGTCGCAATTCAACCCCTCTTAGGGACATTTTAGTGCTGCAACCCAGCTAGCGCGGCAATTCACGAAAACCGGCTTGTTGTTTCAACCCCTCTTAGGACATTCTGGTGCTGCAACCTATGGCGGTTTTTATTTTCGGAGGTGATGACGATGTTTCAACCCCTCTCAGGGACATTTTGGTGCCACAACCGCCACCATCATACACAACTCTGGGGAAAAGGCACAAAAAGCGTGAATAAATGGCTTAGAACGCATTCTCGACGGTCCTTTTTGCGCCGACGTGGCGCTTTGGGTGGCAAAACGGCCGTTCCCTTCGCAAATCAATTTTTGTCCCAAAACCGGCTACATTTGCGAAACAGATCAAGTGTGAATTGTTAACAGATCAGCACAAGGCTCACAGCGGCAGTTCAGCGTGGGCGTCGATGCCGCTTATTTCCTCCAGACGCTGCCGGGCCAGGTCAAAACGGCCGTCGCGAATTAGCTGCAAAATATCCGAGTCCACCAGCTCATACCAGCGGGTGCGGCGCTCGCCAAAGGCCGGGTACTGCTGGCTCATGGGGGCACGCAGCTGCTGCAGCCACGCCAAAAACGTGGCGTATTCCGGGCCAAATTCCTGCTCCATCTTCTGACGCAGGCGCACCGAAAGCGCCGGGGCGGCCCCGCTGGTGGAAATGGAGATGGTCAGGTGCCCCTGCCGCACCACAGACCCGGCTACAAAGCTACAGTGGCCCACGTCGTCCATCACGTTCACCAGTGCGCCTTCGGCCTCGGCTTCAGCCCAGATGCGGGCATTTGTTTCCGGATCGGCCCGCTCGGCAATCACCAAGAACGCACCGCGCAGATCGCCCTGTTGGTACGGCCGTTGCAGCCAGGTAAAGCGCCCCTCATCGGCCCAGGCTTCCAGGGTTGGCGTCAGCGTCTGGTGAATCACCGTCACGGTGGCGTCACAGTCCAGCAGCCCCCGCACCTTCCCTTCCGCCTCGTGGCCACCACCAATCACAATGCAATGTCTGTTTTCTAAACCAATCAAAAAAATAGGATAAGGCTTCATATCACCATCCACCAAAACTGATCACTGACTCACTGATTACCGACCCACTGATTACTAACCCACTGACCACCATTTACCGACCGCCGCTCACCACCATCTGGCCCACACGCACCACCGTGCCATCCGGCTGAATATGGATACCGCACTCCAATTTTTCGCTGCCTGCCCAACGGCCGTCTCGCTCCGACGCGCCCGCGCTCACCGGGTGCGTGCAGGGCATGCAGCCGATGCTGGGGTAGCCCTCGTCATGCAAAACGTTGGTGGGCAAATCGTGGTGGTGAATGTAATCCCACACCTGCTCCTGCGACCAATCGGCCAGCGGGCAAAGCTTCACGAGGTGGTTGGCGTTGTCCCAGGAAACAATCTGCGTCCGGTGGCGCGTGGGGGATTGGTCGCGGCGAATGCCGGTGATCCACGCTTTTTTGTCGGCCAGAAAGCGGCGCAGCGGCTCCACCTTGCGCAGGCGGCAGCACAGGTCGGGGTTGCGCTGCCACAGCGCCGCGCCAAACTGGTGGGCCTGCTCGTTGAGCGATAGCCCAGAGTGAACTTCTACAAATTGCAGCCCCAGCCGCTCGCCGAGCTGGTCACGCAGGGCCA
>JBHIWP010000301.1:0-7581 GCA_041987425.1 Promineifilaceae bacterium (SeqCode) | reverse complement strand
TCCATATTGGCTGAGGGCTTGATGGAGATGCCGCCAGTGTCAAAGGTGATTCCCTTACCCACCAGCACAATCGTGTCTAAATCTTCGCGGTCG
Source organism: Promineifilaceae bacterium (SeqCode) (assembly GCA_041987425.1). Taxonomy (GTDB): domain Bacteria; phylum Chloroflexota; class Anaerolineae; order Promineifilales; family Promineifilaceae; genus Leptofilum. Next base: position 7,488 of record JBHIWP010000301.1, on the reverse strand, counting down.
GCGTTGTGTTCCAGCACAATGAACTTTGGCGGTTCGCCTGCGCCCCTGGCAACGGCCAAAAAGCCGCCCATCTTGTGCTTTTCGGCCCAGGCGCGATCCCCTACGGTAATTTTCAGGCTGTGCTCGTTGGCGATGGTTACGGCCGTATCCGCCATTTTCGTTGGCGTGGCGACATTAGGCGGCATGTTCACCAGATCCCGCGCCAGGGCCACGCCAGCGGCAACGGCCTGGGCCTGCTGGCTGCCCGCTTCGATTGCCGATATTTTGCTGTCGTCGTACTCCACAACTGTAATCGAATCGATCTCATGGGGAGGTTCCGGTTCTTGTCTGGTGGCAGCAAAGCGGTAAAGGGCCAGTAAGCTGCCTTCTAACGTCGCCTGGGCAGCAGCCTGCACCTCCAAACCGCCTACGCCAGCCCCGTGTACGATAGTGGCTACGTTCCTGGCCTTCAGCTTGCGTGCGTGTTTAATGCCGTTGGCTGCGGCTCGCCGCACCTCTTCCATATTGAAGTTAGCGCGCTTCCCCAGCCCCACTACCAGAACGCGGGTGGCTGGCACCGCGCCGCGTGGATACAAAACAGCTACTTCCCCTGACTTGCCGCTCAGGTCGCCGCTGGCAATTAACTCCTGAATGGCACCGTTTAGCGCCTTGTCTACCGCCGCGGTGGCCCCTGCCGGGGTGGTGACGCCCTCAAACAAATTCACGATGAGCGTATCGACTTCAGTGCGCTGGATTTCACCGTGGTGTACATTTATCTTCATTCACTCCTCCATAAAGTAATCCACGCAAGTCCTTTCGGTGTTGAAAAGCTATTTGTGGTAGAAGTCACTTTGCTGCTTTTTCTTTGGGTTGATCTTGTGCATAGAGCCTGGCAGCCTGGCGGCGATTGGCTACGCCCAATTTGGCTAAAATGCTGTGTACGTGATTTTTTACAGTGCCTATTTCAATATGCAGCGCCTCGCCAATATCGGCATTGCTTTTGCCTTTGCTGAGCAGGTTCAATACTTCTTCCTCTCGCGGAGAGAGATTGTCCAGCCCTTTTTGCAAATATTCCCGATCGGCACACAAATCAGCCAGTTCAGTGAGGCGCCCCATTAGTTCCGCCACTATCTCAGGAGCAGCAAATGCCTGACCTTCAGGCAGGGCACGAATTTGCTCCACCAACTCTTTTACAGAAAATTCTTTAAGGATATAGCCAGACGCGCCTGCTTCAATGTATTTCAAGATAGCTTTGGGTTTTTTATCTACGCCTGTGACAAGAACATGAGGGCCTGGACGCTTACGCCCAATTTCCATTGATAGAGTGAGGGCTCCATCATTCGGGAGATCGGCATCAACCAGCATGATTTTGCATCTGTTGGCCTGTTTTATGGCTTCGTCAACCGAATTTGTGGCTCCAATTACACAAATGTCATCTTCTTCCTGCAGCACGATTGAAAGTAGATTGCAGATGAGATTTACATGATTGACAATTAGAACGTTGACCTTTTCCATACTGTCCATCCTTTTCTTATCCAATTCTTTTCCTTCCAGTGCTCTCTGGCTAGTATACGAAGATATAAAAAATGACACAATTTCCAATTGGGAAGAAGCCAAAAGGGCATATATCTTTTGTCTCTGCTTTGTGTTGCGACCATATTTTTGGTAGGTGAAGGCTGTTTTTACCGCTGTAGTTAATGTCAGGCATCGATCTATATCTTTATTTTGTGCTGCATGTTATTTGCTTCGCAGATTGCCGTGCCGGGCTTTGCGCTTCTAACGGCCGTCTCGCTAACGTGGGGAATTAAGCTAAACTTGCGCCTTTACTCCCGAATTGTTTAGGGTCTGACAGTGCCTTCATTCTGACAGTGCCTTCATAAAGAACCATCTGTTGATTATGTGCAAACTTATTATGCCTCTGGAAAATGGTTATGAAAGCAGAAGACAAACGCCCTTACTATCAGACTTTATCTGAGCAGTTAACACGCTTGCTTGGTCATCTAATTGCCAAACAAGAAGCCCAGCACCAACAGTTAGCCCTTGCACTTAACGATACCATACTTCAATCACTGATTGTATTACAAGTGCAGCTATTTGCCCTGACGCGCGAAGCCATTTCTGAGCCAAATGAAAAAGCACAGGCAACGCTAAATGACAGCCTGAAATTGGTCGAAACCCTGGTAGACAATCTTCGGGCGCTGGCCCGCGGATTACGGCCGATAGAGTTAAATACGATAGGCTTGGCTGCGGCCCTCCAGCAGGCCAGCGAAGAGTTTCGCGGCGCTACGCAGATAGAGGTGGTTTATGAGGATGAGGAAGGAGTTGTGCTGCCAGAGAGGGAGACTACTTTTTTGTTTCGGTTGAGTGAAGAGGTTTTTGACAACATCCGCAAGCACGCCGAGGCAACAAAAGTGCGGGTGAAGCTACATTCCAACGCACAGAGCGTTTGGTTAGAGATTGAGGATAACGGAAAAGGGTTTTTGAGCGATGGCGATATTACCGACCCCCTAAACGCGCCGGGGCTTGGTCTGCTGGCGCTCATGATTTATGCACAACAGCTGAACGGCCGTATTCTCATTCGCTCACAGCTGGGGCAAGGAACAAGCGTAACGGCCGTGCTGCCCCAGTCCAAATAAGCTGCGCCCCAATACTTCTCTGCTGTAAAGCCCGGCGTTCCCTGTTAATTTCATTGCCCGTTTCAGTTAACCTTATTACAATGGAAAAATGAAACTACTCATTCTTGGTGGAACGCGGTTTTTAGGACGGGCAATTGTAGATGCAGCATTGGCAGCCGGGCACGAGGTGACGCTTTTTAATCGCGGCCAAAGCAACCCAGATTTATACAGTGATAAAGTGGAAACGCTGATCGGAGACCGGGATGGCGGCCTGGAAGTTTTAGACGGCCGTTCCTGGCATGCCGTTATTGATACTTGCGGCTATGTGCCGCGCCTGGTGCGCGATTCGGCCACCTTTCTGGCAAATTCGGTTCAGCAATATGTTTTTATCTCCAGCATTTCCGTTTATCCAACGGAGGCGCTGCGAGAGCCGGGGGTTGACGAAAGTACGGCCGTAGACACCATTGAGGACGAAACCACAGAAGAGATCACCGGTGAATCGTACGGACCGCTCAAGGCGCTATGCGAGCAAGCTGCCGAGGCCGCCATGCCTGGGCGCGTGCTCAACGTGCGCGCCGGGCTTATTGTTGGCCCTCAAGACCTGACGGATCGCTTCACCTACTGGCCTTACCGCGTAGCCCAGGGCAGCGAGGTGCTTGCGCCAGATAGCCCCACGTGCGATGTTCAGTTTATTGACGTGCGCGATCTGGCCCAATGGATTTTGCACATGGTAGAGGCGCAGAATTCGGGTACATACAATGTAACCGGGCGGGCTGGAGAAGTGACGCTGGGAGATGTGCTGCAAACGAGCCGCGACGTTTCCGGTAGCGACGCGACCTTTACCTGGGTAAGCGAGCCGTTTCTCACGGAAAACGAGGTGGGGCCGTGGGTTCAGCTACCGTTATGGGTAGGCAGCGAAAGCCCAGGATTCAGCCTGGTAAGTTGCGAGAAGGCGTTTGCTGATGGGTTGGTGATACGGCCGTTGGCCGAAACAATTCAGGACACGCTCACCTGGCAGGCGACCCGCCGGGAAGATCGCGAATGGCGTGCTGGTCTCAGCCGTGAGCGGGAAGCAGAGCTGTTAGAAAAGTGGCACGATGTAGTTAATAAGTAGCAAATTCTCTAGTCACATTCTACTAGATACACTTCCTGGGCATTAGTGAATCAATTTTTTTACATCCAAAAAATGGCCCCATCCGAAATTGAGCAGGTAGTGGGTCTGATGTGCCAATTTAAGCAGGAATCTGAGCAGGTTTCTCCAGTGCACGACAAATTAGCATTGGATTACCGGTTAACGATTCAGTCGCAACTGCATCATTATAATAGCCAGCCGGATTGCCAAGTCCTGGTAGCTAAACTCAATAAGGACACCGGAATCATTGGGGTAGTCATTGGCTATATTTGGAAATATTTGCCAATCTATGATATTGAAGCGATGGGATATATTTCCGATCTATACGTTGTTCCAGGATACCGAGGTCAGGGCGTTGGTAAAACCCTGGTTACAAAGCTAGAAGATTGGTTTCGAGAAAGAGGAATGTTGTATTCTCGTCTAGAAACTATTGTTCATTACTCAGATAATGAAAAGACCTATCAAAAACTTGGGTACGAAACCTTCATTATTGATATGAGAAAAAAACTGTAATATGCACTTTTAACAGATTCACCCTAGCCCCCCATTTCTTTTCAGATCTCATTCCCCTCTTGCCGCTACCTTTCCTCTGCTGTATCATCTCGCCTCTACACTTTGCCTTCCCACAGGCACTTTTGGAGGTCCCACTTTGTCTCGCACTGCACTGGTCGCTATTGGCGGCAACTCTTTGATCACCGATAGCGATAACCCCGACATTCCCCACCAATGGGATGCCGTGCGCGAAACCTGTCGTCACCTGGCTGATATGGTTGAAGCAGGCTGGCGTTTGGTGGTAACCCACGGTAACGGCCCGCAGGTTGGCTACATTTTGCGCCGTAATGAGCTGGCCGCTCACGAGGTGCACACCACACCGCTGGACCTGATCGTGGCGGATACGCAGGGCGCCATCGGCTACATGCTGCAACAGGCGCTAAGCAACGAACTATACAGCCGCGACCTAAACATTCCGGTTGTTTCTGTGGTAACCCAGGTTCTGGTCGATGAGGATGATCCTGCTTTTGAAAAGCCCAGCAAGCCGATTGGCGGCTTTATGGCGGAGGCGGAGGCACAGCTGTTTGAGGAGCAAGGCTGGCACATTGTGGAAGATGCGGGCCGCGGTTGGCGCAGAGTTGTGGCTTCCCCCAGACCCGTTCGCATCATCGAGGAAGATGCCATCCAGCAGCTGGTGTCGGCTGGTGGCGTGGTAATTGCCGTGGGCGGCGGCGGCATTCCGGTGGTGCAAAACCGCAAAGGCGAACTGCGCGAAATACGGGGGGTAATGGCCGTTATTGATAAAGATTGGGCCAGTGGGCTGCTGGCGGCACATCTTGGCGTCGATTTGCTGCTGATTTCTACCGGTGTTCCTCAGGTGGCGATTCATTATAATACCCCACGACAAGAGAGCCTGGGCCAGATAACGGCCGTACAGCTTCGCCAATACCTGCAAGAGGGCCACTTTGCCCCAGGCAGCATGAAGCCAAAGGTTGAAGCTGTGCTGGACTTCCTGGATAATGGCGGCAAGCAGGCGCTCATTACCAGCCCGGACCATATCGGCCAGGCAATGCGCAAAGAGACTGGTACCTGGATTACCAATTAGACGCTAATGCAGCCAATTGTGAATAGTGAACGATTAATTGTGAATGAAAAACTGCTAGCGTGGATCATTCATAATTCACAATTCGTTATTCAAAATTCATAATTTTGTATGGGTTGTTTTCGGATTGATCTGACTAGCTCATTGGAGCTGATTTTTTATGGTCTTTCGCTGCTGCAGGCATATCGAGCGGTGCAGCTGGCTGTGGTTATCCAAAAAGATTGGACCGACTTTCGGCAGCCCCCACTCACGCCACGGAAGATGAAGCTGGTGGAGCAGGCTGCATTTCTACTGGCAATTCCCCCGTCCGTGCTGGTTCACGAATTTTTCCATGCGATTCCCATCTGGCAATTTGGCGGCCGCGTAGTCAACTGCGGCTACGGGTTTTATTGGGGCTATGTACAGCCAGATCGCTTTTTCCTTCCTACGCAGGAGTGGATTATTAGTGTGGGCGGTACGGTGGGGTCGCTGTTGTTTGCGGCCGTTTTGTTTGTGCTGCTTTATCGGCGTAAAAGCCGCACGCTGCGCTATTTTGGCCGCCAGTCACTACGTACCCTGCTCCACTTTTCGCTTATCTACTACCCTATTTTTACGGTCCTTACCTTTATTGGCGATTGGCGCATCATTTATGATTTTAGGCAAACGCCGATATTAAGTGGGGTAACGGCCGTAATCCACCTCTTTATTTTGCTGCTCTTTTGGCGGGCCGACCGACGCGGCTGGTTTGAGATGGTTGGGCACGATTCGGCCGAGGATGCTGAAACGTTTGCCCAACTCGAAGAACAGCGGCAGCTTAATCCGCATGATGCCCCCTTGACCTTAAAAGTTGTCGACGCTATGCGGCTGGGTGATGCTCCGCAAAAAGCGATGACGCTTCTACAGCAGGCCATCAAACAAAATCCGAATGTAGCCGGTTTCTACTTGCAGTTGGCTTTGTTGCAGCATGGCGGCAAGGGGAACGTGCCGGGAACGGCCGTGCGTAACCTGGAAAAGGCGCTGCAGCTTGGTCTGAGCGATGCCCGCCAGCAAGCAATGGCCCATAGTATGCTGGGCCAGCACGCGCTGGATAAAGGTCGGGCGCAGGCGGCGCTAGACCATCTGGACAAGGCAATTCGGGCTGTGGACACCTGGACGGAGTCGCCAATCAATCCACTCTTTATGGCTAACCTCTACCATTTGCGCAGCCTGGTGCAGCAGCGCCTGCAGCAGCCTGAGCTGGCCCAGCAGGATGCCCAACACGCGGTTGAGCTGGCCCAGGGCACCGAAAACGAACGCGCTTCTGCCTTTTATCGGCAAAAGCTGGAGATGATTGAGAATTGGAACGGCCGTCGCTAACAGCGCATTCAGGGGACCTACGGCCCTTATTCACCGTTGCCGCTGCTATGTCGCACGAATCAGGCCAGCATTATTTCGTCACTCTTTACACTCGACCCAAATTGGTGCTGCTGGTAGGATTAGGAAAATAAAACAAACCATTCATAGGCTGTTCCATTTCCAAAATCCTTTGTGATTAAGTAGATGCCAAAAGGAGGTGAGACCCGCACAAAACGCCTGAAATTACTTCATATATTTGAGTAAAGGTGGGCGCAGTTGTATTTTCACAGACTTTCCCACTTTTACACGTTAGAGGAGAGAGTAAAAGATGAAAAACAAAACCCTTTGGATCTTCTATTTGGTAATGTTGGCTTTTGCCTTAACGTTTTCTGCCTGTGGCGGTGGTGGGGATGAGCCTGAAGCGGACACGGAAAGTGACGCTGGTGACACCACGGACGTTGCTGAAGACACGGAAGGTGCAGCATGCGTCAGCAGTGCAGGCGAAGCCGAGCAAGAAGGAAACTATCAGATTCCTACGGCCGTTGAAGGCTGTTACAATGTTGCTTTTGTTTACGTTGGTCCGCACGATGATGGTGGCTGGACTCAGGCCCACGATGTTGGCCGCCAATATGTGCAGGAAAATGTAGAAAACGTGCACACCGCCTATGTTGAAACCGTGGCTGAAGGGGCCGATGCCGAACAGGTAATTCGCTCCCTGGCCCGCAAAGGCTTCGACATTATTTTCACCACCTCCTTTGGCTATATGGATGCCTCCGCAACCGTTGCCGACGAATTCCCCGATGTTGATATCGTTCACATCAGCGGCTTCCAATCCAACGACTCAAACTTTGGTA
>JBHIWP010000300.1:0-7629 GCA_041987425.1 Promineifilaceae bacterium (SeqCode) | reverse complement strand
AACGGGCGCCCTCATAACGTATAGACAACTAACGCGGTAAAATGCGGGTATTAGTGATAAACTTTTTCGCCAGTTGCGATATTTACGGTGAATTGTCCGTCGGCGGGTAAATATGGACGGCAGCAATTTAGAAACAGTGATTGAATTTCCCTTCGTAAATACCGCCAGCGAATACGCCTGGGTTCCCACAGCCCAGTGGCTTCCCAGCGGCAGCCAGGCGTATGTGGCCATTGCCGATGCAGACCCATGGACAGAAGAAGCGGCTGCCACCCTTTACCAGATTCCGGTAAGCGGCCCGGCCGTGGAAATTGGCTCTATTCCGGGGAACACGCTCTTCTCCACGGTGCATTGGACCAACAATGGCAGCAGTTTGGCCTATCTACAAATTATCATAAACAGCGATAACGTTCGTTCGGTGGCCGTTGGTGATGGTGACGGAGATAACCTGGTCACCTACACTACAAAAACCAATCAGCTGGAGTTTACGGGCTGGAACAATGCAGGCTCCCACTTTCTTTATTATGGCGCTGGCTTTGTTGGCATCGGGCAACCGGGCCAGGCCCCTATTGAAGCGCTGGTAAGCAGCGGTATTGATCAGCTGACGTGGTTAACCAATAACACGTTTGTAACGGCCGTTGGCAGCAGCGGCAGTTGGGAGATAGTGACAGGCAACGTGGCTGGCAACACGCAGATAGTAGGGGAAACGGCCGTAGACTTCGTAAAGCTTGATGTTTGGGTTCCTTAACCAGCTGCGAGCGGATGCCGCCATTTCAGGCCTGGAAAACGAGTAAAAGAAGTGCGCCCCCTGTCCTGCATAAACAGGGGGCGCGTGCAGAGGGGATGTTTGTTGGTGAGGGACTTCACCAACGAAAACAAATAAGGAGCGCTGCACAGTAATTGCAGTTGGGGTGTTGTCCGATACCTACACTAACAATTACTGCCATTACCAAAGGTATTGCACCTGCGGTAATTTTAAAATTGCTCTCAGCCAAAGAAGTGGTCTAAGAGAAATTTACAGTGTTGGCGGCACAATCCATTAACTGGATTGCCAACTCCTTTGAGTTGATAAGGTGTTAAAAATTCTAGCGTCGGCGCAAAAAGGCCGGGATTTCTAAATTATTGGGTGCAAATTTGGGCTGCACCGGTTCCATTTCACGTTCTTCTCGTTCGCGGGGCGGAACCTGCCGGGAAGCCGGGCTGTTTTCCGTTTGGGGCCGTTGGGTTGGCGGGCTGGCGGTACGGCCGTACTGCTGCTGCAGCACCTGTCGCCGGGAAATGGTTCGCTCAAATCCGGTGGCAATCACCGTAATTCGCATCTCATCGCCCATGCTTTCATCGATCACCGCGCCAAAAATCATGTTGGCATCTGGATGTGCCGTCTCCCGAATAATGGCCGCAGCCACGTTCACGTCATACAGGCTCATGTTTGGCCCGCCGGTCACGTTAAACAGAATGCCCTGTGCCCCATCAATCGTTACGTCCAGCAGGCGCGAGCTGATAGCTTGCTCCGCCGCCAGTCTGGCCCGTTCCTCGCCCTCGCCGTGGCCCACAGCCATCAGCGCAGCGCCACCTTCAGACATAATCGCCTTCACGTCGGCAAAGTCCAGGTTAATCAGCCCGGGCACCGTGATCAGTTCGCTAATGCCCTGGATGCCCTGTCGCAGCACGTCATCGGCCATCCGAAAAGAATCTTTTAACGAAACTCGCCGGTCGGTTAGTTCTAGAAGGCGGTCGTTGGGAATCACAATCAGGGTATCGACATGCTCTTTCAGCTTTTCAATGCCAGATTCAGCGGAGTTAGCCCGTTTGCTGCCCTCGAAGAGGAACGGCCGTGTCACCACGCCAATTGTTAATGCGCCCTGTTCACGAGCCAGGCGAGCAATAACAGGTGCAGCCCCGGTGCCGGTGCCGCCGCCCATTCCCGCCGTAATAAACACCATGTCAGAGCCAGTCAGCACCTCGTGCAGATCGTCGGTAGACTCTTCTGCTGCTTTTTGGCCCTGCTCAGGATGGCCGCCAGCGCCCAGGCCGCGCGTCAACTTTTCGCCAATGCGCACTCGCACGGGAGCGTCAGAAAGGAGCAGCGCCTGGTTATCTGTGTTAACCGCAACAAAATCAACGCCGCTAATGCCCTCTTGGATCATGCGATTCACAGCGTTGCATCCACCGCCGCCAACACCAACCACGCGAATACAGGCTACGTTTTCAAACTCTGGCGCTCTTTGCATATGAATACCCTCTTATACAGATCAAACATGAGGGCAATGGGGCGAACGAACCCTCTTCCCGTGTTCACCCCATTCCCTCAATGGTTAAAACAAAGTTGCCTTGTTGCCAGGCCGGGGATCGTACCGGCTGGCATACTGGTCAAGTGTTGCTTTTTCTACCAGCCACTTGTTGCCAAATTTAATTGCTGGCAATTTTCCCTGGCGGATCAGGCGGCGGACTGATTCTGGATGGATATTGAGCCGCTTGCTGACTTCCGCCACGCCCGCATAGTTTTCTAATAAGTCGTCTTTACTCATTGCTTCTCATCGTTTATGAAGAAGCATCCTCACAGATGCGGGATACTACAACAATTCTAACTGTTGCAACAATACAACAAAACTAGCTTTAAGTCAAGTACTAATTGTTGTAATACGTCAACAAAAAGTGATTAAGCTTCAGACGCGCTTAAAGTTTTGGCTTGAGGACGAACAGCTTGTGTCGGTAAATGGAACGGCCGTTTCCAGCAAAATCATGCGCAGGCCAACCCAGCAGTGCCAGCAACTGCATGAATGCGACGGCCAAAGCCCGGCCCGTTACCATGGCCTGCCACAGCCACCTTACCTTTGCTTGCCTCGGCTGGCTTTGCCCGGCTGGTGGCGGAATTTTCTCGTCGCTGGTTTCGTTATTGATCCAAATGACATCTTCTTCAATATCTACCACGTGAGCAATATCAAAACGGGTTGCCAAAAGCGCGGCGTAATCGGCCTCAGTAAAATGGTAAGGGTGGTGTGGCTCCAAAATAGCCTGGAAGCGCTGCCAGCTCCATTGGCTCCAGCGGTTCTGATGACAGTTCACGGCCAGAACGGCCGTACCGTCCTCCTGGCACAAGGCCGCCAGCCTGGCTACAAACTGCTCAATATCGTCACTGTGATCGATGCAGTTGATGGCAAAGACATAGTCGAAACGCCGGGCGGGCGCAAATGTTTCGAGCGGCGAGGCAATCACCGTCTGCTTGTGAAAGAGGTGCGAAGCCAGTCGTTCGTATTCTTCATTTAGGGGGTCCAGCGTAACAAAGTCTGGCTTATCGGGGAAAAGTAAGAAGATGCCGCTGGGTCCGGCACCCACCTCAATAACGGAACAGTTGGCCAGCGATACGGCCGTTACGCCCGCCTTGTGCAAAATACGCCGCCAATATTCCTTTTTATGATCAATATAGCGATTGCTGTTGAGCTTGTGCGAAATTTGTACCCAGCAGTTGAGCTCTTCGCTTTGCGCCTGCTTCCAGATGGGAGAATGTTTCATTTTCAGGATTATGACATAGTTTTTTGTGAGCCGCTAACGGCCGTAAAAAAGGCAGTTGAGTGTGCCAAAAAATAACAAATTCGTGCTAAATTTTATTTGACAAATTAGAACATGCGTGCTAATATCCCCATAGACATACGGAACCCTCTTCCCTCTTCTCAACACATACCCTCTTCCCCCCAAAAACGTGGAGCTGGCAAGTGCGACCCTTGCCAGCTCCACCCTCCTCTTTCTAAACATAGGCTGTGGGGGCACACACCAATCATTGAGAAATGAGGCGAGAAAAAGAGTGAGCGAACCTTTGGTTCGAGATTTTCTGTTTCGGGGAAAGCAGAAAAGATGTAGGAGAACGATCATGGAAACGCAGGGCGCACAAAATAGTGGCACAAAGCCACGCCCGCACGGCAACAGCAGCAATGTGCTGCTGGGCCTGAATTTACCGCAAAAAAGCATTATGGGGGTCATTCTGGTAGTGGCGCTGCTTGCTTTTGAACTGTTTAACTTTGATACAACACGCTACGCCCTGAGCAACTTGCTAGGGGATGTTCGTTTTGCCGGTATCGGTTGGGCCACGATTTTGGCCACCGCTTTTTGCGCCATTGATTTTGCTGGGCTGGCCCGGCTGTTCACACCGGAGCGCGGCAAGAATGAGCCAACGGCCGTCTGGTATCTGATGGGTGCCTGGCTGCTTGGGGCAACGATGAATGCCGTCATGACCTGGTGGGCCATCTCTCTCACGCTGCTGACGCACGATTTCGGCAACGAAGTGCTGAGCCGCGAACAGCTGCTGCGCTGGGTGCCCTTCTTTGTGGCGACATTGGTCTGGCTGACGCGTATCTTGTTTATTGGGGCCATCTCTGTGGCCGGGGAGTACATGTTTGCTGGCTCGCTTCTGCAGCGGCCGGCAAAGGGCGCAAGCGCGGCAAGAACGAGCCAGCCGTCTAAGCAACCGGTACGCCATACGCCTGCTGGCGGACGGCCATTGCGGCCTACCGCCACGCCGATGCGAGCAAGTTCAAACAGGGAAGACGGCCGTACATCCAGTGCGCCGCCCACCTCAGACCCAGCTCCACGGCGCAGCAGAATGACGGCTCCAGGAAGGTCGTCTCAACGGCCGCGACGCTAGGGCTACGGCGTGGGAAAATGCATCATATGAACCCGATGAGAGCGGGAGGCAGCCTGGTGGGCAAGGTCTCCCGCTTCTCAAGCATAGGCAAAATATAAAGCATCCTTATTGCAAGCTAAGGAAGGGCAAAAGTTGTCGGCTCTGTATTGCCGCTTTATTTTCCCTGTGATACCATCCACAATGAAAATTTTATGATTTCATTCCCTTATTATTTTTGTTGCTGCGGAAGTAAAGAGAAAACAAATAATCGGAAGCTAGATTGTTTAACTTTTCTCTCTTTGCTTGGCTTGACGTAAACCACAGAAACAGCGAAAACTTGCAGGTTCGTATATTGCCCTGGCGCGTCTAATTCATTTGATTACTAATGCTTTATTTATCAACGTACCAGAGTCCAGGACCTTCATCGTAGCTTTTATCCTTGCTCGCTCAAATGCGATCCAGCACTCCAGATAGTTGTGAGTAATTTTGAGGAATTATCTCATTTGTCTTCTTGTAACTGCTAAAGTTTTTGCAAATCCTTCTTTAAATTAAGCCAAAGTTAAATAGCAGAAGCAGATCTGGTCTGGCCCTCTTTTTAACAGGGGTTATCTACCGGGTAAGCACCAACAAAATTCAGTAAGGTGAATGTATCAATTTCCATCAGGTATATTCATCTTTTTTGTTTTGGCTAGTCGTAACAGCAGTGAACTTAAAATTTGTTGCGGATTCACGACAATGCAGGGAAGGAATTATTATATGAGCACTGAATTTATTTTTCGTATTGTGGGTGCCATTGCCGCCAGTATTGGAGGTGGATTTTTGGGAAGCTGGTTGGCAGCATTTCTAAAAACATCCGCTGAAGGCTACGTTATTGTCTTTGCCCTATTGGGCTTTTTAATTGGTCTTATTTTAACCCCTTACGTCACCATACGGCCGTTGCGCCATGCAAGTAACCGTCTGGCAAAAATGCCGGCCGAGCGTCTTATTGCCATCGTCTTGGGCCTGTTTATTGGTCTGGTAGCTGCCGCCTTGCTTTCACTGCCACTTGCGCTGCTGGGATCGCCTTTTCGCCAAATTTTACCCCTGGTTGCCGCCGCGGTGCTGTGCTACCTGAGCGTCGTCATTTTAGTGTCGCGCCAGAACGATCTTCAGGCATTTTTTAGCGGCCTGCGCATGCCGATAGCCACCGGCGTGGAGCGAACCAGCAGCGACGGAAGCGATCAATTTATTCTGCTAGACACCAGCGTGATTATCGACGGCCGTATCGCAGACATTAGTAAGACCGGGTTCGTTCGCGCCACCCTGCTGATTCCCAACTTCATTTTGTCCGAGCTGCAACACATTGCCGATAGCGCCGATCCGCTGCGCCGCGGGCGCGGGCGCCTGGGGCTGGAAGTGCTTACTCAGCTGCAAAACGACTCGCCCGTGCCCACCCAAATCACGGATATGGACGTGAGCGAAGTGCGCGACGCAGACAGCAAGCTGGTGGCCCTGGCCCGTCATCTTCGCTGCCCCATCATGACCAACGACTACAACCTCAACCGCGTAGCTGAGCTGCAGGGCGTCAGCGTTTTAAATATTAATGATCTGGCCAACGCGGTGAAGATCACCTCCCTACCGGGTGAAGAACTCAAAGTCAAAATCATTCAGGAAGGGCGCGAATCGGATCAAGGTGTTGGCTTCTTGCAAGACGGCACCATGGTGGTGGTAGAAGATGGGCGCGATCTTATCAATAGAACCCTAAACGTTACCGTCACAAAAGTGCTGCAAACCTCGGCCGGGCGCATGATCTTCGCCAAACCATAATGGTTGCCCGACTGCGCTTTGCCCCTAGCCCCACCGGCCCCATGCACGTGGGCAATGTTCACACGGCCGTCTTCTGTTGGGCCTTGTCACGCGCGCTCAAGGGGGACCTGATCATCCGCATCGACGATACGGATGCAGAACGCAATACCCCACAGGCCACGCAGCTTATGTTCGATGCGCTCTCCTGGCTGGGGCTGGACTGGGACGAAGGGCCAGATATTGGTGGAGAGTATGCGCCGTACGTACAGACCGAGAGACGGCCGTTTCACCAGCGCGTCATCGAACAGTTGGTGGATGAAGGCCACGCTTATTATGGCGACAACCCCGACCAGCCAGCCAGCGCCAGCGGCAATCCCCTGCGCCTGAAAATGCCCCGCAGCGGCGAAACCATTTTGCACGACGCCATCCGCGGGGAAATTCGGTTCGACAACGGCCGTCTGCAGGACCCCATCATCGTGCGCAGCAATGGCGAGCCTCTCTACCATCTGGCAACCGTCATCGACGATCACGACATGGATATTACCCACGTGGTGCGCGGTGAAGAGTGGATTTCGTCATCGCCCATCCACATCCAGCTATACAAAGCAATGGGCTGGCCAGAACCCGTGTGGGTGCATTTGCCCCTTGTTCTCAACCGGCAAGGCCAAAAGCTGAAAAAGCGAGATCCGGAAGGTGGCTACCTGATGTCTGACTTTCAGGCAGCGGGCTATCTGCCGCAAGCACTGTTCAACTATCTGCTGCTGCTGGGCTGGACGCCCAACAACGACCAGGAAATTGTAGACAAGTGGGACGTGCGCCAGCAGTTTCGCCTGGAGCGGCTGTCTCCCAGCCCCTCTACTTTTGATTGGGACAAGCTCAACTGGGTCAATCGGCAATACCTACAGCGGCTGAGCGATGAAAAGCTGGCGGAGCTAATACGGCCGTTCCTGGAAGACGTTTACGAGGAGCTGCCCATGCAGGAGGAATGGCTGGTGCGGCTAGCGGCCGTTATCCGCGACGGCCTCAGCAGGCTGGAAGACGCCGTAGAGGCCGCAGAATGGGCCTTCGCCGACAGCTTTGCCTGGAGTAGCGAGGCTCAGGCCGCCCTGCAAGGCGAGTCGGTCCATCCCGTGCTGGCGCGCCTGGTGGCCGAGCTGGCCCACGTGGTGCTGCTGGATGAAGCCACCGCACAAAGCATTTTGCAGGGCCTGGCTCAAAGTTTTAAGGAA
>JBHIWP010000299.1:0-7743 GCA_041987425.1 Promineifilaceae bacterium (SeqCode) | reverse complement strand
GTGCGGCCGCAGCTGCGGCCGCAAAGTCAGCCATTACCTTGGCTTCAGCAGGCAGGATGAGCATACCGCCAGCAATGATATGCACGGGATGCAAACGGTATTTAAACTGGGTGATCACGCCAAAGTTGCCGCCACCGCCGCGAATGGCCCAGAAGAGATCCGGGTGGGACTCAGCATCGACATAGCGAATCTTACCGTCGGCGGTGACGATCTGGACGGCCAGCAAATTGTCGATAGTCAGGCCGTATTTGCGGACGAGGAAGCCAATGCCGCCACCGGTAGTTATGCCGCCCAGGCCCACCGATGAAGTGTCGCCAAAGCCGGTTGCCAGACCATATTCGGCCGCTTTCTGGGTGTATTCACCGGCTGTCAACCCTGCTTCAGCCCATGCTGTGCGCTCTTTTACATCGACATCCATGCATTTCATGCTGGTAAGGTCGAGGACAATGCCGTCATCGACGGTGCTGAACCCTGCCAGGCTGTGGCCACCGCTGCGGACTGCCAGTTCCATACCTGTCTCGCGAGCCAGCAGCACCACGTGAGACACATCAACCGCATCCATAGGCCGAACAATCAGCCCTGGACGACGCACAAATTCGAGGTTCAGGCCGAGGCGAGCAGCGTCATAATTAGGATCCTCTGGAAGGATGATCTGACCTTTGACAGCGGCGCGCAAGCGTGCGATTGCGTTCTCGTCTCGCTCTGCAACTGTTTCAATAAAACTATCCATTAACATTGACATCTTTGATTTCTCCTTGTCTGCCAAAGGTGTTTTTCTTTGACATAGGCAATATTTAGTTGCCATGATAATTGGCAGTCGTTTGACAACCGTTGAATTAGGCGTTTGAGGGAGTTGGGGAAAGGGGCAGGCATCGGCCATTTTCAGGTGCAATTCTCCTCCAGAATGGTGGCTACGGCCGTTATAGTACCAAGGCCCTATACGTCCGGTCTTTGCTTTACACCCTCAAACAAACGTGCTATACTCCGAGCCGTAACTTTATGTTACGTCAAGTTAATTTTGGCTGGCAAAATTCGTATGTCTGAGCCATTTATTTTTCAACCCGCAAGGGATTTGCGTAAACCACAAAAAGCAATTTGAAACTGAAAGGTTATATAATGGTTTACGTTAAGGAGAACAAAAGCAAATTTAGAGCGAATCTATTTCTAAAAACGTTTTGTTCTGCACACAATACCCCGCCATCTCTGGCGAAAGTTTCTTTACTGGCATTCGATGCCCGCTGCTTGAGGCGGGGTAGTTCATTGGAAGCACCACGGCCTTTTGCCATGAGTTACTCACCCGATCACGATTTGCTTCTAGACCAGATTGCCGCTTCCCTTAAACAAAGAGGGCTGCATTCGGCTGCCCTTACCCTCTTAGAAGCCGGTCAGCCGCTTACCTTTATTGGCAGCCAGCTGTTGTGGCTGGCCCAGCCTGCGCTGGCCTTGCTGTGGCCGGGTGCGCCGGTGCAGCCTTTGGCCCGCTTGCTAGAGAGCCCTACGGCCGTAAACAGCTTAATGGTACGCCTGGCACAGCATGAGGGGGAACTATGACGCCGGTAATTGTATTGGCTGTTGTGCTGGTGCTCGGCCTGCTGCTTTTCTTGCTGACGCGCAGCGTTCGGGCTGGGCGTCCGGTTGTGTTACGGCCGTTAAGCGGATTCCACGGATTGCAAGGGCAGATTGGACGCGCCATTGAGTCAGGGCGGCAGCTGCACCTGACGCTGGGGCAGGCCAGCCTTGTTAGCCGGGCCAATCCCACAAGTGTAAGCGCAGCGTCCGTACTGGACAGCCTGGCAAAAGATGGCTGTGCCAACGGTACGCCGCCGCTGGTCACGGTGGGAGAAGGTACACTGCTGCCATTGGCGCAGGGCAGCGTGCAGCACGCGCTGATAGAAGCGGGGCGCTCTGGCAAATTTGATCTGTCTTCAACCCAATTTGTAGCCCATGAAACAGACCCTTTTGCCTACAGTGCCGGGGTGGCCGTGTTGTTGCAGCAGAAACGAGTGGCCAGCAATATTATGGTAGGGCGCTTTGGGCCAGAGCTGGCCATCATGGCCGAAGCTGCTAACCGCCAGAACATCGACCAGGTCATTGGCACAGACGATCCGTCGGCGCTGGCGATAGCGGTAGCTGCGGCTGATGACGTGCTTATTGGTGAAGAGCTGTTTGCCACCAGCGCCTACTTAGAAGGCAACGCCAGCCAGATTGCCAGCCTGCAGTTGCAGGATATTTTACGCTGGATTGTGGTGTTATTTATTTTGGGAACGGCCGTTTTCCAGCTTGTCTAAGCAAATCACAAAAGGTAGCATGAAGCTAAAGCAAAGCATTGCTGTTTTTATCGCCGTATTTTTTGGACTTATAACGCTTATTGCCCTCTTGTTCAACGTGAGCGGTGTCAGTACCGTTGTGCTGAGCTGGGCCTCGTTTTTGGCGGCCATTGCTTTGATTTTGGGCGTGTTAAATTTGCTAGTGGTGCACTTAAATCGGCTGGTTAAGGAGCAAAATTTATACAGCGGCGTGTTGGTGCTGGGCTTGCTGGCGGTTTTTGTAGCGGCCGTTTTGGATGAACTCAACGGTGGCGATGCTGTTAACCTGATTTTTAGTTGGGTACAGGCCCCTCTGGAAGCCGCGTTGGCTTCTTTGCTTGGGATATTTTTGCTTTTGGCCGGTGTGCAGCTGCTTAAGCGACAGCGCACGCGCTGGGCCTTTTTATTTAGTCTCACGGCAACTGTAATGCTATTGGGACAGGCTTTGCTGACCAGCCGACTGCTGCCCGCCGGGCTGCGGCAGCCTGTAAACCAGGTAATGGAATTTGTACAGAACGTAATTGTTGCCGCCGGCATGCGCGGCCTACTCATCGGTGTGGCCTTGGGCACATTGCTTTTAAGCCTGCGCCTGCTGATGGGTGTGGAACGGCCGTACAATAAATAATGAGTAACGAAATTAAATGCAAGACCTGTGGATTTGGAAATCCATATAGCAGTAAATTTTGCAACAACTGCGGGGCAAAATTGCCTCTCAGTACGCACATTATCTGCCCCAACTGCGAAACCCCCAACACGCGTGATCGCGTTTTTTGTGATACATGCGGTACGCGCCTGATCGCGGAAACCAACCAGCTAAAATCAGAAGAACCAGAAGAAAGCCCGCCACCCCCCAATGAGCCTTTTTCCTTACCGGCGCGCCGTCCCGGTGACACGGGCGAACTGCATCCCCACTCCTTGCCCGATTGGCTGCGCACGGGCGACATAGGTTCGGCCAGGGATGCCGACGATGCAGAAGTGGGCAAGCCGGAAAAATCAGAGAAGAAGGAAACAAGCGATCTGCCCGATTGGTTGGTTCATGATAGCGATCCGGAACCCATTATTAATGCACCCACCACAATCTCGACGGAGTTTTACCAGGATCTGCTGGATAAGGCAGAGGATTTGCCCCAGCCGGACGACCTCTTCCCAGATGATGAGGACGCTAATTTGCCGGACTGGCTTTCTGAAGCGGGCGAAATGGATGATGCAGCAGACGCCAACGTCGCGGAAGAAGCGAATCCTGGCCTTACCGATTGGCTAAGCGATCTGGCCGACGATGACAAAATGGTAGAGGAAACGGCCGTTCCTTATGAGCAGCCAGAGGATGACGTGAGCAGTGGGCTAACCGACTGGCTGCACGAACTTGACGATCTGGGCAGCACTCCTGAGGATGACCCGGCCGATGACACCATCGCCCTGGATGATTTGCTCAGCCATCAGCCCGATGAGGAAGCCGATTTTACTGATGATTGGCTGCAAGAGCTTGGCCCGGCCCAAACAGATGTATTGCCCGCCCAGCTCGGCGAGGCAGCCGAGGAAACGGCCGAAGACGTGCCGGGTTGGATGGATGAGCTAGGTCCATTACAGACAAATTTGCTCGATCCTGAGCAGATAGCTGAGTTAACCGGGCCGCTCATGGGCCTGCCAGAAGAGGAAATGGTTGAGGATGAAGACGCCGGGGCGGATGCTTCTTTTACAACCCTGTTCTAAACTTCTACCGGGGAGACAGATGACCTGCCCGACTGGTTGGATTCGGCCGTTGAAGAGGTAGATGCCTTTCTGGCAGATTTGTCAGAAGATGAGTCGGACGAACCTGTTGAAGAAGCACTGTCTGATCCTGCTGGCGAGTCGGCCAACGACTGGTTGGTGGACGAGCTGCTGGCAGACGAAGCCGATATAAATTGGCTGTCGGACTCCGATGAAGACGAAGCGGAAGGTATCGATGAGCGGGAAGTGGGCGCAGATGCCTTTGCCTTCGATGATTTTGATGATGGGGAAATGGGCTTCGACGAACCCGAGCTGGAAGATGCCTTTGCGGCCGCCCCCCAGGACGAAGCGGATGATTTTGACTGGCTGTCTGACATGGAGGCAATTGAGACTGGTGAGCTGGTTGTTCGACCAGAACCAGATTCAGAGGAGTGGAAGTTCCCTGAAGATCAGCCCGCTACTGAGCCAGAAGCAATTTTAGAAGTAGATGAAGACTCTGTTCCAGACGAAGTCAGTGAAGATAGCTGGACCAGCGAGACCTTTTTTGCCGAAACGGCCGTTGGCGAAGATCTGCCTGGCTGGCTCAGTCAGCTAGACGAAGCGGATGAACAAGCCGAGGTAGCCGAACCGTCTAATTTAGAGTCTTCGGATGAAGAGATACCGGACTGGATTGCCAGCATGAGGCCCAGCCAGGGTATTGTGGGAAGCGAACTGCCCGGGGTATTCCCTGAAATTGATCTGCGCGATACGCTGGAAGGTATTCCGGAAGAGCTGGCCGGTGCTGAACTGCCGGATTGGCTGCAAGATACTCCATTAGACAGTGCCCCGCCGCCTGTTTTCGAGGCGCCGAATAAAGAAGCACAAATGGAAATTCCGGACTGGCTGCAGCCGGATGCTGGCGAGACGGAAAGCGGCGTGTCACAGTCTGGGGTGTTGGCAGACCAGCCAGAAGCTGGCAGCAGCCGTGATGAATGGCGTTCTCTGCTGGAAGAGCTGCCGCCGCTCACCCCGCTGGCAGAGTCCTTGCCCAAAGCAGAAATTCCCGAATGGGTACAGCAGCTTAAGCCACGTGAGTTAACGGGCGAGCCACCGCGCGAGCCTGAAGGTCCTGAAGAACAGTCTGGGCCGCTGAAAGGATTGCAGGGCATTGTAACTATTGAGCCATCCATTGCCCGGCCGCGTTCGGTTGCGCTGGCAGCGCCGTATGTTACAACCCCAGAACAGCAGCAGCAGGTGGCCTTGCTGCACCAGCTAACGCAGGAAGCCCCGGAAACGCTTACCTCACTGGAGACAAAATCTGCTTACGACACGGCCGTATGGCTACGAATTTCTTTAGCCATTTTGCTGATTGTGGTTTTGTTGGTAGGGCTTCGGGGGCCTGGCGTTGTAGCCCTTGGCGAAGCGGTGCCGACCAATGTTCAGGCGGTAGAAACGGCCGTCTCTGCCGCTGCCGGGCAGCCAGTGTTGGTGGCTGTGGAGTATACGCCAGCAATGGCTGGGGAGCTGTCGCCCCAGGCCGAATTGCTCCTGGCCCAGCTAGAAGCTAATGGCAGCCCGGTGCTCATCACCAGCCAATATGCGGCAGGTACGGCCGTAGCCAGCAACCTGCCTGCTGCGGCCAATGCCCGGATGATTGGTTATTTGCCAGGTGAAACGATTGGCCTGCGCCAGCTGGGTAATTGTCTGGCGGCCAGGAGCAGCTGTGAAGAGCTAAACGGCCGCGTGCTTGACGCTAATCTTCAGGCTGATCTGAGTCAGGTCGGCCTGGTAATTGTGCTCACGGGTGACCGGGACAGCCTGGTGAACTGGATTGAGCAGGTTGGCAGCTTGAACGACGGTGCGCCGCTGGTGGCTGGCGTAACGCAGGCCCTGACGCCGCTGGCAAGAAGTTACGCAGCTACGGATTTGCTGAATGGGTTTCTGGGCGGCATTCCAGAAACGGCCGTTTATGAACAGCTGGTGACGCTGCCAGAAAGCGACGTGCGCTCCCGGCTAAACGCCCAAATTTTAGGGCAGCTTTTGGCCGGTACCCTGCTGCTCATTGGCTTGATCTCTTACGGCGGCCAGAGTCTGGCCAGCAGCCGACGGCAGAAAAAGCAGGGGAAACCTTCGGTATAAAAGCCTATGACTGAATTTGCTGGACTTATTATTGGCCTGGTGCTGACGCTCTTTATTTATAGCTACATGATTGGCGATAATCCTCTGTACAGAATCTCAGCACATCTATTGGTAGGGGTCAGTGCTGCTTATGCTGCTGTGGTGGTGGTGCGCCAACTGCTGCTGCCTATTTGGCTGCAGGTGCAGGCCAACCCCACGGCCCCTGATTCTGTTATCTGGTTGGTGCCTATTTTATTTGTGCTCATGCTGCTGGCGCGGCGTTTGCCCAGTGTTGGCTGGTTGGGCAATACCACGTTGGCGCTGCTGGTGGGTGTGGGGGCGGCCGTGGCTTTGTTGGGTAGCCTTACGGGCACGCTTTGGCCGCAAATTGTGGATGTGCAGCCAGCCAGCCCATTGCAGGGTGCTTTGGTGGCCGTGTTAACCGTGTGCGCCTTGCTGGCATTTCAATTTACGGCGCTGCGCCCGCGCAGCAGCGGCGTATGGCAGCCAGCGGTTTGGCAGCGGGGCATTACGGCCGTAGGTCGCATCGTCCTCACCGTCACTTTTGGGGCCTTGTTTGCCACGTTGGTGAGCACGGGGCTTATTTTACTGGCAGATCGGCTCAATTTCTTCCTCACAGAACTGGTACAGCGATTCTAATGACGACTGAAATGCCGCAGATCGAAACGTACGAATCTTTCCTGGTTGCCGATTGTGGCAGCACACACACGACTGTGGTTTTGTTTGACATGGTGGCTGGTGAGTACCGACTCGTTGCCCGTGCGGCCGTTCCCACCACAGTCCATGCCCCATGGTTTGACGTGGCACAGGGCGTGCAGCAAGCGATCGGCCGTATTTCTGAGATAACGGGGCGTAAGCTGCTAAACGAGCAGGGGCGGCTCATTCGCCCCGTGCGCACCGATGGCACCGGGGTAGATCACTTTGCGGCCGTAGCCAGCGCGGCACAGCCCCTAAACGTGCTGTTGATTGGGCTGTTTGAAGAGGTAAGTATTAGCTCAGCGCGCAAGGCGCTGCGTGCCGTCTACCACCATGAAAGAGATCGCCTGACTCTCTCTGACCCGCGACCGCCGCACGAACAGGTGGGCGCTGTGGTGCAGTCTCAGCCAGAACTTGTCCTAATTACAGGAGGCACTGATAACGGGGCAGAAGATCGTCTTTTGCAAATTGTAGAGTCGGTTGGCCTGGGCATAAGCGTGATGGGCGACGGCCAGCAGCCAGAGGTGATCTTTGCCGGTAATATTCGGCTGCGCGAGCGCGTGCAAAAGATGTTGGGCACATACGCCAACGTGCAGGTTGCCAATAATTTACGCCCTACGTTGGAGACTGAGCAGCTAGACGATGCGGTGCGGCTGATTACGGGTCTGTATGAGGAATTAAAGATCAACGAACTGCCAGGCGTCCAGGAACTGCGCGACTGGAGCAGTTACCCTATTCGCCCCACCGCCCATGCGTTTGGCACAATTGTCCATTACTTTGCTGCGCTGCAACAGCAGCCGGTGCTGGGCGTCGATTTAGGCAGCAACAGTGTTTCTATGGTAATGGCCGATCCAGAACAGTCCCGGATATCCATTCATTCTGAACTGGGGACAGGGCATCCGGTTGCAAACTTGCT
>JBHIWP010000298.1:0-7743 GCA_041987425.1 Promineifilaceae bacterium (SeqCode) | reverse complement strand
CACCGATATGTCCCAGACCAACAAGCTGGTGACGGAAACGTGGGGCACGGCCGTTCTCAGCCACACGCACGATTTTGTTACTGAGCAGCCGGAACTGTATTGGCAGGCAACGGCCGTTGTCAGCAACACCAACGGCCTGACAGAAACGCTCAGCACGCCGCTCCTCCAGTTTGGCATTGACACTACGGTTCCCACCTCGACAGTGACGGCCGTTTACCAGATGCCGACCAGCGGCTTTTTGGTGAAGTGGAGCGGGACGGATGCCCTTTCTGGCATTGCCAGCTATAGGGTAGATTATCGGGCCAAAGGGGATGTGACCTGGACGTCATGGTTGAGTGGGACAACGGCCGTAAGCGGTATCTTCGTACCACCAGACGCGGCTCAGCTCTACGAATTCCGCGTTCGCGCGACCGATCTGGCGGGCAACAGTCAGCCAACCAGCACGCCTGCTGCCGCCCTGGGCACCGAACAGGCAATTCCGCTGCCCCATGCTATAATGTTACCGTTTATTACACGGTAATTACAGTAATCGGTAATCGGTAAGTTACTATTCAGTAAAAGCAAAAACTGAATACTGATTTACTGACCACTGAATACTGCCAACGGAGCGGAGGCGGAAGGAGAAAATGGCGGAGATTCAACACGTCGATATTTTGATCGTGGGGACGGGGCCTTCAGGCACATCAACTGCGCTGCATCTGATAAAAAATAATCCCGCCTGGGCCGGGCGCATTGTGATGGTGGACAAGGCAGTTCATCCTCGCGAGAAGCTGTGTGGCGGTGGGGTGACCCACATTGGCCAAAACATTTTGGCCCGGCTGGGGCTGCCGTTTGAGCCAAAAAATTTCGAAGTGCATGAAGTGCGCCTGGTCTACGAAGATAAAAGCTACTCCTTCTTTGGCGACCCGGTTTTCCGCATCATTCGGCGGGACGAGTTTGACCATTGGCTGTTGAAAACGGCCGAATCCCTGGGCGTCACCGTGCGGCAGGGGGAAGCGGTCACGGACGTGGTGCTCCACAATGATTACGTAGAAGTTACAACAGAAAAAGGCGTGTTCCATGCCCAAACGGTGGTGGCGGCCGATGGGGCGCGCAGCTTTGTGCGCCGCCGCCTTAAGTGGGAAGATGATTCCCGCGTGGCCCGCCTTATTGAAGTACTTACCCCGGAAAATGCCCAGAACCAGCCCGAATTCCGCGACGGCGTGGCTATTTTCGACTTCACACCAATGACTCAGCATCAGCTGCAGGGCTACTATTGGGACTTTCCCAGCTATGTAGCGGGCAAGCCGTTTATGAATCGAGGCGTTTTTGACAGCCGCGCCCGGCCCGAGCGCCCCAAAGCAGATTTAAAGCAAACGCTGCGTGACGCGATGGCCGAGCGCAGGCGCGATCTGAGCCAATATGAACTTAAGGGACATCCGATAAGGTGGTGGGGGTCAGACGGCCGTTTCGCCATGCCGCGTGTCATCCTGGTGGGCGATGCGGCCGGAACCGACCCGCTTTTTGGTGAAGGAATTTCCTTTGCCCTGGGCTACGGCGAGGTGGCTGCTGCCGCATTGGAAGACGCCTTTACCCAGAACGATTTCAGCTTTGCCACCTATAAGCAGCGGCTGCGCAAGCATCCACTTTTTGTACATTTGCGTATGCGCGCCCGCCTTGCCCGCTTTGCCTATCTTCTCAAATATCCCCGGCTTTTTCGCGCTGGTTGGTGGCTGGCCCGCCACATCGTTAAGCTCACTCGCTGGCGAGATCCTCACTATGTACCGGCAGAACTGCCCAAGCAGCTTTTAACAGAACAGGTTTAGAAAAGTTGGCTCAACAGCCTTAAGTTTTATGTCAAAAAGCTTTGGTCGCTGTTTCCAGCCCAAATGTCCTAATAATTTTATAGCAATTTTATGGGTCAACCCGATATAATAGCGGGCAACCCCTGAATTAATCGCATTCTGGCTGTAGGCGTTAATTTGGGGATCAATGAGTTGCCAGCAAACTACGCATATGGTAACTTTTGTATAAATAGAGAAGAAAACCCTTTGTATACTCCACACAAAAAAGAAATAATTTTTACCCTGACGGGATAGAAGTAGAGCCTTGTAGTAGAGGTTTTTTAGTTACCTTAAGACAAGCGAGAGGCTGCATGAATACAAATGGTGCAATGCTTGACGTTAAAAACGTGTCAATAAGCTTTGGGGGGAACAAGGCTCTTTCAGATGTTGAATTCACCGTGAAAAAAGGTGAAATCAGAGCCATTATTGGGCCAAATGGAGCTGGAAAAACCTCAATGCTAAACTGCATTAGTGGCTTTTATCGCCCTCAAGCAGGCCAAATCCTCTATAATGACACAGACCTCACCCAAACCCCAACCCATAAAATTGCAGCTTTGGGCATTGCCCGAACTTTCCAGAATATTGCCCTTTATACCGGTTTAAGTACGCTAGATAACCTCATGGCGGCTCGCCACATCCATATCAATCAAAGTGCTATTGATTGTGCTCTCTTTTGGGGGAAGGGGCGCAAAGAAGAAGTAAAGCATCGCCATCGCGTAGAAGAGATCATTGATTTTCTAGAGATTGCTGATATTCGCAAATCAGTTGTAGGGGCGCTGCCCTATGGCTTGCGCAAGCGTGTCGAATTGGGCCGTGCTTTGGCGCTTGAGCCGGAGCTTCTGCTGTTAGATGAGCCAATGGCGGGCATGAATATTGAAGAAAAAGAAGATATGGCCCGGTTTATTCTGGATATTCACGAGCGCCGCGGCATTACCATCGTTTTGATTGAACATGATATGGGGTTGGTAATGGATATTGCTGACCGCATTGTTGTGCTGGACTTTGGTGTAAAGATTGGTGATGGAAAGCCAGAGCAAATCAGAAATAACGACGAGGTAATTCGGGCCTATTTGGGACAGGCTTAGCGCCTTAAGAGAGCATCGCACTTACGTCTATTCAAGGCGTGACCCAAAACCATTTTGAAAATTCCTGCATGGGGGAAAAAGAAGATATGGATAAGCCAAAGACTCTTCCACAGTACTTTTTAGAGCAAGTAAAGAAGCGCAGCCAAGATTCTCGCGCTGTCGCTTTGCGACAAAAAGAGCTTGGCATCTGGCGTGAATTTACCTGGCAAGATTCATATGAACAGGTTAGAAGCTTTGCTCTGGGGCTGATAGCGCTTGGGCTACAGCGTGGCGACCAGATTTGCACGGTTGGTGATAACGACCGGCAATATATGTGGGGCTATATTGCCATACAGGCTGCGGGGGGAACGGCCGTTGGCCTCTACACAGATTCTACTCCCAGCGAATTTGCCTACGTAATCAACCATAGTGACGCTGTTTTTGTATTGGCGAAAGATCAAGAACAGTGCGATAAGCTGCTTGAGGCTCGCGCAGACATTCCAAACGTGAAAAAAGTCATCTACTGGGATGATCGTGGCTTATGGAATTACGATGAAGATTGGCTAATCTCCTATGCAGAAGTGCAGGAAATGGGGCAAGCCGTTGTTGCAAAGGAGCCTGATCGCTTTGAAACAGAGATAGCCTTGGGCAAAGGCAGCGATCTGGCCATGCTTTGCTATACCTCCGGCACCACTGGTTTGCCCAAAGGCGTTATGCTGAGTCACGAGAACATTATGTATTCGGCCAATGCCTATGTTGAGGTGGACCCCCGTTACAATACGGATAATCACGTGAGCTTCTTGCCTATGGGCTGGATCGCGGAGCCGGTTTTGGGCATCGCGCCGCACGTGGTTACCGGCATGATTATGAACTTTCCCGAAGAGCCAGAAACCGTGCGGGAAAATGTGCGCGAGATCGCCCCAGAGAATATTTTATATAACTCGCGGCTCTGGGACACAGTTGTAGCTACCGTGCGCGTGCGCATGAATGATGCTTCCTGGCTGAATCGGAAACTGTACCAGCTGTTTTTGCCCATCGGTTATAAAGTTGCAGACAAAAAATTTACCGGGCAATCTGTAGGGCCGGGCCTGCGCTTGGCTTACGCCTTGGGGGATTTGCTCGTCTTTGGCCCCATTCGTGACAAACTGGGGCTTTCAAAGGTGCGCTCTGCCTATACGGCCGGTTCTGCGCTAAGCCCTGACGCAGTGCGCTTTTTCCACGCGTTTGGCATCAACTTAAAGCAGGTTTACGGCTCCACAGAGGTCACAGGGGGAGCGACGATGCACCGGGATGGAGACATTAAGTTTGCCAGTGTAGGTACTCCAGCCCCGGGACTTGAAGTGCGCGTTAGTGAATCCAGCGAAATTCAGATTAGCGGCCCAACCGTGATGCAGGGTTATTATAAAAACCCCGAGGCAACGGCCAACGATATCATCAGCGATGAAGACGGCCGTCGCTGGTTTTGCACAGGTGACGCCGGTCACATCGATCAGGATGGGCATCTTATCTATCTCGATCGCGTCAAAGATATGATTGAACTGGCTAATGGCGAGCGTTTTTCACCTCAGTTTATTGAGGGACGGCTCAAGTTCAGCCCCTACATTCGCGATGTCATGGCCGTTGGCGGCGAAACACGCGACGCCGTAACGGCGCTCATCATTATCGACTTCGACAATGTGGGCAATTGGGCAGAAAAGCGGGGGTTAGGGTACACCACTTTTGTCGATCTATCGCAAAAGCCAGAAGTATATGACCTGATACAGCAGGCTGTCGCGGAGGTCAACGAAAGTTTGCCCCCGGCTGGCCGCATCTCCCACTTTGTGCTCATGCACAAAGAGTTTGACGCCGACGAGGCGGAAATGACCCGCACCCGCAAGCTGCGTCGCGGCTTCTTATTTGAGCGTTATCTCGACATTATCGAAGCGATGTACAGTGGCCAAAAGAACATCCGCGTGAGTGCACCTGTACGTTATCAAGATGGCAGAGAAGAAGTAATAGAAACGGACATACGTATTATGGCGCTTGCCGCTTAAGCAACCAGTATTCGTTTAGAAGGAGAGAAGTGAGGAATGAATTGGACACTCGTACCGCAACAAATTGTCACCGGTCTCTTAAACGGGGGTGTCTTGGCACTCATTGCCTTGGGAATCGTCCTTATCTATAAATCATCAGAGGTCTTTAACTTTGCTCATGGTCAAATGGTTATGGTTGGGGCCTGGATCACCTGGTGGTTTAGCGGCGGTCGAAACGACGGCTCAGAGATGTTTAGTTTACCGTTGTGGCTGGCTATAATTTTTGGGTTGGTAACGGCCGTTCTCCTGGGGCTGCTCATAGAACGGGTGGCACTGCGACCCATGTCTGGCCAACCTTTGCTGGCTATTGTTCTAATGACACTCGGCCTGGGGCAGGTTCTGCAAGGGTTCGCCAACATTGCCTTTGGCGTAGAACCTGAAAATTTCTCGCCTCCGCTTTTCTCTCCTGACGACGTTATTCAAATTCCGGTCCCTCCCGTTAATGGAGAAAGCATCGTGTTTTTGGACCGGATCATCATAAAAGAAGCGTTGCTGGCATCTTTTGTCGTTGCCGTTCTTGCCGCTGCTCTCTTCGTTGTCTTCTTCCGCTATACCAGGATTGGGCTGTCTATGCGGGCTACATCTGAAGACCACGAGTTGGCGCGCAGCGTAGGTATCAAAGTTCCCCGTGTATTCGGCTTGTCCTGGGCCACGGCGGGCATTTTAGCCACGCTGGGTGGAGTCTTGCTCGCCACCACAAGCGGCATTAGCGCCACGCTGTCACTGGTTGCTTTAGTTGCCTTCCCCGCTATCCTGTTGGGAGGTCTGGAGTCATTGGCCGGAGCAATTGTAGGCGGGCTGTTGATAGGTTTGGTTCAGGCTCTTGTGCAGGCTTCTACGGTCATTGAAGTGCGCAATTCCGCTGAAATAGTTCCCTATGTCTTGTTGCTCATTGTATTGGTTTTCCGGCCCGAAGGATTATTTGGCCAAAAGCGCATTGAGAGGATTTGATCATGTCTGTATTACGACCAGCAGGAGATTTTGATCGAAGTTATGAGCAGGACATGTCTGTTCTGCGCAAGAACTGGCACTGGCTGGTAACTCTGGCTGCCCTTGTCGCTTTGTTCACGGTTCCAATGTGGGGCAGCGCCTACACAGTCAATTTAATCAACCGACTCTGCTACACGATTATTGCAGTCCAGGGACTCAATTTGCTAACTGGCTACTGTGGACAAATCTCGCTGGGCCAGGCCGCGTTTATGATGGTTGGTGGCTATCTGTCCGGCTTAATGATGATTCATTGGGGTCTTCCAATTTACATAACTATCCCGCTGGCGGCCGTGGGAACTGGTGTTGTGGGCCTCATATTTGGTCTACCTTCCTTACGGGTAAAGGGCTTTTATTTAGCGATGGCTACGCTGGCGGCCCAATTCATCATTCCCTGGTTAAGTCGCCATTCATTCAAAGAT
Organism: Promineifilaceae bacterium (SeqCode); assembly: GCA_041987425.1. Classification (GTDB taxonomy): domain Bacteria; phylum Chloroflexota; class Anaerolineae; order Promineifilales; family Promineifilaceae; genus Leptofilum. Next base: position 1,375 of record JBHIWP010000298.1, on the reverse strand, counting down.
TATCTTGGGGGCACTTCCGGGTTTATTGAACTGCCGATTGTAATGATCGCCGGGCAACCCTTTAGTGAAGTGTCGAGATTTGTCTATATCTCCCTGGTGTGTTTGATTATTACTACCATTATTACCACCAATATTTCCAGAACAAAGTTGGGTCGCGCTTTTGTTTCCGTTCGCGATAACGATCTGGCGGCCGAGCTGCTGGGGGTAAATCTGTTCTCTACGAAGCTGCGCGCCTTCTTCATCGCTGCCCTTTTTGCTGGCATTGCTGGTGCGTTGCGAGCACATGCTCAGCGGGGTGTGGGGGCAGAATTTGGCTACAATTTAATAGAATCTATTGTTTTCTTGGGAATGATCGTTGTCGGCGGATTGGGAACCAGACTAGGCCCGTTTTTTGGCGCTGCAATTTTTATTTTGCTCGAAGATATCGCTATTGATGTCGGTACCGAACTGGCCTTGATATTTCCCGACCAGGCAGCAGGTTTGCTTGCTTCATTTAGACCCATTTTCTTCGGTCTTATGCTCATGCTATTTCTGATTTTCGAGCCGCGCGGCATGGCCTACCGATGGCAGCTTATCAAAGCTTCCTGGCGTTTACGTCCCTTTTCGCGGTGACGTTTTGTCGCACTTTGTTTGCTAAGAAGTAAAAGACACCGGATTTCAAAGGAGGTGAAATTGGCATAGATTGTAATTACGACTCATTCATTTTTACTCAAAACTCTATTGGTTTTGAGGGTATGTTTACCTATGTTGTTCTTTAGGAAGGAGAACCGAATAATGAAGAGATCACTTTTTATTCTGTTGTTAAGTTTACTTATGGCTTTGGCTTTGGTTGCCTGTTCATCAACTGAAGGCGAACCAGCAGAGACGACGGACACGGAAGATACCACCGAAGTAGTAGAAGAAACCGTGGACGAAGAAGAACCAATGGAAGAAGAGCCTACTGACGAGCCTGTAGAGGAGGTTGTTGAAGAGCCTACTGACGAGCCTGTAGAAGAGGTTGTTGAAGAAGAGCCGACAGAAGAACCTACGGAAGAAGCTGAGGCTGAAGAAGAGACTATGGAATTTCTGGAAGGGTGTGAAGTGGACCTGACTGGGGAAACGATCTACCTTCATCAACACGCTGGCCGTGAAGGGCCACTCGCTGCTATCCTGGGCGATGCTTTTGCCTTTGCTACAGAAGATGCTCTTGAAGATCTGAATGGTGCAGGTGGTGTTTGTGGGGCTACGTTAGAGGTGATCTTCCGCGAGACAAATTACAATGTAGACCTGGAAGTTGCCGCCTATGAGGAAGCACGGGCGTTCGAGCCAAAGCCTTTTGCTATCTTTACCTATGGTAGTGGTGCGACGATTGCTTTGAATGAGCGCGTAATTGAAG
>JBHIWP010000297.1:0-7752 GCA_041987425.1 Promineifilaceae bacterium (SeqCode) | reverse complement strand
TTTTGATGAGGCGCACGTGGCTCCGTTTTCCTATGATCTCAAGCGCGGCGGGGCGGGATTTTTCTTGATAGCCGGTGAAAATGGACTTTCCAAGAAGAAGGCGCGCAAGGTTGTGCGGGCCTTTGTAAAGGGGTATCTGAAGGCGTTGAAAGCTTACGCCCACGACGACCGGGAAAAGTGGCATGAGTTCCGCATTGATAACAGCCCGGAGATGATTCAGGATCTGCTGACTTCCGCTCGCACGCGGCGTGAAGCGTTTCTGGATGAGCTGATTGACCTGGAAAAGGAACGTTTTGTTTCATCAGACGAAATTGTGCCGCATTCCAAATATGTCTCGCAGTTTCAGGACGTGGTGAGCCGCTACCGGGAGGACAATGAGATTGATAGTGAGGGCAAGGAGGAGGATTTCTTCAAGGTCGTGGATGTTGCCATCAAAAAGGACAGCGGCACGGCCAGCTTGGGATTGGACCGGTATTTTGTGATGATTAACGGCCGTTCCTCCGCGCCCGAAGACAACATCATTCTAGAAATGAAACAGTCCCGGCGCTCGGCTCTGGCTGGCCTGACACCGGATGATGAGGGCGACGCCGATAAAGTTGAAAACATTGTGACGGCGCAAAACATCCATCTGGTGGGGGGCGATCCGTATTACGGCCGTGTTCACATTGACGATAAACCGTTCCTGGTGCGCGAGCGCAGCCCCTACAAAGATGATATTGACGTAGATGATCTGGATAAGAAAGAACTCAAGCGTTACGCACACATTTGCGGGCGAACGCTGGCCCAAACCCATGCTCGTTCAGACGAAGACACGGGCATCATGGAAGGCGATGCTGAAAAACGTATTCTCTCTTCCATAATTCCTGACGTTTTTGTAGATGACGTGGTGCGCTTTGCCCAAATGGCCGCCGAACGCATAACGAAAGATTACAAGCTTTTCAAGAAGGATCTAGAACTGGGAGCTTTTCAGTTCCTGCATGGAGCATAATCCAGTGAACAAGTTTCTGTTTGCACTCATTTTGCTGTTGCTTGGCGGCTGCACCCTTCCGCACGCTCCGAAAGGAACCACAGACGACGTGCGCAACGACGTGATGGTTGTGGGCGTCTCGGAAAATCCGCCATGGGTGACGCGCTCTGCCGATACACCCGGTGGGGTAGAAGTTGAGCTGGTTCAGGTGCTTGCCCAACAAATGGACGCGGACGTTGAGTGGGAGTCGGGAACGCTTACCGAGCATTTGGAGGCGCTGCACCAACTTAAGCTTCATTTAGCCGCGGGTGATCTGATAAAGGGCACGCCGGGCAGTAAAGAAGTTGGTTTAACGCAGCCATTTTTTGAAACGAGTGATGTGGTAGGCACCCTGCCGCGGTTGGTGCGCCAGCCGAGATAGACGACGGATGCGCAGGGGTGATTGGCGGCAAGGACGGCCGTATCCCGTGAAAAATCAGTGGCTGACCGAGCAGAAATATTTCTGAGTAAGCGGCCGTCCGTTTGGCCGTAAGGAGCTTGTTGATGCAACACAATGGCAAACCCGATGTAGAGAAGCTTGAACAGAATGGTTGGCAGGCATTAGCTACCGATCAGGCCACGGCCCGAACCTATTATGATTCGCTCCTGGCTGAAGAGGCCGTCATGCTGTTTCCTGGAGGCATGTTGGTAAAGGGAAAAGAGGCGATATTGGCCTCTATCGACAGCCAACCATGGCACTCCTTTGAATTATCTGAAGTACAGGTCATCGGCGTGAACGAGGGCGTGAAGGTGATTATCTATAAAGTGGCTGCACAGCACGAAGGGAACCATGTTTATGAGGCGCTGATCAGCAGCACTTATGTTTGGCGAGAAGATAGCTGGAAGCTGATTCTTCACCAACAAACGCCGTTCTAAAGAAGCATATTGAAAGCAAAGAAAGAGCGTCACGCTTGCAGACAGCACTCGACTTTAGCTGGGGTGTTTATGATGTGGTGGTGACGGCCGTTCCCGGGCTTTGAGCGGGAAATGCATGATGTGGAAAACGAAAAACCAAGGAAAAAAATGACCAACAGTAAAAATGATTCTAATAACAAGCGCGTCACCGAGCCACACGTCAATCGTATTGCACTGGTGTTTGATTTTGACGAAACGTTAGCCCCAGACAGCTTTCCTGCCTTGCTAGAGCACTGTGGCTATGAGCCAGACACGTTCGACGAAGAAAAGATTGAGCCACTTATCGAAGATGGCTGGGACAAAAAGCTGGCGCGCTTCTATGTGCTGATGCAGGAGGCCGAGCAGCGTGACGATTTTTCTCTTACTTCTGAAACGTTTGCGGAAGTAGGGCAAAAGCTAGAGTTGTATCCAGATGTAGAGGAAATGTTTGACCGTCTTACGGACCACGCTCAAGAGATTCTTCCAGAGGTAGAGGTGGAGTTTTATCTGCTAACGGCGGGCATGTTAGAAATACCAAGGGCAACGGCCGTTGCTGATAAGTTTCGCACGCTTTGGGGAGGAGAACTTCATTTTGACGATGACGATAATTTAGCTTCCGTCAAGAACCTGGTGTCTTATCAAGACAAAATCCGCTATTTGCTCAAGCTATGTAAGGGGATGAATATCGACGAGCCGCTGATTACCGATGATGTTTACCGCGACATTCCCCATGATGAGTGGCACGTTCCACTAAATCAGCTCATCTACGTGGGTGATGGCGACAGCGATATGCCCGTATTTGCTTATCTGGCGGATCACGATGGGTTAGCTATTGGGGTGTTTGAATCAGAAGATGCTGAAGGTTGGGAAGGGTATGAACAAGCCCACAGTAGGCACCAAGTGCAGAACTTAGCCCCTGCCGACTATCGAGAAGATTCAGAGTTGATGAAGTCACTCAAATTTGCCCTCGAAAGCATTTGTAAACAAATTGCCATTCGCCAAATGAGCCAGGGAGAATAAATAAGTATCCTAAATTGTATCCCTTCTGTATACCCTCACCTATTAAGGCTTTTGCCCTTCTTAATTAATATAGGAGCATGGAAAAATTAAAATCAATCACCTCAAAAGATTATTTAAAGTACGGGCTCCATCTGGCGATTCTGGGTGGCGTCATTTATGCTGGTTTCAAGTACCTCAATGGGGAGGAAATATGGAGCGCCCTTAAAAGCTTCGATTACAATTTTGCCCCATTTATTCTTTTACTGGCCGCCGCCTATTTATTCCTAAAAGGGTGGCGTTTTGTGGTATTAATGGAGCCGTTTGATGGCGATTTGCCCTGGTTTATTACGTTTAAAGCCTACGTGGCCGGGCAGGCCGCTACCCTGCTGCCGGGGGGAATCGCAGCGCGGGCAGGGTTAATGAAGCAGGTGGGCGTGCCGGTGGCTAAAAGCAGCGTGCCTGTGGTTTTTTCTAGCGCCATCGACCAGACGATATTTATTGTTGGCTCACTGATAGCGGCGCTATGGTTTGAAGCAGCCAGAACGCCAGCTTTTATTTTGCTGGGAGTCATTACGACCGTTACGCTCATTTCCATCATTCCCGCCACCCGCCAGTGGCTGTCAAAAGGTGCCGATTGGGTAGCAAGGAAGCTCAAGATAGAGGAGAAGTGGCATACTTTTCTAGAGGCCATTCCCAAGGTGCTTACCTGGCGCATTATGGGATATTCATTTCTTCTTACTTTGCTGGCATTTGCGGCCGGTATTGTTGCCTTAGACCTGTCGTTGCGTGGCATTGGGCTAGACCTGGGCTACCCTACTCTCTTCTTGGGCTTTATCTTGCCCAGTATGCTGGGGCGGTTGGTGCCCGTGCCTGGCGGCGTTGGTGTCACAGAGGCCAGCATGGTGGGATTCTTGACCGCCACCTCTCCAGCAAACGCCAATGAAGTAGCGGCCGCAGTGGCTGTCTTTCGTATCGGTACTATTTTTTTCCAGGCTTTGCTGGGGGCCGTGGTCTACTATGCTTTATGGAACGGCGAAGAAGAAGTTGTCGCTCAATCTACCACTTAGTGGAGGGTGTTAAACAAACACATGAAAGCAACCTTAATTTACAACGAACAAGCCGGCAACACGCACTCCCTTTCCGCCGAGGAACTGCAAGAGGGGCTTAAAGAGGCTGGCTATAATCCAGTTTACCAGGCGACAACCTGTGTTGATGATCTGGACGCTATTTTGGACGGTGTGGAAGGCCTGGTGGTTTCTGCGGGGGGCGATGGCACGGCCAAAGCTGTGGCCACGCGCCTGATAGGCAACGATGCGGCCGCTCTCACAATTTTGCCTATGGGCACCGCCAATAACATATCGCGCACATTGCGTGTCGAGGGCAAGCCGCTGGATATCGTTGCCCGTTTGAAACGGCCGCAAGAGTGCAAATTCGATATGGGGCACATAACGGCCCCCTGGGGAGAAGATTATTTCATCGAAGGAGCTGGTTTTGGCTTTTTCGCCCAGGTGTTGGCGACATACGATCCAGAAAAGGGCAAAAGCGTTACGCGCAGTATCAAATCGATTGTAGAGGTGTTTCGCGATGGCTATGGACAACAGACCAAAATACGCCTGCCCGATCGGGAGCTTTCGACTGAGTTCTTGCTGGTAGAAATATTGAACACTACCGCAGTCGGGCCGCGCCTAAAGTTTGCCCCCGACGCCGATCCAGCCGATGGTTTGCTGCATGTCGTTTGCATCGACGGTGAACAGAAGGAAAGTTACTTCCAATATATGAGAAGCCTGCTCACGGAGGAAATTGCTGAGCTGCCCAGCGTGTCTACGTATGCGGTGCCCCGGCTTGAAATTGTGTGGAAAGGTTTTCCGTTTCACGTGGACGACTATATACGGCCGTTCGATTTTGACTTTCAAACAAAAGAAGAGGAAATTTTTCCATTAAGGCGTTTTCCTGACGTAGCGGAAGATGCTACCATAAATATTGAAGTATTGCCCCAGGCGCTAAACATATGGCTACCTGAGCCTGAGGATGGGGAACAAGACAACGATGAAAATTGATCTACATTGCCATACGGAGGCTTCTGTAGACTGCGTGACACCCCTGGCCGCAATTCCGGCCCGCTGCCGTCAGCAAGAGATTCGCGTCCAGGCAATTACAGACCACAATGAAGTCTGGGGTGCTCAAGAGCTACAGAAAATGGTTGCTTCAGAACCAGAAGAAGAAAAATCGCCCTTGTCTATCATTGTCGGTGAAGAGGTAACCACGCGAGAAGGGGAAATTATTGGTCTGTTTCTCCAAGAAAAAATCCCTCCGGGCCTGTCCGCTGTGGAAACTGTAGACCAGATTAAGCAGCAAGGCGGCCTTGTCCTGCTGCCACATGGGTTCGATCGCTGGAAAAGAGGGCGCTTGCGTCCGGAGGCGCTGGCTCAAATAGCCAATGACATAGACATTGTAGAGACGTTTAACGCGCGTATCTCGTTCTCGCGTTACAACAGAAAGGCAATACAGTGGGCCAAAGATCATGAAGTGGTGAACAGTGCCGGCACGGATGCGCACCGTCTGGCGGACATAGGCGTTGCCTGGGCCGAGGTTCCAGATGAACCCATTACTAATCCGCAAGAGCTGTTGCACCTGCTGGAAAATGGCCAGGTTATGGGCGAGTGGACACATCCGGTAGTTGCCTTCATCAAGAAGATGTATGTCCACACAAAACACCGACTACTCCCATCAACTTAGATTAAAATTTTTAATCATACGCAGCACAGATTTCAAAAGTCTTGGTTCTCTCTTGTGATAAGCACTAAAAAGACTCTTGAGATCTTTCCAGACGAAGTACGTAACATCAGTTTTTATTTAATGGAAAGGGGGACCCTATCTCTGCCATACTGGAACAAATTCGCATTATAGCGGAGCAAATTATACAAACAGCAGGATATCCTGGAATCGTCTTCTTAATGTTTATCGAAAATCTCTTTCCGCCTATTCCTTCTGAGGTGGTGATGCCCTTTGCGGGATTTTTAGTGGACAAAGGTGAGATGAATTTTGCGGGCGTTATGCTGGCGGGGACAATCGGAGCGGCGCTTGGCGCAACCGCCATTTACTATCTTGGCATTAAGCTGGGAGAAGAGCGTCTGCGCGGCTGGATAAAGAGAAACGGTAAATATTTGTTGATGTCTGAGGATGAACTGGATTCGAGTTTAAAGACCTTCAATAAGCACGGCAAGAAGATGGTGTTATTCGGCCGTCTCATTCCAACAATTCGCAGCCTCATTTCTATTCCGGCAGGCCTGGAAAGAATGAACATTGGCATCTTCCTCATTTTTACGCTGATTGGCACAACAATATGGAACCTCATTCTAGCTGGCGGCGGCGTTTATTTAGGCCGAAATTGGCAGCGTATTTTAGGTTGGATAGATACTTACTCCTATGTTATTTATGCTATTTTGGGGGGATTGCTGCTTTTTTATATTGTGCAGCAGGTGAGAAAAAGAAGAGCCTAGAGCTTAGTCAGGTAGTTAAGGCAAAAGACCAGAAATGAGCTACCCTGGTTCGTTGGTCAGGGTAGCCCATGCTTAGATAGCTACGTTACTCCCGCAGAGGCGTATCGTTTTCCTGAAGCCAATGAGCAACGGCCCAGCAAAGCAGGGCCCAAATGGCACCAATTGTCCAGCCAGCCAGCACGTCAGAAGGCCAGTGAACGCCCAGGTACAGGCGACTAAATCCCACAATGACCATGATGAAAACGGAAAGCAAGACAATGAATGCCTTTAGCCGGAACCGAGGCTGAATTTGTGCTAAGAGGGCACCCAGGGTGAGATAGGTTGCCGCGGAAAGCAAGGCGTGCCCACTGGGGAAGCTGGCATTGAACGCGTAGCTGCCTTCCAGAATGAGATCTGGCCTGGGCCGGTCAAAAATGCCTTTTAGAAGCGTGCTGAGCAGCATTCCCCCAAATACGGCCGTTAGCAAAACAATCATTCGCTTGTACCGTCTCAGCATGACCAGGTAGCCGCTTACGGCCGTAACGATCAGAATAAGAATTCCCGTACCGCCCAGCGACGTAAAATCTCGCACCATTTCTTCAAACCAGCGGGGGCCTAGAGGGTCCGTTACATCATTAGGTTCACGCAGCGCCAGCAGAATCATTTCATCTACAGCGTGCGTTTCCCCTTCTACAACAGCTTCAGCCACGCCTGCCGTCAGCCAGATGCCGCCCAAAATCAAAATCACAACAACAATAATGCGCCATTCATGATGGCCGATATCGGACATGAAGCGATGAAAGCGATGAAGTGGATGTGAATGAGTTGCAGAAGTTTCAGAAGTTGGGGAAGTTGAAGTCGTTGAATCGTTTGTTCGTTCCATAAGCTCTCCTCTCGATAGTAAAAGCTAAAGATGTAAAGTTAAGCTTAGCTGGCAGACGCAGAATATCAATGTGTCAGGGTATAGCGGATAGTAACAAGGTCAGACATAGCTTCCAATTTATATCCCATTTCTATCCTTTCTTCTGTATCCCGACACCTCAAAATATGGCTTCTTCTCCTTTATGTTTAAAACTAGAACTGTCTGCTCTCGTCAATTTGCTGGCGTTAAGATGAGATAGGTGAATATAAATAATATAGAGGAGTCTGCTATGTCTACGATGAATGAAGAAAGAAATTGGTTAGTTCGACTGATGCGGCTGGGTACGCCCCAACTTTTGTAGGAACTCAAGTGTCTGTCCACTTTCATACTAGAGCAATTGAAAGCTCGAGGATTTAACGGTCATGCACAAACTTAGTTGTACTTTTTAAAGCACTATTCGTGATTGGGAAATTGAATAACGATACGAGCACCGCCAAGCGAACTGTCCTCGA
>JBHIWP010000296.1:0-7753 GCA_041987425.1 Promineifilaceae bacterium (SeqCode) | reverse complement strand
GTGATGGATAAGTAAATTAATATAATGAAGAGAACGAATATTTTCAGAATAAGCCAACATCCACGCTAATGAAGCCTAAACGAAAATAAATTCTGAAGTTCACTCTGAAGTGCCACCGGGCCTTCAGCGTGGGCTGTCTCGTCGTTTTGATGGAAGTAGGCAATTGTAAACGGAGGGAATTCATCTTTTTTTGCCATCTGCATTACCAGGTCAATCGTGTTCTTGTCGTGAAAGCCGAACCAGTTCCTTACCCCTGTAAACGCTGCATCAATATCTAAATTGCTGGTATGTAAGGTTAAATCCCCCAAAATCAGCTTCTTCGGACCCTTGACGGTGGTGCTCGCTGGCAAAGTGGGCAGCCACTTCAGCAGCAGCGGCATATTTACTTCGTGCGGCACATCGCCCCGGTAAAAGGGAAAGTTGATAGAGGCCGTATCACATCCCTGACGCTCTAGTTCTTGAAAAAGCGTGGTGGCTTTTAGATAGTCGTTATTTAAGTCCAGCAAGAAATCTCGAAAAAAGTTGCCGACACCAACGCGCAGCATCATGCCAAAACTTCCGCTGAAGTAAGCCACCTTGTCTCTCTCAAAGTCATACCAATGGGAAGCAATGACGCCATGTTGGTCAGGGTATTTCCCGGTAATAATGCTGGCCAGGGCGGCGTGGGTAATCGAAGGGAATATACTGACGCATTCACGCAGCAGGCCCGCTTCACTAACTCTTTTGAAGTTAGGGTAATGCCCATCTTCCATTTCTTTTATGATTAGGGGGGTCGTTAAGGCATCTATAACCAGCAGCAAGACACGTTTCATATTGCAGAGATCCTCCGGGTTTACAGTTCGCCAATTCTTGCTTATCCAGCGTAGCGAAATACAGTGGATTTTGCCATATATCTATATATATCACCTTTCTTTATAAAGGGACATAGGCAACATATATCTGCGGCATATAACCAGACATATAGAAGTAGAAAGTGTGTTGGTCTATTATTACCTGCATAGTAAAAATTGAGAAGTGAAAGACAGGCGCATTGTGGAATGTATCCTTCTTTATATCTTTCTACTCTACCGCGATACCTTCCATGATTTGTGCTGTCTTATATAGTTTAGATGTTTTAGGAGCAAACCAAAAGATGGATCATTTACTTTGCAAGAGGTTTATTATGATTGACGATGCAGTCAACGAGAAGGAAAAACGCCAGCGGCAGAGTGCAAGTCAAAGCGTTCACCGCTTGTTTGGCAAATCTGTATTACTTATTGGAAATGATACGGCCGTCTTGCAAAACCTTGTCGGGAAGTTGGCCCAAAGAGGTGCCGACATTGCTGTGTTGTGCTGGCAAATTCCATTGGAAATCGCCGACACAATGAAAGAGCGCGTTCAATCATTTGGGCGGCAGCTCATTTTGGTTGAGTGGTCTGAAAATCAACGTTTTACCGTTGAGCAACTCATTCACAAATTGGCCACCAAATGGGGAAACTTTGATATCTTCATTGACGTTTCCACCAGGGGTGAGGCCATTGAACATGTCGAAGAGAATGACGAGAATGAGGATAGCGATGAAGCGCTAGAAATAGCCTGGCCGCCAAAGTGGCAACTTACCCGTGCGGTTTTGGAAGAGATGGCTCATTCTTAAAAAAATTACCTAAAAAATTAGCTGAATTTGTAGCTCTCCTGTCTTAACCATTCCTTTGGTTAAGTAGATAAGCAGGCGAAAGATTACAGATTAGAGTAGCAAGGAGTAATAGTATGAATGCTTTAAATGCTTTAAAGACAAATAAACAGATAAACAAAAAGATTGAAGAAATTAGCAAAAAACAGCATGTTGTCAGCCAAAACAAAGTTAATGGCAGGCTGACGCAGGCCAAGGGAATTGTCCTGGAACAATTGGGCAATATCACAAATGATGAGCGGATGCGGCGCCTGGGTAAAAAAGATCAGGTTGCCGGTCGCCTTCAGGCAAATTATGGAGATAAATGGGTTGTGCGCAATCGTTTTTGGCTGCTGCTGAGCACGGCCGTTGCCGCCCTGGCTGCTTTCATTTTTCTGCGCCCCAATCCCAGCAAGAGCTAAAAAGGAGACCGCATGGCAACAAAAACAAAAAATTTGGAACAAGTTCATATTGGGCTCTCAAAAGAGAACCGTGCCAATCTCGTCCAGCGTCTAAACAAACTGCTGGCAGACGAGCATCTGCTCTATACCAAGACGCGTAACTACCACTGGAACGTAACCGGAATCCACTTCCCCACGCTGCACGAGCTTTTTGAGCAGCATTACGATCGTATTCAGCTGATGGCTGATGAAATAGCGGAACGCTCCCGGATGCTGGGTGGAACCGCTATCGGCACGATGGCTGAATTCTTGGAAGCGTCTCGGCTTACCGAAACGCCCGGCACCGTCCCCGCTGCTCCTGACATGATCGCCAACTTGCTGGATGATCACGAACACATCATCAGCAGCCTGCGTGATGACATTGATGCCTGTATGGAGAAATATGAAGACGAAGGGACGGCCGATTTGCTTGTTGGCACCATGCGCAGCCATGAGGAAATGGCCTGGATGCTGCGCTCTATGGCACAAGGCAAGGCCTAATATCTGGCCTGCGTATAAAAATTAAATAACGTTTACTTAGCCAGACGGCCGTTTGCAGACGGCCGTCTGGTTTTGCGTTTAGTCACTTGCCTGGAAAAGGGCGCCAATTTGGGCAATATCTACGTTGCCGCCACTCAGAATAACGCCAATGCGCTTTCCGGGCGTGCTGACCTTTCCTATCAGAATGGGCGCCAGGGCTACGGCTGAGCTTGGCTCCACCACCAGCTTGAGCCGTGTCCAGAGAAATTCTAGCGTTTCTACAATTTCAGCCTCGCTGACGGTAAGAATATTGCTCACGTAGCGGCGCATGATGGGCAGATTGTGCGCGCCAACATATCGGGTGCGCAGGCCGTCTGCCAGGGTGGGGGGAACGGCCGTCAGGCGCACAATTTCACCCGTTTGCCAGGAGCGTTGAGCGTCGTTGGCAATCTCTGGCTCCACGCCAATCACCTGGCAGTCAGGCTGCTGGGCCGCAGCAGCCAACGCCGTGCCGCTGATCAGCCCCCCGCCGCCTATCGGCGTAAAAAGCATGTCCAGCGCCTCAACTTCTTGCAGCAGCTCCAAAGCGGCCGTTCCCGCCCCGGCTATGATGTTGGGGTTATCGTATGGATGGATGAGCGTGTAGCCGTGTTCCGCTACCAGCCGGGCGCTCACCGCCTCGCGCTCAATGGCGGGGCAGCTCACGATGGTGGCGCCATAACCGGCCGTTGCTGCCTTTTTTATGGCGGGGGCATCGTCTGGCATCACAATCGTGGCCTTGACGCCCAGAAGTTTGGCGGCCAGGGCCAGCCCTTGCGCGTGGTTGCCACTGGAATGGGTGACCACGCCCGCTGCTTTTTGTGCTTCGCTTAGCTGGCTCACCGCATTATAAGCGCCGCGGAATTTAAAAGCGCCGACGCGCTGGAAGTTTTCGCATTTGAGGTAGATTTGGTGGCCGGTGAGCTGGTTCAGGCTGCGCGAGGTGTGTATGGGGGTGCGGTTGACTATGCCCTGCACCCGGCTGGCCGCGTTCAGTACGGCCGTTGGCTCTGGCAATGTGTTCATAAATTACAGCAGGCGTGTCATCTCGATGCGTCTGAATGAATCAAAGTAGCCAGCCTTTTGAAAGCCCACCCATTTTGGGTCATCACACAAATTTTCGGCAATAGAGTCCTGCCGCTTGTGCCGCTGGTGCAGCACCGTCAAAATGGCTTCCGTCACCTCTGTGGGGTCGCCCACGGTCACTTCCACAATGAGCCGCGTAAGCTGTAAAAGCCCGGCATGATACGTTACCCAGCCACGTCCGCCATTTTTCAGCTCTATCAGCAGGGCAGAAAGATTGCGTACATTTTGCAAAGATTCCGTTTCATTCAGCCAATTCGGCCGTTCTTGCCGGTGGGACAGCAAAATAATGGCATCTTCATGATTAAGGGTGGTAATGCGCCTGATCTGGTCAAACACGTTCTTGTTGAATTCTGCTTTGGGGGCACGGCGCGCCACAATGAGCTCTCTTGTTTCTTCAAAGCCGAATTTTCGGAAAAGGTTATGGGCTGGTTCGTTCCCCTTAATTACCTCCAGCCATATCGATTTAAGTGATTCTCTATTGGCCGCTTCAACCAGGCCGCTCATGAGGGCGCTGCCCGTGCCTTTGCGGCGGCCCGCAGGCAAAACGCCCAGCCGGGTGATCCAGGCCCGCTCGTGCCGTACGCCTAGCATCCCCAGGCCCAGCATCACCTCTTTTTCCATAGCCACGCAGGAATGCTCCAACGAAACATCATACACTCGGCAATACTCCATAAGCCGGGCGACATTCATAGGCATGGGCACTAAATAGTCGATGCGCGTTTCATTATACGCATCAGTTAGCTGCTCAAAGGTAAAATTACTCGCGTCGAGAAGTTCCATTGATGATGTTGCTGCTACATTTTTTTCTGTGGGCTTAGGCGTCATTATAAAAAAAGGCTGCAACCTGATCGGCAAAGGTCTTTACGTTGATCGGTTTGGTGATACAGCCATCACAACCATATTGTTGGGCCATTTCTAAAGCTTTGTCTGGCGGCCAGGCTGTAATGGCCACAATGGGAATATTTTCCATATCTGGAATTTGTTTGAGCAAGGTGACGACAGTTTGCCCATCCACGTCTGGCAAGCCCATGTCTACCAAAATCAGGTCTGGCTTTTCATCCAGGGCCAAAGCAACACCAGTTTCCCCATCTGCTGCGTGCAGCAAACGATAATTGTAAGGCTCTAAGACACGCTCTACCAGCAGGCGGTTGGCGTGATTATCTTCGATTTGCAAAATGGTTTTCATGTCAGTTTAGGTTGATGGAGGCGGTACGGGCAGGTTTGCAACGGCCGTATCACGCCACTTCATCCCTTCATCGATTAACATTACCGGAATACCGTCTCGAATAGGGTACTTCATGTTGGTGTCGTCACATACCAGCCAACAGTTGTGTACAAGCTCCAATTTCCCAGGGTCATCCCCATATTCTGTTGACTGCACCGCCAGGGGACAGCGTAGAATTTCTAATAACTGAGGGCTGATTGGTAAATCACTACTGTTTGTCATTTAACTTCCTCTCCTAAATAATTCTTCACGTTAAACTCATTTAGTTAGTTAGACCCCGGCAATCATACGCGGCTTTAATAAAGCTGCAACTTACAGGACTCTCCCCGTGGGGTAAACGCATACTCGGTTCATCCCTGCTGCCCACGCTTTGCTGCTGGCAGCTTCGTGTTTATGGATCGCGAGCGCAGCGAAAACCTACGGCCGAACTGATAAAATCTGGTGTCAGGGAGCTGCGGTTGGTGGCTCGAATACGGTCTGCCCGGTTGTTAAACGGCCAGGCGCCGCCCCGAATGACGCGGGCAAAGCCAGTTTCTGGTCCGGGGGGATTGCTAACAACACTTTCGTCATAATAGGTTTCTTTATACCAATCGGCCGTCCACTCCCACATGCTGCCAGCCATGCCAAAAATTCCAAAGGGGCTGGCGCCATTGGGCAGCCCATCGACGGCCGTCAGCTCCTCGTAACTTTCGCTTTGGAAAACGGCCCGGTCACCGCCCGCTTCTGGCTGAATGTTGCCCCAAGGGTAAATGCGGTCGTCTGTGCCGCGAGCTGCGTACTCCCACTCTGCTTCTGTGGGCAAACGGCCGCCGACCGACTGGCAGTACGTTTTGGCCCCAAACCAGCTAACATGGTTGATGGGGTAATTGGCGTAGCCCGTCAGGGGAAAGTACTGTACGGTGCCATCCCCCAGGTCCTGGCGCACCAGGTAACTGGTATAGCCTGCTAATTCCCGGGGCCAGGCGCAATCGACGCCTTCACAAGCACGCTCGTACGAGCCCAATCTATTTAGAAAAGCCGCATATTGCTCCACGTTGACTTCATATTTGTCGATGTAAAACTGCCCAAGCTGCACCTCATGCCGAGGACGCTCATCAGGAGCAGCGATAAAATCAGTTTCAGCCGCCCCCATGATAAATGTGCCAGCCGGAATGAGAACCATCATCATGCCATCTTGCTGGCGGGTAAACGATGGTGGATAACGATCTGGCGTGGCGGTGGGCGTTGCCGTTGGCGTGGCGGTAGGTGTTTCTGTGGGCGTGGGCGTCTCTGTGGGCAGGGGCAATGGCGTTTCAGTGGGCAGCGTGGTTTCGGTATCCACAGCCTCTGGCAAAATGGCGATGGCGTCCGCCTCTGTTTGCATATTTGGTGTGGGGGGAACGGCCGTTGGCGTGGCGGTGGTAGCGCCCAAGAACCCGGCAATGCGCTGGCTGGTTGGCGAATCGCCCGTAGATGTGAAGAGTAAAATAGAAGCCGCCAGCAGGACCATGGCAACGAGCAGCAAATAAAAAGACCGACTCCTTAAAAAATCCCACTGATCAGCCAGGCGAAATGCCTGCTTAACGGCACGGCTGTCCTGCAAATCATAGGCGGGCAGCTGGTTTACGCCGTTTTTGCTGGAAAACTTGTGCACTGAGGCCACATCGGCCACGGTGATTTGGGTAATATCGTATTTTTGCTGATGTTCATAGAGAGCGTGGCACAGCTGATGTGTCTTGTGGGGGTGGCCGTTTGTAACGTGATAAACATATTGGGCCACATCCTGTACCAGGGTAAAAGGAACGGGCTGCCGAACCAGGGCCACCGTTTCTGCCTCATCCAGCGGGGGCAGCTCATAAAACAGACCCGGCTGCAGCTCTGGCCGCCCGGCCGTATCGACGCCTGGTTCATCGGCAATAGCAAACAGGGTGCGCGCCGAGCTTTCGCTGGTGAGATGAGTGTGCAGCGTCGTGAGCGTATTGGCAGGCAGCACGCCTGTCGTCATTTGCTCCAGGAGCAGCTCGGTATTATCAAATAAGAAGAGCAGGCAACGCTGCTCGCCCACGCCGGACGGCCGTTTCTCCTGCAAAAGCTTTTCTGCGGGCAATAAAAACTGCTGCTGGATTGCCTTGGATGGATCAGCAATAAAATCAGTGTGGTTGAGGGTGTCCAGCTCAATATTTTGCCGTGCCAGCGTATTTAGGCCAGCGTTGGCAATTTCCCAATAGAGCGTACTTAAGCTGTCCAGATCAATGCGGGCTAAATTTAGATATATTCCCAAATAAGGCGGCTGTAAGGCACCGGATTCAATTTGTTTGAGAACGGCCGTTTTGCCAATTTTAGCTGGTCCATGCAAAACGAGCAGCTGGTCCGCTGTTAGTTCATCCGTACTGTGTTCCAAAATCCAGGCAAAGACATCCTGCCGCCCAACAAAAAGGCGGCTGCCTTCGGCAACATGCAGGTGATACGGATTGTCAGCGCTAGCACTTTTGATCATAAGCAAAAAAAATTTATAGTGGACTCTATTTTATGTGTAAACGAGCTGAGTTACAAAGTCGCTAACAAACGGGTTTGATGCCTGAGATTTACGGGGCTATTTCAACAATTTCGTTCAGAGCTGCAACCACCCTGTCAAATTCCGCCTGAATTTCGGCCACTTTTTCAGATGCGGAGGCAAACGCTTGCTCTTTAGCCATTCTTTCCAGCTCCTGACAATAGCGGGCCAGCCTGTTCATTGCCATGCTGGCGCTAGAGCCTTTTAGGGTGTGGGCGGCCTGGCTAATTTTCTTTACATCTTGCTGAGCCACGGCAGTCGTCAGCTCGTGCAAAATGCGTCGGGTGTCCTCCAGAAAAATG
>JBHIWP010000295.1:0-7794 GCA_041987425.1 Promineifilaceae bacterium (SeqCode) | reverse complement strand
CGGCACGCTTAAGTTCAGCAGCGTCGGCGGCTTCGACGACCGCGCTTTGCTGGGCAAAGTGGTGCAGGTAGGCCCCCAAAAGCTTACCGGCGTCATTGGCGCGCGCCCCATCCACTTGCTGAACGCCAGCCAGCGGCAAAGCATTGTCAGAACAGACGCCATGCGCATCGACATTGGGGCCAAGAGCAAGGACGTGGCCAAAGGCAAGGTTAATATTGGCGACCGGGCGGCGTTTGCCACTGAGTATGAAGAACTAGGCCCAACGGCCGTTGGCAAGTCGTTTGATAACCGGGCGGGCTGTGCGGCCCTGATTGAACTGCTACGGGAACGGCCGTATCCCTTCGATCTCATCGCCACTTTCACCGTGCAGGAAGAAGTTGGCCTGCGTGGGGCCACCACCGCCGCCTACGGCGTCAGGCCAGACGTGGCCCTGATCCTGGAGTGTACCCCGGCCTACGACTTACCCAATGAAGACGACGTAAGCCCCAACGTGGCCTTGGGCAAAGGGCCATCGATCTACGTCATGGACAGCGGCACGCTGCAAGATCCCCGACTGGTAAGTTTTATTACCCAAACGGCCGCCGATAACGACATTCCCTTTCAGATTCGTCGCCCGGGCGGTGGTGGCACAAATACGGCCACCATCCAGCGCGTGCGCGGCGCCATTCCCGCTGCCACCATTGCCGTTCCGGGCCGCTACGCCCATACGCCCACCATGATGATCAATCTGGATGATTATGCGAATGTGGTGAAGCTGGCGAAGGCGACGCTGTTGAAGCTGACTGAAGATATTGTGAAACGTAATTAAGTAATTGGGTAATTACGTAATGACTCAATTACCTAATTACAACCAATGCACTCATCCTATTTTTCGAGGACACGATGAATGATTTAATCAAAAAACTGGTAGAAGCTTACGGCCCCTCGGGCTTTGAAGACCAAATGCGGGACCTGATTCGGCCTGAGATTGAGAAGTATGCCGATGAAATTTCGGTAGATGCCATGGGCAACCTCATTGCTCGCAAAAAGGGTAAGGGCAAAAAGGGACTCAAGGTCATGATTGCTGCCCACATGGACGAGATCGGCCTGATGATTTCCCATATTACTGAGGATGGCTTTTGCCGCTTCACCAATATTGGCGGTATCCACACCCACACGCTGCTGGGCAGCCGGGTGCAGTTTGCCGACGGCCGTATCGGCATCATCTACAGTGACCGCATTAAAGACCGCAGCCGGGTGCACGGCCTGGAGAAACATTACATAGACGTGGGCGCCAGCAGCAAGGATGATTGCCCGGTGCAGGTGGGCGATGCGGTGGGGTTTGTACGGCCGTTTCTGGCCCAGGGCAAGCGGCTTAGCGCCAAGAGCATGGACGACCGCATTGGCTGCGTGGTGGCTATTGAAGCGCTCAAGCGTCTCAAGAAAACGCCCCACGATGTTTACTTTGTCTTTAGCGTGCAGGAAGAGGTGGGCACGCGCGGCGCGCAGGCCGCAGCCAACATGCTGGACCCCGATGTGGGCATTGCCCTGGATGTAACCCTGGCCGGAGACACGCCAGATCCCACGCCCATTGCTGTTGAATTGGGTAAAGGTACGGCCATTAAAGTAAAAGACACGGGCATGATCGCCCACGCGGGCCTGGTGCGCCTGATGAAGCAGCGCGCTGAAGAAGCAGACATTCCCTACCAGCTAGAAGTGCTCACCGGCGGCTCCACCGACGCCCGCTCCATTCAGATTGCCAACGGCGGCGCGGCGGCTGGCTGCATCTCCATCCCCTGCCGCTACGTGCACTCCCAAAGCGAAACCGTAGACGCCGACGATGTTGAAAACTCTATTAAGCTCCTGGTAGAAATCCTGTCTAAACCGATAGAGTTATAGCTAACAATGTTGTCGCCAAAAAGGTAGGGTAAAAACAGGTTACCAGATCATGCAAAACACGGGCGAAAAGTATCCAATTTTGACCGCCTGGCTTGGCTTTACGGCTATCATGTCCGTTGGTGCGCTCATACTTGGCCTGGTCTTCATGAGAGTCGGCACCTTAGTTAACACCATTCTACAGCTTATTTTCACCTTTTTGGGCGGATATTTTGTGGCTAAGCTAATGATAGAGCACCATATTTTGTCCCAATTTGAGGGGCCGCCAATCATAGATGAGGTGAGTAAAACGCTTAGTCAAAGGCTGCCTCTACTGGCAACCTGGATAAGCTTTTTAGCGTTAAGTATCCTGCCCACAATGGCTATTCAATGGATCGCTAACTTATTCCCTTACCCTTTTGCCTTTCTAATTAATTTCATCTTGGCAATCATTGTTGGTTATTTCATTTTTGCTTTCGCGGCAAACAAGTTCGTGGTTTCACTTTATTCAACTTTTACATTACGCTAAGTCACGTGACAATAGGCGCTACAAACCCCAGGGGTTTGGCAAAGTAGTGCCATCCTCCAGATGCCAATAAAACCCTTGGGGTTTCTAAAAAGCTTCGTAATGTGAGTTATTTAAATTCGTACCGCTCAAACGCGTCTAAGACGACTGGCTCTCCCCAATCTTCGACAGAAGTCCCGCTGCCCAAAATGTCTCCGGCGGTGTGCGCGCGCCCTCGCCCCGTGCTGACCACTCCTAGGTTGACAAATTCTGGGTTCCTCAAAAGGCTCTTTGGCACCTGAATCTCGATAATAGAGGGCAAACCATTTTGCAGGGCTGCACCCCCCAAAAAGGCAACTTCCGCCCATTCAGCGCCATCCCAGGCATAAAGTTCGTAGCTGCCACCGGCCGTTCCTTTATGCTCAACCAGGCGAATATCCAGGCGAAACTCAGGCTGGTAGGGAGCGGCAACTGTGATCGGCCGTTTGTCCACATCCACATCAGCGCCCTGCTCATCCTGCGTCGTATCCAAATAGATCAGGAATTGCCCCCAGGGATCAGCATAAAAATCGCCAGCAACGGTTAGCGCCAGGTAAAGGGAATCGGCATCATCATGAACGTGTAGATTGAGCAGGTCGAGCTGTTGGAACTGCTTGAAATTATCACCCGCTTCATCTTCAAGCAATGGCTCACCGTAACTGTCCTCGATTACGCCGTCTACCACCTCAGTAGGCAAAAGATAGGGGAAATCCAGAAATTCAATCCCCTCGTGGATTTCGTTGCCATTCCGAAAGTCGAAAAAGGTTGCATTTTCCCAATGAGAGCCCTGCCCCCAGCGCGTGGAGCAAGCCGTAGAAACCCAGGCTGGTTCCCAGTAAACCACGCCCAAGCCCCCGTTGCTCATCACACTCTGTGCCAGATCAACCATGAACTGGCGCTGCCCCTGCGGCGAAATAGCATAGCCGCGAATGCCCTGGTTGAGGATGTTATCGGCCGTTTCTTCCACAGACTCAAAGGTCCAGGGGTAGGCGGTTTCTACAATCATCACATCTTTGCCAAACGTTTGGCGCAGATAAGTGGCATGAGCGCCTACGTCGGCTGGCGAGAACAGGCTCCACTGCGGATAGTATGATAGGCCAATGACGTCAAAGTCGGTAACGCCGTGCTGGGCCGATTCGCGGAACCACCAGCCCGCATTTTCTGGCTGGGCCACGTGAAGAACAATTTGGGGGCTGGTCCCGGTTTCAGCGGCAATATCGCGCACGGCCCGGATGCCTGCGTTGAAAAGCTGCGCGTCTCTCGGCCAATCCAGCCCGTCTATATGTTTAACCAATCCGGCGTTTGTTTCGTTGCCAATCTGCACAAAGTTAGGCATGACGCCCTGGTCATGGAGTTCACGCATTACATCGTAAGTGTATTGATAAAGTGTCTCAGGCAGCTCCGCTTCGGACATCTCTTTCCAGGCGGCAGGAATGGCCTGTTTGCCAGGGTCTGCCCAGTTGTCTGAGTAATGAACAGACAGCAGGGTGGCCATGTTGGCCTCTTTGGCGCGGGTAAAGGTGCGGGTCACATCAGCCAGCGTGCTGTAATCGGTCCAATCGGGATTGTGCCACAGTCGAGCACGCACCAGATTGGCCCCATGCTCACTGAACAGCGCAAAGGCATCGCGCGATTGGCCGTCCTCTTGATAGACGGCGCCACAGTCATCCATTTCATTCACGTAGGACAGGTCTACACCAAAATAAAAGGGCGCGTCTGTTTGCAGCATCGGCACGGCCGTCGGTTCGATTGTGGGCGCTGAAGTTGGTGCTGGTGCTGACGTGGCTGGCGAGGATAGTGTGGGAGAAACGGCCGTCTCCACCCTCTCACTCTCACTTTCATTTTCCCCTTGCAGCTGGCAGCCCCCCAGGAAAAATAGAGCCAGCCCCAAAATCAGTGCAAAACGCCGCATTGCTTGCCAAAATCTCATACTTACTCCTTTACCGCCCCTTGGGTAAGTCCCCCCACAATTTGATCCTGCAACAGCAGGTAAATGATCATGATAGGCAGTGCCCCAATGAGTGCGCCCGCGGCAAAGACGCCCCAGCGCTGGTTAAACTGGGCGCCCGCAAAAACCTGCAAGCCAACCATCAGGGTATATTGCTCATTGCTTTTGAGCAATACGCGCGCCAGAATAAACTCCCCATAGACGCTGATGTAGTTCAGTATCAAGATGACGATGAGAATCGGCCGTAGCAGCGGCAAGATTAGCCGGGTGAAAATTTGCCAATCGGTTGCCCCTTCAACCATCGCCGACTCATCAATCTCGCGCGGAATTGTGTCCAAAAACCCCTTCATGAGCCAGATATTGATCCCCATGGCGCCCCCCAGATAGACCAGAATCAGGCTGCCATGTGTGTTTAAACCAATTGACGGAAACACGTCGCCCACCTGGGATATCATCAAGAAGATGGCCACGATAGCCAACAGCGCAGGAAAAACCTGGATGAGCAAGATGCCTTTGAGCATTGTGCGGCGGCCACGGAAGCGAAAACGAGAGAACGCATACCCGGCCGTGGTGGTGATCGCCAGCGAGAGAACTGACGTAATCGTGGCAACTTTTAGGGAGTTCCCAAACCACGTCCAAAAGGGGAACTGCCCCGAGGTTAGCAATGTGCTGTAGTTGTCGAATCCCAGATTTTCTGGAATCAGTTTTTGAGTCGCCAGAGACCCCGTGGGGTTTAACGAGGCAGAGATAACCCAAAGAATGGGAAACACAGAGAACACAATCAGGAAAAGTGCCACAACCAGGCGAATCCCTACGCTGAAAGCGCGTCGCGCCTTCATAGAGCTTTGCAGGCGCTGAATTACTGCCAGACTAGACATTTTCACTCACCTCCTCCCACATGTTGGTGTAGCGAAACTGGAAGAGCGTAATGGTGCCCACGATGACAAAGATTACCATGGTGATGGCTGCGGCAAAGCCATAATTGACGCCTCGGCTGGCAGTGAAGGCCAAATTATAGACGTAGCTGATCAGGATGTCGGTGTGCCCCGCGGGGGTAGGCGTGCCAGCCATTGGCGGTCCGCCAGCGTTGAAAATGTAGATTAAATTGAAGTTGTTAAAGTTGAAGATCAGGGAGGCTATAAGCAAAGGGCCGACGGCAACGAGCAGCAAGGGCAGGGTAATTTGCCAAAACTGCTGCCAGGTGTTGGCTCCATCCACCCGCGCGGCCGCATAGTAATCTTCAGAAATGGACTGCAAAGCCCCACTGCAAATTAACATAAAGTAAGGATAGCTCAGCCAGAGGTTGATGATCAAAATGGCAACTTTGGCCCACCATTGGTCAGTAAACCAGGGTGGCGCCCAGCCGATGGCGTTTTCCAGGGCACGATCGATAACGCCAAGCTCTGGGTTCAGCATACCGCGCCAGATCAAAATGGTTAGCAGAGCTGGAACCGTGTAGGGGATAATCAGCAAGGAGCGAATAAGTTTCTTAAAGGGAAAATTGCGATCATTAAACATGATGGCAATGGCCAGGCCCATAGAAAAGTTTAGGAGCAAGCTGAGGATGGCAAAGGCGAAGTTCCAGGTGATGATGCGCACCAGGGGGCCGCGCAGGGCGGGGCTGGTTAAAAATTCCCGAAAGTTGGCAAACTGGATGGAAGCGACAAACCCGGGCCGCAGCTCGGTGCCATCGGGCGCTGAAAAGGTGCCTCGGATGTTTTGGTAAACAACGGCCGTTTCCTGGTTAATCATCGCATCCCGGTCGGCGTCATACGCATAGAGAGGCAGCAATTCGGCCGCTTCTCTTGGCGAGCGAATCTGAATGGTGCTGCCTGCTTCACCAAATAAGATGTCGGGGAGATTCTGATCTGTTGTAGCCAGAATCGTGTTTAGCCGGTTGTACCCTGCCATCGTTTCAGGAACGCCTTGCGCGTCGAATTCACCCAAACCAGCCTCCCCCGGCTGGGGCTGCGTCAGCGGTTCGCCTGGGACGGCCAGGTAGCCATTGCCCTCCTCATCCTGAAGCCACAGCCTGTATTCGCCCTCCGCAGACTTAAAGGCCGTCCAGGAGTAAGCCCGGCCCATCTCCGGGAGATATTTTTCCCTAAGAATCTGGTTGATGGCCTGCTCTTTTGTAATAAGATGCCCTTCGCCATAATTGGTAAAAGACACCCAGATGGTAAACAAGATGGGATAGATGGTAAACATCGCCATCAGCACAAGCCCCACCACCATCCAGCGAATCGGGTAGGCCGTACGGCGCAGCAGGATAATATTGACGGCAACCAGAACGACAAACGTGGCCGCGGCTAAAGGATAGTAGCCAAGCGAAACAACCCTTGCCAGAAACCAAATAGCAGCTGCGTCCAGGGCAATAAGGAAGGCCAGACGTAAGAAGGGGGAAAAGTTAATCGTTGCGCTCAGCGCCTGCATAGTAGATGCCCTGGTCCTGGGAATGTGGGGGGAAGCCTTATCGGGCACAGTATCACCTTATTGATTCTTGGGCCTAGGGAAAGCAATGACGTAAACCGCACAAATTTTTGGCCACAAACAGGCGCCTCTTTTGTGCGGCTTACTTAGCTCTCCGATTCAATTATTCAGTTTCAACTTCAACCAGGCGGGATTCCGGATCGTAGACAAAGGTTACGGCGCTGTCCTCGTCCAGGCTCAGAACATAGTTGGGGCCGTCTTGCGCCCCGTCGGAGCCATAGTTCACGGTCCAGTCGCCATCCAAAGCCACCTTAAACTCATACTCACCGGCAGCCAGATCAACTGTGAGGGTATACAAACCATCCTCACCCTCTTGCAGCGCGCTTGCCTGGCAGGCGGGGTCCCACTGGGCACCACATCCCACCTGATCCTGGTAGCTTCCTGGCAAATTGATCATGCCTGCCAATGCACCTCGGATTAAGGCACGCACCTGCTCTGCGGCGTCGCTCATGGCTTCTTCAGGGGTCTGCTCACCCGTTACGGCCAGGGCTATACCGTTATCGGCGGCACTCCACACCGAACCCATTTCGGGAATGTTGGGCATTGGCATGGCGTTGGCACCTGCCACGCCCATAGCTCTGAGATCGGGGTCATCGGTAGCTTCTAATACGGGAATGTAGGCGGAAGGACGGAGACCTGTTTCATACAGCAGCTGCATAACTTCTTCCGTAGCCACAAACTCTGTCAGAAAGGCTTGCGCCAGCAATACATTGTCGCTAAATGGGTTGATCATAAAGCCCTGGACGCCAAGGAAGGGGACGCCGTCGTCTGGGAAGCTTTCGGCCACGGTAGGCACGTTGGGCAGATAGGCAGGACGCGTGAGCCCCGTGGTGGCCAGCGGGATCAGCTTGCCGGATTCGATATGCGGCAGGGCGGTGGGCGGTGCTGCATAGAAGGATGTGACCCGGCTGCCCAACACGTCCTGCAGGGCGGGCGCTCCACCCTTGTAGGGCACGTG
>JBHIWP010000294.1:0-7801 GCA_041987425.1 Promineifilaceae bacterium (SeqCode) | reverse complement strand
TTGACAATTTCAAGGCCTTCGTGAAGCTGGGTTGCATTATCATCCTGCTCCGAAGATATTTATGAGATGAGTTCTAATAACATGCTTAATAAGTGTTTAGATCTGACAGAATGGGGATTATCCAAAGCTCACGATAAGACACGATTAACAATACTGAAAGCACAATGTCTAGTAAAATTACAGCAAAGAGAGAAAGCTATAGATTGCCTTGAGAAATCTATTGCAAACTTACCTACGGAAATTAGCTATTACATTACGTTGATTGAGATTCTTGAAGAGCCTGATTCAATGGAAAAATGGTATATTGAAGGGTTAAGGTATGCCCCAAGAAATGAAACACTGCTTGCTAAATATGCAGAATTTTTGTCAACAAATGACAGAAAAAAGGAAGCACTTTATCGATATAAAACGTTGCTAGAAATTGCTCCTGAAAATACAGACTACCTAACACTGATTGGTAATTTGTATTTAGATTTTGGCTTGAACGATAAAGCGTTGGTTTCCTATGAAGAGGCAAATAAATTGAGAAATGAAGAACAAGCATGGATAGTAGCAAATATAGGAAACATACTAAAAAATCAGGGCTTTTATACAAAAGCAATAATGTATCTTAATCAAGCACTGGTTATTCGTCCTCGGGACGAATACGCACATGATCGACTCTCAAAAGCCTTAAAATGTCAGGAAGAAGAAAATGAAAGGGCCAAACGATTGATTGGTGAAGGCCAACGAGAATCTATTAAGAGGGAGCAAAATTTGCTATCTAAGTATGTTACATAAAACGTAGAGTTTGAGTTAATGTATCTAACCATATATGCAAAACCAATCGTTTGAAGAGATGCTAACAGGTGGGCACCCGAATTCGCTGGGGCGGACGGTGGAAGTGGTAGAGATGGTGCTGGCGGACCGGGACCGGCTGGCGGAGCTCTACGCCTGCTACCGGAGCGATGACGAGGTGGTGCGGCTGCGGACCTCCAATGCGCTCAAGCGCATCTCTCGCGAGAAGCCCGAATGGCTGGTGCCGCTCATCGACGGCTTCCTGGCGGAAATTGCTGATCTGGACCAGGCGTCAGCTCAGTGGACGCTGGCCGATCTATTCCAGACGCTGGCTCCGCTCATGACCCCGGCGCAGCGCCAGCAGGCAGAAGCGGTGCTCAAGCGCAACCTGGCCCACCACAACGACTGGATCGTGCTCAACCAGACGATGAAAACGCTGGGCACCTGGGCTAAAGACGACCCGGAGCTGCGGCACTGGCTGGTGCCCCACCTGGAACGATTGAGCGGCGACGGCCGTAAATCAGTCGCCAAAACTGCTGCCAAAACGCTAAATACCCTGCAATAAACAACACCCCGACGGCCGTCGGGGCGTTGTCTTACTTCATTAATCTATTACCACAAGTTGCCTTACGGCACAGTCACCACATCCAGCTGCAGGTGCGGCGGGTTGTTCTGGAACAGCCACATCATGTCGGCAGAACCACCGCTCACGCCCACCGTTGCCCGCTGCTGCGGCGGCAGGCCAAAGCCGTTGGCCTCCGGCACAATCTCGTCGGCCAGATCCACGGAACCGCCAGCTACGTCGAAGGTGTCGTTGGTCAGGTCCACCATCACCAGCGTGTAGTTGAACGTGGTGTCGCCTTCCTCCAGGAAGCCAAAGTCCCCATGTCGATCAACGGTGAGAACGGCCGTTGCGTCATTGTAGTCACCACCGACAAACCACTCCAGGAAGCCGCCGCCCGCGTTCAGGTCAAAGAGCGCAGTTACGACCGTGCCCGTAGGATCTTGCCCCTGAATCAGGCCCAGATCGGCCGCCACTAACAGGTAGTCGTCCGAGCCGTCTTCATCGGTGTCCAGGTATACATCGACCTCGTAGGCAGACATGGGTTCCCACGGTGCTTCCGTGGCCAGGCCAAACTGCACTACGTCCGTGTCGCCAATGGCGCCGGTGCGGTAGCCAAAGGCGGCAATGGCGTTGGGCTCATTGTCCAATATGAAGCCTTCGCCGTTGCTTTGGGTAAAGCCTTCGGCCCAGCCCAGCGACGGCCCGGCATTGCCAATGCGCACCACACAAGGTGAGGCACCGCGGCAGCCAGCAGCAGTTGCGCTCATGTTAGAGGCCGGATCAACCACCGCCATGTAGCCGACACGCAGTTCGTCATCGCCATCGTCGAAGATAAACCAGCCGTCAACTTCAGTCTGGCTGAAGAACGCATCGTCAAACGGCCCAACGGATGGATCCATGGTGAGCTGTAAATGAACAACCGTACGGCCGTGTGCCGGAACCTGCACCGACCCACCGCCTACCTGCGTGACCGTCACGCCGGGGAAGGTCTGATTAGGCACATGGCTCACTGCGTAAGTACGCGCCTGATCGCTCAGGTTTTCAATGGCCACGCGCGTTTCCACACTTACTGGCTGCATCGGATTCAGGCGTCCAAAAGAGACACCGCCGGGCATTGCCAGGCTCTCCAGCGCGGCCGCCTGGTTCAGGCGCACCACGCCCGTTCCCTGGAAGGCCAGCGGGTAGGGCGTGTCGGTGCCCGGTCCGCCTTCGTTGGCGTCTACGGTCGAGTTTTGCAGCAGTGCTTTTATCTGCAGCGGTGAAAGGTCGGGGTGCAGCTGCACCAGCAAGGCAGCCGCGCCAGCGACATGAGGCGTGGCCATTGAGGTACCGCTAGACAGGCCACCTTCATAGCCCGTGCCGACCAGCGTGGACTGAATGCCAACGCCGGGCGCCGTGAGGTCGGGCTTAAAGCCAGAGCCGCCGCGCGCCGGACCGCGAGAAGAGAAGCTGGCCAGGGTGTCGGCCACTTCTGGTTTATCAATAACGATGTCGGCAGAAATGGTTACCACCACTTCCTCGCCGCTGTTGATTGTGTCTTTAAACAGTTCGCCATCTTCCAGGCTAACCATGACGCCGGGAATTTCAATACCGGTCGGATCGCCACCCATGTTGATGGGCGGGCCATCTACGTTGTTGAACACAACAATGGCCAGGCCGCCCGCGTTCTGCACGTTCAGGTGCTTGTCAGAGAACAAACAGCCGCCGCGCTGCACCAGAGCAATATTACCGGCAATCTCGTCGGCATTCGTCAGCGGTGCACAGGCATCCAATGGCTCAGCAATGACCAGTTCTCCGGTAACTGGCTCGATATCGTCCAGCGACACGCCAACCGCCGATTCGGCCGCTTCATACACGCCAGCGATGCTATCTGGCGAGATAACTTCAATACCCAACACTGTGAAACCACCGTCGAACGAAGCCGCTACGGAAATAGCGTCGGGGGCGACGGAAGGCGAACCTACCACATAGGGGGCTGGGCCAGCATTACCGGCGGCAGCAACCACAACAACGCCAATTTCTACCGCATGCTGCGAAGAAACGGCCGAAGGATCGTCCGGGCTGCCAAAATCGGAACCGAGGCTCATGTTAATTACGTCCACGTGATCATCGGTGGAACCATCGCCATTGGGGTCAAGTGCCCACTCGATTGCGTCTGAGGTGAGATTTGTACAGCCATCAAGATCGCCAAATACTTTGAGCGCGTAAAGCGAAGCATCGGGCGCCACGCCCGGGCCAATCTCTTCTTCACCATTTACCGTCACGCCAACGCCAGCGGCTGAACCGGCAACATGGCTGCCGTGTCCATGCCCGTCCAGCGGATCTGGGTCAGCAACAGCAGGCTCAATCGGCGGATCGGCACACGGATCGTAGTTGGTACCGGCAAAGTCATAGCCGCCGATCACTTTCTCGGTGGGGAAGGTGCCCGGTTCTACGACCTCTGGATCATTTGTATCGTAGGCTTCCACCGTTCCCGGGCCGTTGAAATTAGCGTGCGTATAGTCGATGCCGGTGTCGATGATAGCAATGGAAATACCCTCACCCGTCGCGCCGTATGTGTTCCACACCTCCGGGGCACCGATCCAGGGTACGCTTGATTCGTTAACGGGGTAGTGATAGGTTACTGGAGCAACCTTGACGACTCCGGGCAGCGCTTCTAGCTGGGGAATATCGCCAGCTCGTATCACAAGTCGAAAACCATTAGCCCCTACCTGCAGGGCCGAAAGCTCTCTAGCGCCCACGCGGCTCAACTCGCCGCGTAATGCCGTCTGTTCGCTTTCAATCTGCCGTGCCCTGGCCTGCTGCTCTGCGGGGGCAGGCCGCGCCTGGCCTTCAGCCAGCGCCTGGCTGACGAACTCAGCGACTGATGGCGTCTCTAAGTAGACAAAGACTTCCACAAGTTCGTCTGGGTTGCTTGCCGCTACGTTGGCCAGATCAACGCTTGTATGCGCCAATGCTTCCGGAGTCGGGCGGGTAACAGTGGGGTCATCTTGAGCCAGGGCCACAGAACTAATGACCAGGGCCAATACAAAGAGTAGCAGTAGCTTAAAAAACTTCTTGTCGGATTTGTTAAGATTTGTCACATTTTCCTCCAAATACAGTACGATTTTTCATCAAACCTTACTTCGGCTGCGCCGCTAATTTAAATCCCCATAGACACCTCCTTCTTTGAGCCCTTGATTCACAGACAAAACAAAAAAGCCTGTTGCAGGCCGTAATGTCCAAGCTCAGTTGGGCGATAAGTTAGATTCGTTCAGTGAATTTATTTGAGCGTGTGGATTCAGCGTAGAGTAAGCGTGCGCTCTCATCAGTTGAGCAACCATGTCCGAGAATTTATAGCATAGGTTTTATGGGGAAAGGTATCAATGGGATATATAAAGAGATACAAAATAGGTACAAATGTGAGATGTTTCTACCCTCATTTCAGCAGCTTCTTATGCTCCCAGGGATGTGTGGGTTTGGCCAGGTTTTAAGAGTTTATTTTTCGAGTGGGAGGCTAATAACGATTTGCTGCGCCAGTATGCGGGATTGACGGATACAGTCCGGGATGCCCTGACCGCGCAGGCCAGCGCCGGTCAGATATATTCCTGGCAGCTCATTGGCTAGCTGTTGTTCAATTCCAGCAATCATTGCCAGATGGCCGACAGGCGGCTGAGGGTTGGCCGGTAGCCAGCGCTGAACATGTATCTGCGTCGGCCTGGCCGTAATGGCAAAGATAGCGCCCAGCTCTTGCTGCACCAGCTGGATCAGTTCGGGCTCGGGAAGGGCAGCCAGCGCGGGCCATTTTTGCCCGCCAATAAAGGCACGCAGCACGTGCTGATTGCCTGGAGCGCGGTGGGGGAACTTGGCTGATACACCTTCAACGGCCAAAAGTTGGGACGTTTCGCTTTCGGGGATTACAAGGCCGAAGCCATCAAAGGGATTGTCAATTTCACTGCGATTGAAGGACACGGTGACAGTGGTAACGGGGTGATAGGGGATATCGTGAAGCTGGTCGGCAACGGCCGTTTCTACCATCCCTTTCAACAAATCTGCCATTACAAAGGTTGGGGTGGCGAGAATCACGGCGTTTGCTTCAAGTATACGGCCGTCGCTCAACTCCAGACTATAAGGCAGGGTGCTGGCCGGATTGTATCGTAGGGAGACAGCGGCCGTGTTTAGCAAAACTTCTCCTTCGACCTGAGCTGCCAGCGTTTCCACCAGCTCCATTAGACCCCCTTGCAGGGTGGCAAAGGCTGGCTTTTTGGGCGAGCGCACCTTTGCATTTGTTGCCTGGCGCTCGGCACGCTTTTGCTTCATCAGGGCGAACATCCCCTTCACCAGGCTGCCGTGCTGCTGCTCCATCTCCGCAAAACGGCCGAACGACACCTGCACGCTCATGGCATCGACATCCCCCAAATAGATACTGCCAACGGCGGGTTTGACAATGCTTTCCACCAATTCATCGCCCAGGCGACGGCGCAAGAAGCTGCCCAGCGATTCATCAGCCGAATGAGTGCGCGGAGGAACAAATGGCTCCTTGAGCAGACGCAGCTTGCCCCTGAGGGAGAGTAGTGGTGTAGATAGAAAGGTAGCGGGGCCGTCGGGGACGAGGGCTGGACGGCCGTTGTGCAGCACGTAATTTTTACCGGAACTTGTCGTTCCCACCAGCCGATCTTGCAGCCCAAGCTCATGGCACAGTTCCCACGCCTCTGGCTTGCGCGTTACGAACGAGTCTGGGCCGCCTTCAAAGATGAAGCCGTCCTCCCGCCGGGTGGCGATCTTGCCCCCTGGCTGTGCTTCTTTTTCAATGATAGTGGTGTGGATAGGCCGCTGACGCTGGCGGGTTTCTTTTTCTAGATAATAGGCTGCGCTCAGGCCAGAGATGCCCCCGCCAATAATAACAACCTCAAGCCCCCGTCTGTTCATTCTTACGCTTGTTGTTCGTAGCTCCGGGCAATGGCCAGGTGCACTACGTTGAGCAGTTCGTTGATGCGCCGCATCAGCCGCAGGTTGGCCTCTGGCTTAATGGCGGCGGTGCTGGGGAGTTGAAAGGCAGTGTCCACCAGCATATCCCGGAAGCGCAGGGTGGTTTGCAGGGCTTCGGTTAGGGGCAGATGGGTTTGCAGGCAGAGACGGCCGTACTGCTTGCCTATCTCGCTAGCTTCCTGCAACAGCGTGCCATTTGCTTCCGGATCAGAAATATATTGCAGCGTCAGGCCCATCAGCCGTCGCCCCAGCAGGCGGTGCTCTTCCCGAATTTGGTCATCATATTGCGCCAGCCAGGCATCGTTTTCTTTGTGCCTGGAGATTTCCTGGCGCGTTTGCGTGAGCGCCTTTTCGGCCCACATCTGCTCGATGCTGCTGAGCGATTGCGCCTGCCGCCTGCTGGCAGCGAAGCGGTTGAGATCAGACATGGCAAAGCGACGATGTCCACCAGGGGTAAGCATAAAAGGTATTTGTCCGTTATCGGCCCAGCGCCGCAGCGTCGTGCTGTGAATGCCCAGCAACGCTGCCGCGTCGGAAAGCGAGAGCCACTGTTCAGTTTCGGGAAGGAAGTTATTCATAAAGCCTGCCTGTACAGAAAATCTATGCAAATCTATGCAGCTGGGGATTATACAGAGGGCACTGGAGGGCGTCAATCACAACGTTAAGAAAAGGCTGCGGGCTTTTGATTGACAGAATAGCTAGTGGTTTGTATAATGTGACCGATCAGTCACATGACCGGGCGGTCACATATAAATTCGAGGAAAGATTACAGATGCCACGCGAAACCTTTTTTAACCTGCCCGACGAAAAACGGCAGCGCATTATTGAGCTGGCCGTAGCAGAATTTGCGGAAAATGATTATGATGCCGCTTCCATTTCTCGCATTGTAGCCAGGGCGGGTATTGCTAAAGGCAGCTTTTATCAATATTTCGAGAACAAAGAAGACTTGCATGCTTACCTGCTGACGCTGGCTGCAGAGGCCAAAGCGCACTTTCTAAACAGCCATCCGCCCGATCCCCAAATGGGCACCTTTGCCTACATTCGCTGGCTCAGTGAGGCGGGCATCAAGTTTGAGTTGGCCTGGCCGCAGCTGAGCCAGGTTGGCTATCGCGCCGCGCGCAGTGGCGCGTTGCCTGCAGATTTGCAGGCGATGGCTGGCGCGGCGGCATTCTTTGGGCAGCTGGTGGAGCAGGGGCAAGCCAGGGGTGACATTAATCCGGTGATTGATTCGGATCTGGCGGCATTTGTTTTCAACGTGGTTTTTTCTGAGCTAGGTGCGTACCTGCTTAACCGTTTACAGGATGATGAGACAGCGGGAGACGGCCGTTCTCTATTTGAAACGCCAGAAGCAAAACGACTATTTGAGCAAGTTCTGCACATTCTGGAATTTGGTTTGGGAGCCAGGGATTAATTATGACACAAAAAGTATGCATCATCACCGGCGGCAATTCTGGCATTGGCAAAGCTGCCGCCATCCAAATTGCCCAGCAG
>JBHIWP010000293.1:0-7829 GCA_041987425.1 Promineifilaceae bacterium (SeqCode) | reverse complement strand
TGTAGTAAGAGTGGCCATTGTGCCCGCATTCATTGCCGCCTTCGTACCAGGTGGCCGCGCTTTTAGTAAAGGCGGCGCTGTTTTCATTCACGTAAAGATAGGGATCTTCCAGGCCAATGTTGTCCGCCACCTGGTCGCGCAGCCAGGGAATCAGCACGTGGGCCTGATCGCCAGGGCACTCCGTCGTGCCGTACACGTCACGGTGGCCCATCAAATGCGGCCGTCCCCCAGAGACAAGGGGCAGCGTGGCGCTGGCATCAAAGACGTTAATGTCCCGCTGATCGGCCTTCCAGGAGAGAAGCTGCACCAGCGATGCCTTCATCGGCTCAGACGGGGCGATGCCGGGCAGGCCAGGGTAACTGGCCGAGGTAAAGGTGCCAATAAGTGACACGCCCATGCTGCCGGTATTGGCCCCGGATGCGTGCGTGCCCACCACGTCCAGATTTTCGTAATCTTCATTCATGTGGCCTTCGTAAATCGTGCCGTTCAGGTCGATGAGGTAGTTGTAGCCGATGTCGCCCCAGCCCCGGCAGCTGGTGCAGCTGTCGGAAGCGGGATAGGTGTGGAAGGCCCAGATGGCCCGCACGGTGGCGGCCCAGTTGCTGCTGCTGTTGCTGGAAACAGTGTGATGCACAACCATGTGGCTGGCATCGTCATAGGCCAGCCCGGCGGTGTAGTCGCAATCGACTGAGGTGCACCACACTTCCCGGGTGATAACGGTGGGGCGCGGGTAGCCGCTGCCAGCAGGCTTATCGCCATTGGCTGCGTCCAGCTCCTGCTGGCGAGCCAGCAGCTCTTGTGTAGTAGGTCCGGCACTGGTGTCGATAATGGTAAAGCTGATGCTGTTTAGCTCGGGCGCTACGGCCGTATCAAACCGGCCAAAGCTCACCCTAAACTGAATCGAGTCGTGGGTTTCATCCACTTCCGGCACGGTGATCATGTCGCTGAGATTTTCGTGATCTTCTTCCTGCACCAGATCCAAATGGCTGTGCAGGTGGAACCATTCAGACCAACCACCGCTACCCTTGCGCGTGCGCAGGTGAATTTCCAGGCTGGTAGCGGCGGGCAGCTCAGCTTCCCAACTGGTGACCAGAGCATTGAAGTTAGTGGGGGCTTGAATGGGGTTCGAGGTGTAAACGGCCGTCATCGCCGTACTGTTTAGCGTGAGGCCACTAGGGGAAACGGCCGTATTCATTCCACTGCCCTGCGCAAAATCTTCACCCTGCCAGGTGATGCTTTGCATTATGGGGGCCGCGGCCATGGGCTTTGTCTGAGGCCAGCTAACGGCTATAAAAAGCAGCAGTAAAGCAAGCAATGAAATTATTTTCAGATCTTTATACATCATTCGCTCCCGCAAGAGTTGGATTTACTAAAACTTTCCCCCCGGCAGCAGCATCTTAGCAACGGCCGTATAAAAGCGCGGTATAAAAAGGGTGAATTTTAGATTAGGATGGAGTGAATGCGAACCCATCACCCCTTCACTTCGTAATCTCCTCACCTTATCACAAATAGGATAACCGTCTCTTGTGCCAAACCGACAACATCCGTATGATTAGCCCATGCGCGATTCCAGGCTCAAGTGGGGCATCATTTTTCTCTTTGTCTTATGGCTGTTTTACGGGCTCAGCGCCTACAACGTGGTGCAAAAGCCGTTTAGCGTGCCGCAGTTGGTCGCCCTGCTGGACGATCCCGCGGCGTGGCTAACGCTGGATTTTGCCTGGTCCTCCGTGGGGCGGTCGCTGCTGGATGTGGGCACGGCCGTTTGGATCAACCTCGGAGCCTGGGGGATCGGTAGTGAGCTATTGCGTTACTCGCCGCTGAAGATGAACAGGTTGGAAACGGCCGTCTTCGGCACAGGCATCGGCTTTGGCGTTCTAGGGCTGTGGGTGCTTTTACTAGGGTTGGTGGGTGCCCTAAACAGTATTGCCTTCTGGGTCACCATGGCTGTCGCCACTGCTCTCGCTATCTGGCACGTATACAAGAATGGGACGCGGATGAACGCCGATGACGCGGAATTCTCATTTTCTCCGCGCTCTCCGCGGTTCAATCTCCCTTCACGCGGCATCACAATTTACCTGCTCATCGTGCTGAGCCTGGCGCTGATCATCGCCCTGCTTCCGCCCACCAGTTGGGATGCCTTGTTCTACCATCTCAAAGGCCCTAAACTCTATCTCGAAGCTGGGCGCATCATCGGTGGCATCGACATTCCCCACCTCAGCTTCCCCGCCCTGTTTGAGATGCTCTTCACTCTGGCCATGGGCCTGCGCGGTGACATTGCCGCCAAGCTGATTCATTTCAGCTTCATCTTCTGGCTCATTGCACTTGTCTATTTGATTTCGCGTGACTGGTTTGCCGCCAAAGAAGATGCCTCGACTTCCTTTGGCGCTAAGAGTGGCTGGACGGCCGTACTCATCCTCATCTCCATGCCGATGGTGCTCAACCTGGGGGCGCAGGCCTACAACGACCTGCCCCTCGCCTTCTACCAGGTGGCCGCGCTGGTGGCCCTGCTCCGCTGGCGACAGGCAGAGCAATCCGGCTGGCTCGTTCTCAGCGGCTTGCTCTGCGGGCTGGCAATGGGGCTCAAATACACCAGCTTTGTTGCCCCGCTGGTGCTGGCAGGCTTTGTTCTCTGGCATTTTTGGCAGCAAGAAAATCAAAGTTTAAGCAGATTCAAAAATTCTTCTCTGCACCTTCGCACTCCTGCGTTAAAAAAAGCTGTCAAACCCTTGCTTACCTTGACACTGTCCACAACGCTTGTTGCCCTGCCCTGGTATCTTAAAAACTGGTTCTTTACTGGCAACCCTGTCTACCCCTTTGTCTTTGGCGGCCCGTTTTGGGACGATTTCCGCGCTGCTGCCTACGCGGGGACAGGTACCGGCCTCGGCTTCGACCCCGTTGCCCTGCTGCGCCTGCCCCATGATCTGATTTTGGGATTGAACGACGCCAGCCAGGACGGCCAGCCGGGTCCGCTGTTTCTCATCTTTTTGCCAGCTGTGATCGTGTATGGGTTTGTACGGTGGAAAAAAGAGGCGGGGGTGGAACGGCC
Source organism: Promineifilaceae bacterium (SeqCode) (assembly GCA_041987425.1). Taxonomy (GTDB): domain Bacteria; phylum Chloroflexota; class Anaerolineae; order Promineifilales; family Promineifilaceae; genus Leptofilum. The sequence continues at coordinate 4,783 of JBHIWP010000293.1, read as the reverse complement.
GTTCAACCTGCTGCTCATTTTTGCTCTGGCCCAATACATCTTCTGGGTCTTCGGCGTCATCTTCTCTGCCGGGCTGTGGCAAAGCCGCCTCCTGCTGCCCGCCTTTGTTGCCCTCTGCCCGGTCATCGCCTGGATTTTTGACGATCTGGCCCGCTGGGATCATCCGCAATTCTCGCTGCGCCGTTTTGTGCGCTTAGTCATCATCCTGGCGTTGGCCTTTAACCTGGTGGGGCAGCTGCTTAACTGGCTGCCCGGCGTGCCGCTAAGCTACGTGGCGGGCAGCGCCAGCCGCGACGAGATACTCACCCACTGGCTGGGCAGCCACTACGTCGCCATGCAGGGCATTAACGCGCAAACGTCGCCCGACGCGGCCATTGTCTTCCTGTACGAGCCGCGCAGCTACTACTGCGACCGCGACTGCCGCCCAGACTCGATTCTAGACACCTTCGCCCATCTAGAATATTTACATAATGACGCAAACGGCATCGCCCAGGCGTGGCGCAGCGAAGGTATCACCCATGTGCTACTGTTTGAAACCGGCTACGAATTCATCCGCGAACAGCAAATGGACTGGATTTCACCGCAAAACCCCCACCTGATGGACGACCTGACCGGTAGGGGTGGGTCTGAGACCCACCTCTACTTGCACCTCGTCGCTGATTGGGGTGATTACCAACTGTACAAGCTACAGCAGGCAAATCCATGATCTCAAACAAGCAACCTCACCCTGTCATGCTGAACAAAGTGAAGCATCCCTGCGGCGACTGTATAGTGAAACTTCTGACCAACGAGCACGGCTCCAACTTGGCACAGTTTAGAGAGATTCTTCGTTTCACTCAGAATGGCAGGCGAAGGTTTTATGTAAAATCATGAATCCATTTACCCGAAAAAATTTGCTTATTTTGCTTCTTGCTTTGCTGCTATTCACCATCAGTGTGGTGGGCACCTACACCTTCTTCACCTCCAAAGTGCCCGGAGCCAACGACTTTTTCCCCCGCTGGAAGTGTACCCAACTATTCTGGCAGGAGGGCATCGACCCGTACTCTCAAACTGCTACGGAAGCAATTCAACGGGTGCTGTACGGCGGTCAACTCGCCCGCCCCGACCAGGACCAGGTGCTCTTTGTTTACCCGTTTTACACCGTTTTCCTGCTCTGGCCGCTGGTCATGTTAGATTACGCCTGGGTGCAGGCCATCTGGCTGGTGATCGTCCAATTTTCACTCATTGGCGGCGTGATCCTTACGCTGCGGCTGCTGGAGTGGCGGCAGCCTCCCTGGCTGCTGGCAGTTACGCTGCTGTGGGCCGTGATCATGTACAACAGCACCCGGACCATCATCCTGGGCCAGTTTGCCGGGCCGATTTTTCTCTGGCTGGCAGGCACGCTGCTGGCGCTTAAGCACGATCGGGATGTGCTGGCCGGGATACTGCTTTCGCTTACCACTATCAAGCCGCAAATGAGCTACCTCATCATACCGGCGCTGCTGCTTTGGGTCGTGTGGCACCAGCGCTGGCGCTTTGTGGCTGGCTTTGCCGCAGCAATGGCCTTCCTCGCCGGACTGTCGTTTTTATTGCTGCCTAGCTGGCTTATCAGCTTCATCGATCAGGTACGCTATTACCCAGACTATACCGTTACGCCCTCCCCGCTGCGGGTAATTACCGGCACTTTCTTTCCCCAACTCGGCCAGCCAGTCGAGTACGTTCTGATTGGTCTGCTGCTGCTTGTGATGCTTTGGCAATGGTGGCAGCTGCGCCATGAAGCAACTGTTACGCGCAAGTTCCTTCTTATTATCGGTCTAACACTAATCGTGACGAACAGCATCATTGTCCGTACGGCTACGACCAATTACGTTATCATGTATATTCCGCTCTTTTTGCTGCTGCACACCATCAGCCTGCGCTGGCGCGGCGGCAATGTGTGGGTAGCCGGGCTGCTGCTGACGCTGCTGGTAGGCACCTGGGCGCTTTTCCTCAGCACCATCCAGGGGGATTTTGAGCATCCAGTCACTTACTTGCCTTTGCCGGTTGGCCTGCTGGTAGGGTTGGTGTGGATGGCTTGGGGAGAAAAATTGAAAATTGTGAATGGTGAATTGTGAATTCTGAGGTAAAAAACGGCCGTTTCACCCAAATCTTTGTCCTGCTCCTGGCCCTCATCGTACTGGGGGCCGCCGTCGTCCTTGTCGCCCCGCAAATGCCCGTGCTGCGCGACTTTGACCAGACGTTTTACCCGGCGGCGCGCTACACGCTGGCGGGCGAAAATCCATACACGGCCGAATACATCGAAACCGATCAGGGTGCCCCACCCGACTTCTTTAGCCCAGCCTGGTTACTGCCCATTTTGCTGCCATTTGGCCTGCTGCCGCAAGAAATTGCCCGCACCGTCTGGGTGCTGTTTTTGGTAGGAGCAACGGGGGCAGCATTACTGCAAATGCAGGCGTGGGGCTTTCGGGGATTACGGCCGTTGCTTCTGCTTCTACTACCTTGGGCGCTCATTACCCTGCTGTTCGGGCAGGTGACACCGCTAGTGCTGTTGGGAACCATTTGGGCATTAAATTTGGTCTATGGAGATGGGGAAAAAGCGAAGCATGGAGTTTCCCAGAGAGAAGAAGACCAATCTGATAAATCTGCGAAATCTTTGATTTTTTCCATCAAGGGTACGGGCGGTTTGCGAACCGCCCAGCTGGTGCTGTCGTTTTTACTAATTGGCATCAAGCCGCAGTTAGGCATCTTCATCGCTGCACCGCTGCTGCTGGAAATGGCCTGGCGGCGCGACCGGCGGCTGGTTGGCCTGAGCCTCGTCGGCGGGCTGCTGCTAGGGGTAACGCTGCTGATCACCCCGCCCTGGCTCATTAGCAAGGCTGCGGCCGTGCAGGAGATTACCGCCCCGCTGTGGAAATCAACCCTGGAGCGAGAGCTAACGCTGTGGGGGTGGCCGCTTTGGCTGGCCCAGCCGGTGCGCGTTTTGGTCGTTTTGGTGATGGTGCGCTGGGCCTGGCTGCAAAAGGGCACTTCGCCAGCGTGGTGGGCGGCGTGGTTAACGGCCGTTCTCATCATCACTCCCTATACGCGCGCCTACGACGCTATTTTGCTGCTGCCCATGTTGGGCCTGATGGTTATGCACCGCCGCTGGCAGCTGGGCTTGTTCATTCTCATCATGTTCCTGTATATTCAGCTGCCCATTGGTGAACTGGGCAGCGTGGTGGCCTCGCTTGCGGCATGGCTGCTCTTCGTTCCCTGGCGTGGCCTGCTGAACGGCCGTCTGCCACACAGTTATTCAACCGACTGGTCGCCACTACAGATTGAGCAAAGTCCAAACATTGAAGGAGCATACTAAATGAGCCGCTTAGCGTCCGTGACCAAGAAAATCGAAAGAGGCTTGTTCCATGCCGCACGGGGCGCGGCAGGCATCAGCTATCCGCTGCGCTGGGAAAAGCTGGAGATTGATGACAACCGGTCATTGTGGGCTGCCTATATGCCAGACTACCGGCCAAATGCGGCGCTGAGGGGTACCGAAACGGCCGATCTCTGCATCATCGGCGGTGGGTACACGGGCATCTCCACCGCCTACCACTTTAGCCAGCGCTACCCGGGAAAACGCGTGGTGCTGCTGGAAGCCAAATCGTTAGCCAACGGCGCCAGCGGGCGCAACGGTGGCATGATGCTCAACTGGGTCTACGGCGCGGGCTGGATGAGCGACGAGATAACCGCCCGCGTCTACCAGGCCACCAACCAGACTATCGACAGCATTGAACAGATCATTCACGAACATAGTCTAGACGTGAGCTACCGGCGCGACGGCTGCTTTGAGGTATTCACCGACGAGCAGCGAGCCAGCGATGCCCAGGCGGAGGTGGCCCACCTGAACAGCATCGGCGTGCCAATACAGTTTTGGGACGCAGCCCAGGTGCGGCAAAAAATTAATCTGAACGGCATTTACGGCGGCCTGTTCGACCCCAATGAGGGGCAGCTCAATGGCGTGCAGTTTGTGCGCGGCCTGCGTCCGGTTTTAGAGGCGCGCGGGGTGAAGATTTACGAGAATACGGCCGTTACCAAAATCAGCGAAGGCCCGACGATCGAAGTGACCACGACCCACGGCTCGGTCAAAGCCAAAGCAATTGTGCTGGCCACCAACGGCTACACCGGCAAGCTGGGCTACTTCCGCAAGGCGTTTTTCCCGCTTCATTCCCACGTCTTTGCCACCGATCCGCTCAGCGAGGAAACCGCCCGCCAGATTGGCTGGCAGGGCGCAGCGGGCTTCTCCGATGACCTCAACCGCCTCTCCTACGCCACGCGCACCCGCGAGGGCCATCTCGTTTTCGGCGGCGGCAGCAATATCTCCTACGCCTACCTTTTTAATAACCGCACCGCCTTCCCCGGCACGCCAGACAGCGCCCGTGCTGCCTTTGCCGACATGCAGCGGACGATGGGACAATATCTCACGGGCAGCGGCGGCCTGCCCCGCACCTACTGCTGGACGGGCACGCTGGCGATTACGCTGCGGCGCAACTGCTTTATGGGGGTGCGCGGCGAATACAACAACGTCTATTATGCGCTGGGCTACAGCGGCCACGGCGTAACCGCAGCCAACATGGCAGGTAAGGTGCTCACAGATCTCTACAGCGGCAGCGATGAGCAATGGCGCGGCCTGCCCTTCATGTGGGCCGACTATTCGCCGGTGCCTTTAGAACCGTTCCGCTGGCTGGGCTACCAGATGATGACCCGGCTAACGGGCCGCTCCCCCCGCGAGCCGCATCGGTAATTGTGAATTGAGATTTGAGAATAGTGA
>JBHIWP010000292.1:0-7851 GCA_041987425.1 Promineifilaceae bacterium (SeqCode) | reverse complement strand
CTGGGGCACATTTTAGATGCGGGCTTTAACCAGATTTTTGTGCTGTATTCGGTGCCGGTCTACAGCGTGGGCGACATTATTGATACCTGGGTTTATCGACAGGGTATTTTGCAGTTTCAGTTTAGTCTGGCAACGGCCGTTGGCCTGTTCAAAGGCGTTATTGGGCTTGTGTTAATTCTGGTAGCCAATCAGGCGGCCAGGCGCCTTACCGGGCAGAGTCTGTTTTAAGGAGCTTCCACATGATACTGCGCAACAAAACGCGAGACGTCGTTACCTACCAAATTTTTCTCGTGGTTATGCTCACCGCTGTTCTATTCATTATTCTTATTCCTTTTTGGCAGGTTATCGTTACGGCCTTTACGCCGCTGGACGTTTATACCCAGCGAGGCGTGCCGTTTTTCCTGAATCCGGCCGATTGGACGACAGAGGCGTTTCGCCAGCTGCTTTCCCATCCTTTGTTTCCCAGGGCCATGTTAAACAGCGCCATCATCACTTTGGGCGGTACGGCCGTTAGCCTCGTTTTAACCGTGCCGCTGGCCTATGGTCTCTCGGTAACTGGCCTGCCAGGGCGCAAGCTAATCTTGCTCTTCATTTTATTCACTTTCCTCTTTAATCCAGGATTGGTACCTACCTATTTGCTGGTTACACGCCTGGGGCTGACCAACAATTTTCTGTCCGTCATTTTGCCGCCAGCCGTGAGCGTGTGGAATACCCTGATTATGATGAGCTTCTTCCAAAGCCTTCCCGATGAATTAAAAGAAGCAGCGCGCATAGATGGGGCGAACGAACTGCAAGTCCTTATAAAAATTATTTTGCCTCTGTCCAAACCTATTCTGCTTACTATTGGCCTATTCTATGCCGTTCATTTTTGGAATGAATTTTTTACGCCCATTTTATACCTGAACAATAATGATCTGATGCCACTGCCGGTGCTGCTGCGCAACATTCTTATCTCTGCCAGCTTTAACGAGTATGTGGAATACAACGCTTTCAGTTCTACCTCCATTGAGTCGTTAAAAGCGGCCGGTGTACTTATCACCATGCTGCCTATGCTCCTGGTGTATCCATGGATTCAGCGCTATTTCACCAAGGGGACATTGGTCGGCGGTGTAAAAGAGTAACGCCGTGCTGTTTGGCAAATCACAAAGTGTATAGCTCAAAATGCTGTCACGCTGCGATTTGTCTAAGTAAAAGCTGCCCTGCGTTCGTGTGAATGCAGAAAACGCTTTGGCTGTTACACATGCCTGAATGAAGCATTTTTATTTACACAAGTTAAGTGAATTAAGCATAAGGAGAACAAATGATGAAGGGTAAGAAGCCTGCTAACAAGTTTGTTTTGGTTCTGTTGTTCCTACTACTTGTCTCGCTTGTAGCCTGCTCGAGTCCAGAAGCCGTGGAAATTGACACCAGCCAGCTAGATGCCGCACAAGAAGCGGCCACCAGCGCTCAGGCCACGGCGGAAGCTGCTCTGGCGGCGTTGGAAGCAGCCGCCAGCGGTGATGAAGAGGCCAGGGCCGAGCTAGAAGCGCAGCTAGAGCAAGCGCAGGCGGCGCTAGAAGCTGCTGAGAGCGCCGTAGCTGAAGCTGCGGCTGAAGCCGAGGCGGAGGCAGCGGCCGCAGTAGAAGCGGCCGTAACCGAACCAGTTGATATTGAACTGTGGGCCCTGGCTACCGTTACGGAATCAGGGCCACCGCCCGATGACTGGGTTGCCTACGACATTATTCGTGACGAGCTAGGCATTAACTTGACCTATGTAATTGTGCCGCCCGGTGAAGACGGGGAAGCAAAGCTGAACGCCGCCGCTGCCGCCAATGAGCTGCCCGACATCTTCCAGATGGTAAGCTCCACAGGTGATACGCGCGGCGCGCTCTACCGATATGCCAACCTGGGCTTGCTGGCCCCGGTTGACGAGATGATGCCCTTGATGCCGGAGCGCACCAGCCTCCATTACAACGATCCGTTGGCCCTGAGCCTGACCACCTTTGTAGGACAGCAGTTTGGCCTGCCAGAGCCACCGGCCATCCCCAAGCGTGAGGGCCTGGTTATTCGCAAAGATTGGCTGGACAACCTGGGCTTGGAAGCGCCAACCACGCTGGAAGAAATATATGAAGTGGCCGTAGCCTTTACCGAACAAGATCCGGACGGCAATGGTCAGAATGACACGTATGGCGTAGGCGGTTTCATCAATGGTCAGGGCATTGGCAACCGGTTTGATTGGGTTTTCGGCGGCTATGGCGTGCCTGGAGTTTGGAACTTCTCCGATGCTGAAAGCTTTGGCCTGAACGTGTATGAGGAGCAGTATCCTGAGGCGCTGGCTTACATGAAGAGCCTGGTTGATGCAGGCGTTATTGACCCAGACTGGCCCACGCTGAGCCGTGACGAGTTCCGCGCGCGCTGGAAGCAGGGGCAGTTTGGCATCATGTGGGAAGATTTTGCTGCCCTGACAAATCAGTCTAATTATGCTCCGTTCGATGAGAACTTCCCGGATGCGGAATGGATACCGCTGCCAGCGCCAACAGGCCCCAATGGGGATGCAGCTTACGGCGTTTACACTGGCCGGGGCCAAATCTTTGCCGTATCGCAAACGGCCGCAGATGAAGGCAAGCTGGACGATATTGCTCGCCTGCTAGAGTGGATCGCTACCGACGGTTACTGGCTGCTCGGCTTTGGCGAGGAAGGCGTTAACTACGTCATCGACGAGAACGGAGACATTTCTATCGAAGGGCTTGACCCGGCAGCGGCTTACACTGCGCCAGAACGCCAGCCTTTTACCCAGATGCGTAACCAGCTGGTGTTCTACAACAGCCCGGCGGAAATTCGGGCACGTTACCCCACCTACGAGACCGCTAACGGCCGTACCATGTTCCCCATGGATTTCCTCAACTTTTATCAGGAGCAGCCTTGGGTAGACGGCCGTGGCATTCAGGTTATCCTGCCGCCCGATAACGCCGCCGACTTTGATCGCTTCTACAGCGAGGGTTTGATCCAGTTTGTGCTGGGCCAAAGAGAGCTGAACGAGGCCAACTGGGCCGAATATCTGGCTGGGCTGGATAGCCTGGGCGCCCAAGATTACATTGCTTCGGCCAAGGCAGCTTTGCTCGATGCCCGGCTGTTGAGTGAATAAGTAAGTTTAAGCTATGAACTAAGTTGAAGAGTAGAGAGGGGCTGATTGCTCCCCTCTACTCTCCAACCCTGTCTGTATCAAGCTTCTTGTTAATTGCGAAAGGATTTCAAAATGGAACAACGCCTGGCAGGCTCTACTCTGCCTCATACCGAACCATCCTGGTCACAGCGGATTGCCGCTTCGGCTTTGGCCCGGTACGACATGGCGCAAAGTCGCTGGCATTATAAGCACGGCTTGTTGTTTAAGGGGGTGTATCACCTGTGGCAGAAGACGGGAAACGGCCGTTACTGGGAAAGTCTTCAGGCGTATGTTGATCGGTTTGTGACCGCCGATGGCGAAATCCGAACCTATCAGCAGGACGAATACAATATCGACCAGATTAACCCCGGCAAGCTGCTCTTTCCTCTGTACCGAGAAACGGGCGAGCGGCGCTACCAGCAGGCCATAGACCGGCTGCGCCAGCAGCTGCGGCACCATCCGCGCACCAACGAAGGCGGCTTTTGGCACAAGAAAATCTACCCATACCAGATGTGGCTGGATGGTATTTACATGGGCTCGGTCTTTTATGCGGAATACGCGGCCGAATTTGATGAACCAGAAGCGTTCGACGACGTTGCCTTTCAGTTTCTGACCATCGAAGAGCACACCCGCGATCCGCATACAGGACTGCTGTATCACGCCTGGGATGAAAGCCGCCAGATGCCCTGGGCCAATCCAGAAACGGGCTGCTCGTCCCACTTTTGGAGCCGGGCGATTGGCTGGTACGTGATGGCGCTGGTGGATGTGCTGGACGTTTTTCCGCCAAACCATTTGGCCCGACCGAAATTTATCGAGGTGTTGACGCGAACGCTAACGGCCGTTGCCCCCTATCAGGACAAAGCCACCGGACTGTGGTGGCAGATAATGGATCAGAGCGACCGTCCCGGCAACTATCTGGAAGCCTCCGGTTCCTGTATGTTTGTCTATGCCATGGCCAAAGGCGTGCGCCACGGCTATCTGAAGCCAGAATGGCTGGCGACGGCCGACCGGGCATTTCATGGCCTGCTGCAAAATCTCGTCTCCACCGATGAGGAAGGGCGGGTGGATCTGCACGGTGTCTGCTCCACGGCCGGACTGGGTGGCGTGCCTTACCGGGATGGCTCGTTTGAGTATTATGTCAATGAACCCATCGTCACCAATGATCTACACGGCGTTGGCGCTTTTCTAAACGCTGCCGTCGAAATGGAACTGGCTGTAGCCAGCCAGATTTAGAAGCAAAATGGACCGCAGAAAACGCGAAGATCGCTGAGAAGAGGCAAAAAACACACGTTTCTCCGCGCCCTCTGCGGTGAAAATTAAAGGATTAAAATGTCTTATTTTACCCATGTTCCAACCCAAAGCGGGTTGAATACATTACCAAACAACCCCTGCCAGCTGCTTGACTTTCAACTACTCAACCTGGCGGCGGGGGAATCCTACCAGGACAGTAGCGGCGAGCGGGAAGTGCTGGCCGTCATTTTGGGCGGCAAGGGGTCGTTCGAAGTAAACGGCCGTTCCTTCCCCCAGGTCGGCGGGCGGCCTAACGTTTTTGCCGGTAAGCCACATTCTGTTTACGTGCCCTGTGGTGCAGATTATGAAATTGTGGCAAACGGCCGTTTAGAAGTCGCCTTGTGCAGCGCTCCCAGCGACCTGGAAGCCGAACCGTACGTCATTGGCCCAGACCAGGTAAGCAACGGCGTGTGGGGCGCGGCCAACTTTAGCCGCAACTTTCATCAGATTCTCACCGGCAGCAGCCAGCCGGATTTGCCTGCGGCTCGCCTTATCGTCGGCGAAACCTACACACCTTCTGGCAACTGGAGCACCTACCCACCGCACAAGCACGAAGTAGACGACCTGCCCCGCGAAGCCTATCACGAAGAAATGTACTTCTTCAAAGTAAATCCCGGGGATGGTTTTGGCCTGACGCGCTTTTACAACGATGAAGTAGACAGCGGCCACGTCGTGCGCGACAACACCATCTTAATGATGCCCAACGGCTACCACACCGTTGTCAGCGCGCCGGGTTACACCACCTACTACCTCTGGTTCCTGGCTGGCAACCACCGCACGCAAGCGGTCACCGAAGACGCCAACGTCGGCTGGGTGAGCAAAACAGTTGCCATGCTGCGAGATTTGGGGCACTGAGTTCGGTGATCTGTAATCAGTAGAGCGGTAAGCAGTAAGCAGTAATCAGTAAAGCAGTAATCAGTAAGCGGCCGCTAAACCGAATACTGCCCACTGAATACTGGCCACTGAATACTTTTAAACTGGGCAAACCATGAATAACTTATTCTCACTAAAGGGCAAAGTCGCCCTGGTAACCGGCGCCAACCGGGGCCTGGGCCAGGCAATGGCGGTGGGGCTGGCCGCAGCCGGTGCCGATATTGTCGGGTTAGCGCGGCACTCGTGTGGCGAAACCGACGAGCAGGTGCGGGCGCTAGGCTGTCGCTTTTTTGATCTTCCCGTTGATTTGGGTCAGGCGAGCGCCAGCAGCGTGACCGGCGTGGTTGAGCAGGTCGTCGCTGAGTCAGGTGGCCTTCATATTCTGCTCAACAACGCAGGCATTATTCGCCGCGCACCTATTTTTGAGTTTAGCGAAGCAGATTGGGACGATGTGCTGCAAGTCAATCTGAAGGCCGTCTTTTTGCTGTCTCAGGCGGCAGCGCGCCACATGGCCGCGCAGGGAGGCGGCAAGATCATCAACATCGCCTCCATGCTTTCCTTCCAGGGTGGCATTTTGGTTCCGGCCTATACGGCGGCCAAAAGCGGTGTCGCAGGCCTCACCAAGGCGCTGGCCAATGAATTGGCAGCGCACAACATCAACGTCAACGCCATTGCTCCTGGCTATATGACCACGGATAACACTGCGCCGTTACGGGCCGATCCGGTGCGCAACCAGGCGATTCTGGATCGCATTCCCGCCGGGCGCTGGGGCGAGCCAAACGATTTGCAGGGAACGGCCGTCTTCCTGGCCTCATCTGCATCAGACTATCTCAACGGGGCCATCATTCCCGTGGACGGTGGCTGGCTCTGCCGGTAAGCCGCGAGCCTTCCACAAGTTAGCGACTTGTTAACTGGGCATTGGGTAATTAAAGGAGTCAATTACCCAGATACTCAATTGCATATTTAGCAACCGATACATAGGGGAACCCTAACCGCTTCAAAACTGCGGAGAAGATCATGACCCAACGAAAACGCTACGCCCTGGTGGGCACCGGCAGCCGTGCCGGAATGTTCGTCGATGCCATTACCACTACCTATAAAGATGTGGCCGAACTGGTGGCTTTTTGTGACTTTAGCCAGACGCGCATGAACTGGTATAACGGCCGTTTGCAAAACGAGCGCAACTTGCAACCAGTGCCCACCTACCATGCGGATCAGTTCGACCAGATGATCGCTGAAACGAAACCCCAAACCGTCATCGTCACAACAATCGACGCGGCGCATCATCTGCACATCATTCGCGCTATGGAGCTTGGCTGCGATGCCATCTCTGAAAAGCCGATGACCACCGATCTGCACAGGCTGCAGGCCATTTTTGACACCATCCACAAGACGGGCAGGTCGCTGCGCGTTACCTTCAACTACCGCTATGCGCCTGCCTACACTCAGTTTCGCCAGCTGGTGCTAGAGGGCAAGGTGGGACGGCCGTTAACCGTAGACTTTTCCTGGATTTTAGACACCAGCCACGGGGCCGACTACTTTCGCCGCTGGCACCGCGAAAAGCAAAACAGCGGCGGGCTGCTGGTGCACAAAGCCACCCATCACTTTGATCTGGTCAATTGGTGGGTGGATGCCTATCCGACGCAGGTATTTGCTATGGGTGCCCTGAGCTTTTACGGCCGTGCAAATGCAAACGGCCGTGGCGAACAGTACAGCTACAGTCGCTATTCCGGCGTGCCCGAAGCGCAAAACGATCCCTTTGCCCTGTTCCTGACCTCCAAAGCAGCCCTCAAGGCCCTTTACCTGGATGCCGAAGCCGAAACCGGGTACATTCGTGACCGCAATGTCTTTGGCGAGCCAATTACCATTGAAGATACAATGGCCGTCACCGCCCGCTACAACAATGGCGTCATTCTCTCCTACAGCCTGGTGGCCTACGCGCCCTGGGAGGGACTACGTGTAGCCATTACGGGCACAAAGGGGCGCATCGAGATGGATATTGAAGAAACGGTATCGCACCTGTTGGGAGACGGACAGGCATCGGCCAGCAAAGGTCCCTTCAAGCAGGCGCGAATGCGGGTGTTCCCTATGTTTGGCGAGCCTTACGAGCTGGATGTGCCTATCGGCGCGGGTGGGCATGGTGGGGCAGACCCCGTAATGCTGGAGCAAATCTTTTCGCCGCAGCCGCCGCCAGATCCTTATCACCGGGCCGCGTCCCATATTGACGGTGCGGCTTCTGTGCTGGTGGGCATTGCCGCCAACCAGGCGATGGATACAGGCCAGATGGTTCACATTGAAGACTTGTTTCCCCTGGCCGAGATGATGCGTAAGTAAAGGCAAATCGTGCTCAAGATTGGGCCAATTTTTGTGCTAAAAGCGCCTTTCTAGAGAAAATTGGCCCAATCTTTACATTATCTGCATAGTTACTACTTTTTGGAGACAAGGGATGAATAACTTACCGCCAAACCGCTACTTCACACCCGATCCAGCCCAGCAGAAGGTAGCTCTGGCTCTGTACCAGACCGTAACCGATTTACCGCTGGTCT
>JBHIWP010000291.1:0-7860 GCA_041987425.1 Promineifilaceae bacterium (SeqCode) | reverse complement strand
GTCTTCCCACTTCTTTTCCGTTATATAATCTGTCAAGCCGGTCATGCCATTCTCCTTTTTGATGTGGTGTCAAAAAAGAGTGCGCTTGATCGGCTTCTTTGTCAATAAAAACTCACAATTAAGGTTTGAATAAAAAGCAGGTGGTCACCTAAAGCATCCAATCGAGAGCGAGAAATATTTTCAGCCGGGATGAACTCATATTCCCCATCTTTCAATGATACTTGTCCGCCAAAATTTTTCGACAAGTCCGAGGCGTAGTCGTAATAATAGACATCCCATACGCCAGTCAAATATTTTTCCTCATTAGTTTGGGCACAACTAGATAAACCGAATACCAGGAAAATTGCCGACAACAGCAACACTTTTGTGAGCAATTGACTTTGTTTGATCATTATTTCACCCGGTCCAAGACTCTTTCATGGGTTCCTACACAACTCACGGATTAACAATGAACTTACTGACGATACGCCACGTCCCATCAATTTTCGCCAACTGGTAACTTTCCAAATAGCGGCCGCCAAAATCAAAAAGCACGGTTGCCCCAAGCGGATGAAAGATATCAACGGCAAGCATCTTGCCCTCGCCAAATTCGAAGGGCGTATAGCCCGGCGCTACCCAGGAATCAATAGCATCTTTCATCGACATGGAAAAGAGTTCAAGTTCCCCTTCTTTGTTTTTGATGTAGCCTGTCATAACTGCCACATCCAGTGCAAAGGCAGTTTCCAACCGTTCACGATCCTGGTTGCGATAGCCTTCGCAGTAGTGAAAAACAGCTTCACGAATTGCCTCGTAATCACTCATAGGGAATCTCCTCTTTAACCTCACGGAGGTTTACGGCACAACCGCACCCTCTCCTGTTTCCCCACCCAGCATTCACCATCATCGAAAACGCCAACCCCAGCGCCATCCGCATTTTGATCGCGTCGAGAATGCTGTTCGCAACCACCAAATCTAAGATGGCCAGGAAAGCCATACGGCGAGAACGCTGGCCACGGTACAAGAAGAAGACCGAGCCATAACGGAGGGGGTGGTTTCACTGTGTATCATTGGCCTTCTTGCGTACTTGGTAGTTAACATCGTTCATTGCTTCTTCTAATGCAGCTTGAATTTTCTCTCTTATAGCTTCTGGTAAATCAATTTTCTTACTGAGAATTCTCAAAGCATATGCAGCTCCTGCCCTGGCATTAGTTACTGAATCTTCTTTTACTTCCCTTACCAAACGTTCTACCAGGAAATCATATGCACTGCTTGTAATGGAGTTATCGGCCATTCGATGCCCTGCTGCAGAATAAGCCCACTCTCTAACTTGTGGATCTTCATCATGAAACAGTTCCATCAATGTATAAATCAACTCATCTGAAAAAGATGATGGATGTTCAATTAATCTCAATGCCATTGCTGCCCCTAGTCGAATTAGAGTAAGTTTATCTTTGGCCGCAGCAATAATAGTTTCCCGAATATCTCTTTGCACTGATTTCGGTGTAAAAACGTAAATATGTCCCAAGGTGTATAAACAATTTCGGCGTATTTCTTCAGCGGTTCCGAACCAATTTACGAACGAGCCGCTAGAGTTTGCAGCAAAATCTTCCTTAAAGATGCTCAATAGAGTTTTGCTAATTTCTTCAGCACGATCGCTTAGAGCCGGTTCAGGAAGCCATCGGAGCGTCATAATTGCATTGGCTTTCTGATTTAAGAAGCCATCAGGATTTGTTATGACGCTCAGTAAGCCATCAATTGTAAAGTCATAAAGGGAAGCAGGAAGGACATCGTTAAAATTATTTATACTTCTGACATTTAAGCCACTATAACTTATGACCCCTTTTCCAACTTCCTGCGGCGTATTTGCTAATAGAATCTTTTCTAATTGCAAACGAACGTTTTCTTCAGGTACTTTTTCACCCAAAAAAACGAGAGAATGCGTATCATTTTTCTTTGAAAAGTACCGCACAATTTTATTTCGAATACTGACGGATGAATTTTTTGCTAAGCCTGTAAGAGCTATTTCCGCCTCAGATTTGAAAGTGTCTGTTTCACAAAACAACTGCAACGTGTCGAATATACTTTGTTCTAGCGTTGCTTCAATTTGTGTTATTGTGAATAAAATACTTCCCAATAATCCTAAGATTTCTCTTCTCAGATTATAGCTATCGCCATTTGAAAGCAGGGTTAAACATACCCTCAATATTTCTTCCAGTTGTTTTTCACTTAATCGGGGGACTAATTCATTGAGAGTTGCAACGCCATGAAGATATACTTTGCTTTTTAGTTCTCGTTGATGCGAGTTTGTGAGAATCTGCATCAAATGTGTATACAGTTCATCTTCACGCTCTGAAGGCAATACGTCTATACATTTGCTAAGTGCCATCAAAGCATTTGCTTGATCTGGCAATGTCGGCCATTCTCTAATTAATTCATCAAATAATCGGTTTAGTTCTTGGGTATTCTGAATGTCCAGAACTTTTTGGATTAATCTGGGAATCTCTTTTCCATGTTCTGTATAGACTGCATCAATAACAGCATCTACATATTCTCCCGCTAGAAAGTGGAGTTTTGAAAATGTGTCATGAGCGAGATTGAATAAAAACCAATCACCTTCTTGCCAGGCGATCATAAAAGCCAGACTGGCCTCCAAAAAAGCTTTCTGACTCTTATTTTCATCAAATTGGCTATTTGTCGCTTTTGTCAGGTATTCAAATCCAATATTTTCGTTGCGCGCTTTGAGCATTAAATCTAGACGACGTGATTCGTATTTGAGGATGGCTCCAAATAGCTCTACACCACCGTATCGGTTCAACACAAACGCCATATTTTGATAGAAGTGGTATTTTTGTTTAGCTGTTGCGCTACTATTTTCTAATAAATTCAATGCTTCATCATATATTTCACGAGCTTTTTCTAACTGACCGCTTCGTGCCAGGCTTGAAGCGTAATGAGCACGCCACCTTCCCTTTAGAATCGGATCTTCAATAAAGTTTAGTATTTCTGATGCAGTTTTATTAATACGCTCTACCTCATTCCAATTTCCCAGTTCAGAATAAAGAAACAGAAGGCTCCAAAGTAAATCGAGACGTGCGGTGTTACTTTTTCCTGATTCATGATTTTCGTCTACTGTTTCCAAAATGGTCAGCGCCTCTTGAAAATTTCCATCTAATCGAGCAACAGATGCTCTTTGTACAGCCATTTCACAAGCTATTTTGTACGAGTCGTTCTTAATCTCAGGTAACAGCGTGTCGATTTTGTTCCAAAGCTTTTCGGCGTCCCCTGCGCGCCCTGTAAATAAAAAAACCTGTATCTTGAGTAGGAGGATTTTAGCTATTAAATAGGGATTTTCTGTTCTCTCAAGCAACTTCAAAGCTTGGTCCAAATCACCACTCACCATTCCCGCATGGAAGGATGTCTTTTGTAAATACACTTCGGCCGCAAAAATATATTGTTTGACAGCTTCTAATTTATTGTTTGCTATTAGAAAATGTTCTGCTGCTTTTCTAGCGTAGTCACGTGACTGAATTGGTTTTTGATTACGGTTGTAATCAGCGGCAATTTGAGCATATTCCTTCGCAGTTTGCAGATGCTTGCCATCATTATTAGGTTTTTGAGGATCCATCTCGGTGATGTGAGATTCTAAAACAATAGCTTGTTCATTTTCGTTGATTGAATTCGATTCCACCTCGGATATGATGGATAAATTTTCGGGAGGCTTTTTCAGGAATGTCTCCTGTTGATCTATTTTTTCGTTCTCAACTTCTACCAATAAATTAAATAAATCAAAGCGTGGCCTCTTTTCTTGCAACTTATTAACTAATTCATGCAGCATTTCTTGTTGGGAACAGTGAATGATCACCTTAATAGGAAATGTAGGAAAAGCAAAAGTAGGAAATATATTTAGAGGTATATACAACTCGAAGCAAACTTCTATTAAGCTATCTTGATCGAAATATTTACAAATGAAATCTTTTAACTTTCTTTGGTCTATCTTATTAGTTTGCACAGTTGCTGTTCCTAAAATGCTAAACAATTACATTCTAAAAGTACCAAAACGGCCGTCTCCCAACCCAGCATTCAACGTCGTCGAGAACGCCAACCCCAAGGCCATTCTTGTTTGGGCCGGGTCGAGGATGCCGTCGTCCCACAGGCGGGCGGTAGCAAAATAAGGGTCGCTCTCATGGGCGTACTGGTCCAGAATGGGCTGCTTGAAGCTGGCTTCCGTTTCCGCAATCTGCTGCGGCGTAGGATTCTCAAACTGGCGCAGCGCCCGCGCCTGGCCCACGTCCCACAGCACGCCCGCCGCCGCCTCGCCGCTCATCACGCTGATGCGGCTGTTGGGCCAGCTAAACAAAAAGCGCGGGTCGTAGGCGCGGCCCATCATGCCGTAGTTGCCCGCGCCGTGGCTGACGCCGTGGAACAGCGTAATGCAGGGCACGTTGACGTTGCTCACGGCCATCACCATCTTGGCCCCGTCCTTGGCGATGCCGCCATTTTCATACTGCCGGCCCACCATGAAGCCCGCAATGTTCTGCAAAAAGAGCAGCGGCGTGCCCCGCTGGCCGCACAGCTGGATGAAGTGCGTGGCCTTTAGCGCCGATTCGCTAAAGAGCAAACCGTTGTTGGCCACGATGCCCACCGGGATGCCCAAAATGTGGGCAAAGCCGCACACCACCGTTGTTCCGTAGCGCGCCTTGAACTCGCTCAGGCGAGAGCCATCCACCAGCCGGGCGATAATTTCGCGCACATCGTAGGTCTGGCGGCTGTCGGCAGGCACCACGCCGTAAAGTTCTTCCGGATCATAGAGCGGATCTTCCGGCGCTTGCAGCACCACGGGCGGGCTTTTGCGCCGGTTTAGGTGGCTCACAATCTCGCGCACCTTGTCCAGCGCTTCCTGCTCGTCGTTGGCAAAGTGGTCGGCCACGCCGCTGAGGCGAGTGTGCACGTCGGCCCCGCCCAGCTCCTCGGCCGTCACTTCTTCGCCCGTAGCCGCCTTTACCAGCGGCGGCCCGCCCAAAAAGATGGTGCCGTTCTCGCGCACGATGATCGTCTCGTCGCACATCGCCGGAATGTAGGCCCCACCGGCGGTACACGATCCCAAAACGGCCGCAATCTGAATAATTCCCTTGCCCGACATGCGAGCAATGTTGTAAAAAATCCGGCCAAAGTGCTCGCGGTCGGGGAAGACGTCGGCCTGCAGGTGTAAAAACGCGCCGCCGGAATCGACCAGGTAAATGGTGGGCAGCTCGTTTTGCTCGGCCACGTATTGGGCGCGCAGGTGCTTTTTCACCGTCTCGGGGAAGTAGGTGCCGCCCTTCACCGTGGGGTCGTTGGCGATGATCATGCACTCCAGCCCGGCCACGCGCCCCACGCCAGTGACGATGCCCGCGCTGGGGGCTTCGCCGTCGTACATTTCCCACGCGGCCAGGGGGGACAGCTCCAAGAAAGGGCTGCCGTCGTCCAAAATGGCGTCGATGCGGTCACGCACGAGCAGCTTGCCCCGGGAAAGATGGCGCTCGATGGTGCGTTGCGGCCGTTCCCCAGCCGCCGTTTGCTGTCGTTCATGTAGCTGGTCTGCCAGCTTTTTGTTATGCTCAAAATTGGTTTTGTACTCAGAACTGTTCGTGTGAATGTGGCTAATTATTTGACTCATGTGCCTCTCGCAGAAAAGTGGTAAAAAATTTAAGATGATTGTTGCCTGGGCAATTATGCCCGAATTCGGCCGTCGGGAAAAATCACGCCAGGAGACGTGCAATCAATGGCTAACGCTATATGTCATCTATCCTATTGAGGCAGCGACTTGTACCCGGTATAGTTGCACATATATTTACTTCCCAGGTGGATGCCCTTACGTAATGAAGTTCTTCTTGCACTTATCGAATATCTTATTTCGCCCCCCTCAGTTTGACGAAATCGGCAGGCAATATCTGTCGGACTTTTTGCATAAGTCCACACTGTTCGGCGTGATTGCTACTTTTGGCCTCAGCGTAGGACTAATGCTGGGTAGCGAAGGCGCTGGTAAATGGCTGGGCGTGCTTTCGTTTTTGGCCCTTGTCAGCGTGCGCTGGCTGCTGCATTGGGGCAGGCTGCGCGCGGTGGGCATTATCATTGCCGGAATTGGCTGGACTTTTAGCACGGGAGGGGCGCTGCTCTTCGAGGGCATTCACGATCCAACCCTGGTCATTTATCTACCCGTCATTTTGCTAATCGGTTATCTCATAAACTGGCGGGCTGCGTTTTACGTCACTTTGCTATGTTTTGCTTCTCTGGTGGGCCTGATCGTGTTAGAGCAAAGCGGCCTGTTGCAGCCGCAAGAAATGCGACCGGCCTGGTTCGATGCCCTTTTTTGGATCTTTGGCCTGTCGCTAACGTTGGGAAACTTTCGCTTTGGCAGCGAGCGGCTAAATGCCGCTCTGGCCGAGGTTCAGCAAAAAAATGCGGCGCTGGAGCAAGCCCGGGCGGAGGCTGAGGCGGCCAATGCAGCAAAAAGCGAGTTTCTGGCCAACATGAGCCATGAGATTCGCACCCCCATGAACGCTATTACGGGCCTGACAAGCCTGCTGCTTGACTCCTCTTTAGACGAGGAGCAGCGCGACTACGTGGAAATGATGCGCTCCAGCGGAAGCGGCTTGCTGACGCTTATCAACGACATTCTGGACTTCTCAAAAATTGAAGCGGGCAAGCTGACGATTGAGCACCATCCGTTTAACCTGTGGGAGTGCGTGAGCGAGGCGGTCGAGCTGTTTGCCGTGAAGGCGGCACAGAAGCATGTGGAGCTCACTTACCTGATCGATGCCAGTTCGCCCAAACTGATTGTGAGCGACGTCACCCGGCTGCGGCAAATATTGGTAAACCTGATTAGCAATGCCATCAAGTTTACGGAAGAAGGATGCGTGAGCGTCCTGGTGATGGCTGAGAAGGTGGCAGACGGCCGTTTCGAGCTTCAGTTCACGGTGAACGATACCGGCATTGGCATTCCAGCGGAGCGCACGGAGTACCTTTTCCACATGTTTAGCCAGGTCGATTCTTCAACCACGCGCAAATATGGAGGTTCTGGCCTGGGCCTGGCCATCAGCAAAAAATTGGCCGAAGCGATGAACGGCCGTATGTGGGTGGAAAGTAAACCGGGATCAGGCTCGTCCTTTTCCTTTACAATTCAAAGTGAAGCGCTGGCGGAAGAGCAAACGGACGGCGCTCCGGCCGCAAACTTTGGCGGTCGGCGGCTGCTGGTAATCGACGATAACACCGCCAACCGCTTTGTGCTCCATCATTATTTAACCACCTGGCTGGCAGACGTCTGTGCAGTTTCGTCTGGGCAAGAAGCGCTGGCGCTGCTCAAGCAAGGCGCGGCGTTTGATTTGGTGCTGCTAGACATGCAGATGCCAGAAATGGACGGCCGTACGGTTGCCCAGAAGATTCGCCAGCTGCCGCAGCAGAGCGGCCTGCCCATAATTTTGCTCACGTCGCTGGGCCTGGTGCCCGATGAAGCCGATCTTTTTGCGCGGCAGATGCAAAAACCGATCAATCCCACCGATCTAAAGCAGGCCATTCAGCACAGCATGCAGAACAGTTCAACGCCGGGGAAGGAACGGCCGTACGGGGACAACGAATTCAATCCCAACTTGGGCAAAGAAATTCCGCTGCGCATTTTGCTGGCGGAAGATAACCTCATTAACCAAAAAGTGGCGCTGCACATCCTGGGCCGACTGGGCTACCGGGCCGACGTAGCCAGCAACGGCCAGGAAGCATTGGAGGCGCTGCATCGGCAGGATTACGACGTGGTGTTAATGGACGTGCAAATGCCGGAAATGGATGGCCTCGAAGCCACGCACCGCATTCGCCGCGACCTGCCACCCTGGCGCCAGCCCCGCATTATCG
>JBHIWP010000290.1:0-7883 GCA_041987425.1 Promineifilaceae bacterium (SeqCode) | reverse complement strand
CTGTGGGTGCTGGTGGGAAACGAACGAGCCGTTCGGTTTTATGAGCAGTTTGGCTTTAGGCCAGACGGCAAAACCAAGGTCGAGAGTCGGCCCAATGGCCTGGAACTGCATGAATTACGTTATGTCAAAACTTCGGTGCAGCCCAGGCTTGAACAAACGGCCGTTACGTAGCCAGTGCCCCAACCAGCCGATAAATTTGCTCTGGCGTCTGGCGGCCTTTTACCTTCATCGGCTCCAGCGGTTCAGCCGTTACCCACTGCTTTACCTGCTCGTAGGTGGCGCGACTGATGAGAATTTCGTCGGCCTGGGCATTTTCCTGAATGCGCTTAGACAGGTTCACCGCGTCGCCAATGGCTGAGTAATCCTTGCGCAGGCTGCTGCCTACGTTTCCCGCCACCGCTTCGCCCGTGTGAATGCCAATGCCAAAATGCAGCCGACGGTCCTCTGGCAGTTCAGCCAGGTAGCGCTGCATGTTTTTGCGGATCATCAGCGCGGTGCGAATGGCCCGCTCGGCGTGGTTTTCTTGCGGATTCAACGGCGTGTTGTACAGGGCCATCACCGCATCCCCCATAAATTTGTCGGTTAGCCCTTGATATTCGTTAATGGCGTAGACAAACTCGGTGAAGTAGCCGTTCATGATCTGAATGAGGTTTTCCGGGTCCAGATGCTCGCTGAAGGTGCTGTAGCCGCGCACGTCGGCAAAGAGCACGCTCATGATGCTGCGCTGCGGCCGTTGCGCAGCATCCAGGTCTCGAATCTGGTCTACCAGGGCAGGCGGCAGGTAGCGGCGCACGCTTTCCAGGCGCTTCTTTTCTGTAACATCGTCCAGCACCATAGCGACCCCCAGCATATCCTGGTCGTAGTCGCGCAGGGGCGTGAGGGTGAGATTGAGCGAGGTCATGCCGAGCCGCTTGTTGATAATGACATCGACTTCGGTATTGTGCGCGCCGCCGTTGGTCCATACATCTTGAATGAGCGGCTCGACGGGCAGGCCGAGCGTTTCCATGGCGGTTTTGTATGTTTCGTGCATAACGGCCGTATCTGGAAAGCCCAAAATTCGTTCTGCTGCTCTGTTGTAGAGGGCGATGCGCTCTTCTTCATCAATGGTGATGACGCCACTGGCAATGGAGGCAAACACGTTGTCCATCAAATCGCGCATTTCGGTAATCTCGATCAGATTATCTTGAATTTGGCGGAACAGGCGGGCATTGTCGATGGCTACGGCCGCCTGGTTGGCAAACGAAGCCAGTAAATCGCGGTCCGTATTGCCAAAAACACCGGCCGCAATGCGGTTGTCGGCGTAAATTACGCCGGTAATATCATCTTTGATTTTGAGGGGAACGCACAAGATAGAGCGCAGATTGTAGCTAATAATGCTTTCCTGGGCGGCAAAGCGGCTGTCTGATTGGGCGTTCATCGTCACCACGGGCTCGCCCGTTTCAGCTACGGTACGCACAATACTGCGGCTAATTTCGAAAGCGGAAGATTTCTCAATCGTTTCCCGATCCACATTGCGGTAAAGGCTCACCTCTTGCTCGCCCGTCTCTTCATCTTTTAGCAGCAAGATGGCTCGCTCTGCCTTGGTCAGGTCGATAATGGAATCCATTACAAAGCCCAACACTTCATTCAGGTCTAGTGATGAATTAATCACGCGGCTGATTTCTTGCAGAGCTTGCAGCTGTTCCTGCTCTTTTTGCTGGTCCTTAAAGCGGCGTTCCAAATCTTCCAGGTTGCGCCGTACGTGCACCAGCAGGCGACTTAGCTCATCGGTGGACTGAGTAGCAGCCCTCTGCGCAATCTCGGCGCGGGTGGTAATAAGGGTCTGGTGCTGTTGATTAACAGTACTGCCAAGATTGTCGATCAGGTCGCGCAGCTGGCGGATATTGGTTTGTATTTGGGTAACTGACGGTAAGTCGTTCAACGCTACATCCTCTGGCTGGTTGCGTAAACCGCAAAAAGATTTTAGAAATCCAAAGGCTATTCGCGATTTACAATAAGAAGAGCAATCACCTTATTAAGGGCTTTTTGATCTTCACCTATTCACTACGAAGCAACAAGAGGCTATGACAAACTGCAACCCCTTCACAAGGACAAGTGGTAATTACTGCTTACATTTAACAGTATAGCAGCTTTTATTACAATTTAGCTGACTATGTTCTCCTATTGTGTAGAGAGTCCGCAAATTTATTATAAACGATAGGTGAAGGGCGATCTGGTAAGTTTTCTGTAAGCCTCTTTTAAGCTAACGAGGGTAGACTGGGTGGGTGAGCGGTAATTGGTGAACAGTAAGCCAGTATTCAGCGAGCAGTAGAGCAGTATTCAGTGAGCAGTTAGCGCAACCTGATTACCCTTTAGCGATTACGGATTACCAACGACACGGATTAAGAGAAACACGTTGGAGGTGACGACAGATGGGACAAAAACAGATATGGGGGGGAACGGCCGTTTTCTTGCTGCTCGTTTTCTGGGTAGCGGCCTGTATGGCGCCTGCCGCCAAGGATGCCAGTGGCGGTGGCGTGCAGGTCATTGCCAGCGGCACGTTGCTGCCGCCCACGCGAGGTGACATTGTGGTCGATTTACCCGATATGGGCGAAGCGCCCGAATTTATGAATGAAGTCTGGCTCAACAGCGATGGCCCGGTAACGCTGGCCTCGCAGCGCGGCAAGGTTGTGCTGCTGGAGTTTTGGACCTTTGGCTGAATTAACTGTCAACGGACGATTCCTTGGGTCAAGGAATGGCAATCTCAGTACGAAGGTGACGACTTTACCGTCATCAGTATTCACTATCCAGAATTTGCTTACGAGCGTGACGTGGACAATGTGCAGGAGGCCATTGAGCGCCTTGAAATCACCTACTCGGTGGCCATCGACAATGACCGCCAGACGTGGCGGGCCTATAATCAGCGTTTTTGGCCTACGACTTATTTGATCGACAAGTACGGCCGTATCCGCTACCAGCACATCGGTGAGTTCACACGCGGCTCTGATCTACAAGCTGTAACCGCTATAGAAACGCTAATGGCGGAGCCCGATCCCGAGGTTGTTGAGTAATTGAGTAACTGAGTAATTGGGTAATTTTTAGTGGCTCATTTCTTAATTACTCAATTACCTGATTACCCAATTACCGTTCCCTGTTGTATAACAATCCCATGCACTTATTTCGCTCCAAAGCCACCCCAGACGCTGAGGGTTATTTCACTACCGTGCCTGCCGATGCGGTGCAGGCAGATCAGATGACGGCCGTTACCATCAACGGCCAGAAAATTATTCTAACCAGTTGGGAAGACAAGCTATACGCCTTTTCCGCTGAATGTCCGCACGCTTCCACGGATTTTGCCAAAGGGTGGCTTAGTCGCTACAAGGTGACCTGTGCCGACCACGAATATTGCTGGGACATTCGCAGCGGCCGTATCCTTTGGCCCGAGGATGAAAATTACCGCCTTAAAAGATATCCTGTCAAAGTAGACGCTGGTGTTGTGAAGGTGAAGCTTGAGTGAACCACAGAAAGCCAGGAGAAAAAGGAGATTAGAGAGGGGCCTGATCGCACTGTGGCTCATCTTTGGCGTCACGTTGCTGCTGCTGATTTGGCAATTGGGCCAGACGGTCGTTTCTGTGCGGGGCAAAAGTGCGCCCCTGCCGCTGGAAACGGCTGCTACTGACGAGCAGCTAACTGCCCAATCCCTGGCCCTGGCCGATGCCCGCGTGCAGCAGCTTACCAGCGGGCAGCGCAGCGAGGTGTTTGGCATACGGCGCATGGGGCAGCAGTTTACTCAGGTGAGTGCCGCCTGCGCCACGGCCGTTTGTTACCAGGTAGAAATTTACAGCTTTGATAGGAACGCGACGGTAACGGCCGTAGTTGATACGGATGCCGGTGTGGTGCGCGACGTGCTAGATCAGCCCAACATGCAGCCGGGCATCAACCAGCGGCTGGCTAACCGCGCCTTGCAGCTTGCCCTGAATCATCCTGATGTCAGCCACGCGCTTGGCTTCCGCCCGGAGCAAGCAGACATGGCCCCCGTGGCTGCCGGGCTGCGCGGCTCCGCCTGCGACCAGGGGCATTTGTGTGCCGGGCCAACCTTTCGTCTGGGGAACCGCATCTTGTGGGCCATTGTTGATCTCACCACAGAAACCGTGACCGCCCTGCGCTGGACCACCGTCTCCGATGACGGCAGCTTTGTGCCTTACGAGCCGGAAGGTTTTTGCCCGGCGCCGGGCAGCGTGGGGCGCGATGGCTGGAGCTTGAGCTACGAAACCAGCGGCACCGACGGCCTGCGCGTTTACGACGTGACATACCAGGGACGCACCGTGCTCACCAGCGCCTCTTTGCCGGAATGGCACGTCGATTACAATGGCGAGTACCAGTTCCCTGGCTTTTTTGACGTGACGGGCTGTGGCGGCAGCGGTGGTGGCTTCCCCATTCCGCCGTTTGGCGAAACGGAGATCCGCGATCTGCTGGACGGCAGCACGGTGGTTGGGTTTGAGGTGGTGCAGGACTTTCGCATGTCGCAGTGGGGGGCGGCCTGTAACTACCGGTATGCACAACATTATCAATTTTATACGGACGGCCGTTTTCGCGTGGTGGTAGGCGCCTATGGGCGCGGCTGCGGTGACGACGTGCAGTGGCAGCAGCCGGTTTACCGGCCTGTAGTGCGCATAGACATTGCGGTGAATGGCGATGCTCATGATAGCTTTGCCTACTGGGACGGCCAGCAGTGGGCTTTTCAGCTTACTGAAACATACCGCACCCCATATGCTTCTGTCGGCTTCGGTCCACACCAGCTAAACGGTGAAAATCAAAGCTGGCTAGTGGTGGACGGCAGCGGCGAAGGTTTCACCATTGAGCCGGGCCTCGGCCAGCACGGTGATGGGGGGCTGGATGACGAGCCGTTTGTTTACATAACGCTCCATAAGCCAGAGGAAGGTGACACGGACCTGCCCATTTTTAGCCCGCCTGGGCCAAGTTACTGCTGCAACGACGATCATTTGCAGGGGCCGGACATCTTTGTCAACGACGAGCCGATTGGCGGGGCAAATTTGGTGCTGTGGTATGTGCCACAGTCCACCACGGATCGTTTGGCAACGGTCGAGGATGGAGACGGCCGTTACTGCTGGACAGTGAACGGCGAACCGGACCCGGAAGCGTATCCCTGCTTTGCCGGGCCAATGTTCACGCCGTTTGAACTGGCTGAAAAGACGTATTTGCCTGTGGTAGGACGGCCGTAAAACCTTTCAGAAGATCCTTGTTACTTGTGATATAATTTGCTTATCCTGAAGCATGGAGAAATGCCAATGACGACTATTACTTTGGAAGTCCCCGACCATCTTGTACATACCCTGAATGAAATAGGCGCTCAACTTCCACTTGTTTTGGAAATGGGAATCAGTCGCTTTGCGCCATTATCGACAAAAGCATATGTTGAAGCCATTACATTTCTCACGCAAGATCCTCAGCCTTCTGATCTAGCTACTTTCCGATTTTCTGACGAGGTTGAAAAGCGTATCAGCGAACTATTGGAAAAGAATCGTAACGATAATCTGAGCATAGCAGAAGAAGTTGAGCTAGAACGTTTAAGCACGCTGGAAGAGCAACTCCAGTTAGTAAAAGCAACCGCTTTGGCCAAGCTCCAACAATCTAAGAATTCGTGACACTTTCCCCTGCCTTAAAACAACAAGTTTCAGAGCGCGCTACTCAGCGTTGTGAATATTGTTTGCTGCATGAAGAGCACAGCATCAAGCGACATGAACCAGACCATATTATTCCTAAAAAGCATGGTGGAGAAGATTCCCTTGAGAATTTAGCCTGGTCTTGCTTTCAATGTAACCGTTTTAAAGGCAGCGAAGTGGCAGCTTTTGACTCTGAGACTGGTGAACTCACTCCCCTCTTTAACCCGCGTCGGAACGAATGGAAAGAGCATTTTTCAATTGATGACGGCACAATTGTACCCAAAAGTAGAATTGGAAGGGTTACTGTTCTAGTGTTGCAGCTAAATCGCCCAGGGCGCATAGGTGTTCGTGCCAAACTCATGCAGCCTGGCCATTATCCTTAACGAAAGCAAAATGGCCACAACTGCAGATTTAGTTAGAGCAAGTAAGGCCTGTGCCACTCCCGCCAGCGACAATGGGAAGGTAGACAAATTGATCCAGTGCGGGCCCCGCTGGTTTGGGGCTGCCGTCTGCTTGAATCTGGTAGATGGTGCCGCCATGGCTGGCAACGTATAGCTCGCCATCGCACCCTTCGCCAAAGGTGCTGGGATTGTTTAGGCCAATATTTCCCAGTGGTGCAATGCTCCAGCCGCCACTGTCTTGCGCCAGCCAAAAGTTGCTGCTCACAAAATCGGCATAAATATAGATGCCATCCAGCGAGGGGTAATCGCTGCCGCGATACACATAGCCGCCGGTGATCGAGTTGCCTGCATCCGTTCCGCCGCCGTGTTGGTATACATCAAAAGGAAATTGGTAGCTTGATATATCGCTGCAATTGGTGGTGTTGAAGGCAACGTTGCCTTCGTAACAGCGCCAGCCGTAATTTTCGCCGCCCATGCTGTTGGCGGGCTGAAAGTTGACCTCCTCCCAGGCGTTCTGGCCCACGTCGGCAATATAGTAATCGAACGACTCCCGGTCGAAGCTGGCGCGCCAGGGGTTGCGCAGGCCAGAGGCCCAAATTTCGTTGCAAATATCGTCGCCACTGGCGGTAAAGGGGTTGTCATTGGGGATGGTGTAAGGGGGTGTGCCGCCATTAACGGTGCCGCAGTCAGCAGCCAGGCCGCCATCGCCATCAACATTAATGCGCAATACTTTGCCCAACAGTCGGCTCATGTCCTGACTGTTACCAATGCTGGGTGTGTGGTCATCATCGTCATCGCCTCCCCCTCCGCCGTCGCCCATGGCAATATAAAGGTAGCTATCTTGCGGACCAAAGTTCAGGTCCCCGGCGTTATGGTTGCCTTGTGGTTGGTCGATGCGCAGAATTTCGACGGCGCTGTTGGGGTCGGCCACATTCGGGTTGCTGCTGACGGTGTAGCGGGCAATGATAGTATCGCCATCGCCAGACACGGCCGTATAGTTCACGTAAAAATATGGCGTGTTGGGGTAGTCAGGATGAAAGGCCAGCCCAAGCAAACCCCGCTCCGAATGCGTTTCGCTGTCTACAATGCCGTTAATGTCTAAAAACGGCTGGTCCACTTTGTTGCCGCTGGCATCAATAATGCGAATAATGCCAGGCTGCTCTACAATGAAGAGACGATCATCCCCGGCATTGGCGATATCGACGGGTTGGGTAAAGCCGCTTGCCACTACAGAGACGTTCAGGCCGATGCTGCCAGCTGGCTCGTACGCTTGTCGGGCGGAAACGGCCGTCCCGCCTAACCAACCCGTTATTAATACAAACAACACTGCTAACAAAACCCAACGTTGCTTATTCATGTCGCTACTCCTCACATGGGTCAATTTTGTAATGTTGACCAACAGTCTCTTACTCACAAGAGCCGGGACTAACAACAGGCGTGCCAGAACCGATCACAACCGGTAAATAGTTATAAATGTCGGCGCTGCCTAAAATGATGGGGGCTGGATCGCTGCTTCTAGCAGCGTTAAAGCACTGAAAGTGAAAATTCAGCCCGTAAGCGCCCGTCGCCAGGTGATACTGCGCCCAGTTGTGCCCGTTCACCCCGCTCTGACTGGCCACGAACTCGTGACCAATGCCCAGATTGGTAAGATCCTCACTTAAGTCATCGCTGCCGCCCCCCTGGCCCGCTGCTCCGTCGCTGGCGCCGTCCACCAGCCGAATCTGCAAGCCGTTGGCCAGAATGTCACTGGCGTTGCTGGCGGCGATGTTGGAGATCATGTTGTGAGGTTCGTGGTCACCAATATAAGGATTGCCAATGG
>JBHIWP010000289.1:0-7918 GCA_041987425.1 Promineifilaceae bacterium (SeqCode) | reverse complement strand
TGGCGCGACAGTGACTTTGTGGACAACGACCACAACCCGGGCAGTTCTGCCGGTGTGCTGACACCGCTGACCCCTTCGGAGCTGGATGCGCGGCTGCACAACCTGGAAGAACGCTATCCCCCGGAAGCATTCCAGGCGATGATGAACCTGCTGGGCAGCCACGACACCAATCGTGCCCTCTTCATGCTGGATGAAAACACCGGCCTACAGGACGATACGCTGTACGACAATCCCAACTACGACTGGAGCGACGCCATGAGCCGCCTGCGCGGCGTGGTGCTGCTGCAAATGACGCTGCCCGGCGCGCCCACGATTTATTACGGTGACGAGGTTGGGCTGGTTGGCCCGGTCACCTGGGACGGCTCCACGTGGCAGGATGACCCGTACAATCGGCTGCCTTATCCGTGGCTGGACGAAAGCGGCACGCCATTCTACACTCACCTGCAGTCGCAGAGCAGCCAGGATACGCTATTCACCTATTACCAGACGCTGACTGCCGCCCGCAACGGCTCCCCTGCCCTGCGCGTGGGCAGTTTCGACACCCTATTGGTGGATGACGGCGCCAATGTGTATGCGTACGGCCGTCTCCTATCAGACTACTCCGATGCGGCCGTGGTAATCGTCAACCGGGCCACCTCTGCTCAGGCAGTTACGGTGAACGTAAGCGGTTATCTGCCCATTGGCGCAATCTTCACCGACGCGCTCAACGGCGGCAGCTACAGTGTTGATGCTTCGGGCAACATCGTGCTGAGCAGCGTGCCCGCCATGAGCGGCGCCGTCTTGGTGTTGGACGGCGCTTTAAGTGCACCTCCGGCCGCGGTGAGCGACTTGGGCGTGACGGCCGTTTCCAGCAGTGAAGTTTCGTTAAGCTGGAGCACGGCCGCCGGAGCCACAAGCTACGACGTCTATCGCAGCCTGGTGACGGGCGGCGGCTATACCCTGGTGGCTAACGTGATGGGTACAAGCTACAGCGACACCAGCGTCACCGTAGCCACCAACTACTACTACGTCGTGGTCAGCCGCGATGACGCTACTGGGCTTGTTTCTGGCAATTCCAACGAAGCGGCAGCTACGCCCGCCTACAACATCGGCTGGGCCAACCTGCAGTGGCCACCAACGCTCAACCACACAATCAGCGCCATCACCCGCACCGACAACGTCTACGGCCAAATCTGGATTGATGGCGTTACCAGTCAGTCGGGGGCCACCCCTGGCCTGCTGGCGCAGGTTGGCTTTGGTCCGGTTGGCTCCACGCCCAGCGACAGCTGGACGTGGTCGGCCATGTCATTCAATACGGACGTGGGTAGCAACGACGAATATGTAGGCAGTATGCTGCCCGATGCGCTGGGCACGTTCTGCTACACCACGCGCTACAGCGGCGACGGCGGCACCAACTGGTTCTACGCCGTAAACGGGCCGGACGAAGGCAATGCCACGTGCCCGGGTCCGTTTGGCGTGCTGACGGTGACCGCCAGCGCTGACACAACGGCACCCGCCGCACCGACCAATCTGGCCATTGCTGGCACCACCACCGGCAGCATTTCGCTGGCCTGGGATGCTCATCCCAACGGTGACGGCGATCTGCACGGCTTTGAGCTGTACCGGGACGGAACGCGTATTGCCACCATTTTCAATCCCGCAGCCACTGCCTACACCGACACCAACGTCACCACCGGGCAAACCTACGAATACTATCTGATCGCTTTCGATGACAGCTTTAACCGGTCGGCGGCATCCAATACGGTGGAAGCCACGGCCGAAGCGCGAATGGTAAGCGTCACCTTCCTGGTAGGCGTGCCGGCGTACACGCCAGGTACGGTCTATATTGTGGGCGATTTGCCGCAGTTTGGCCCCTGGAATCCCGGCCTGGTGCCCATGACGCAGGTAGATGCCACGACCTGGAGCTACACGCTGGACATTTTGGACGGCACGGCCGTTCAATACAAGTTCACCCGGGGCAACTGGGAAACGGTGGAAGCCTGGGGCTCGATCACCGGGCTGACGAACCGCGAAATGACGGTGAGCTATGGCAGCAATGGCACCCAACTGGTAGACCTGACGGCCACCGACTGGGGCACCGGCCCGGATGATACAAAAGCAGTGCAGCTGTGGCGCGACCCCATCGTGACGACAACGAATCCGGTGGATGGCGCTGTGGATGTGGCCGTGGATACGGCCGTTTCCCTCACCTGGAGCCTCCCCATGGATGCAGGAACCAATTTCGAGGTTTCCGGTCCGTCCGGCGCAGTGTCCGGTACGTTTGCCCTAACGGACGCCAACCATACCGTCGTCTTTACGCCTGACGCGCCGCTGGCGCAGGGTACCACCTACACCGTCTCAGCTAATGGGCAAGTGAGCAATGGCAACGTGCAGCAAGTGCCGGTGTCGTTTAGCTTCACAACCTATGCACCTACGATCAACGATCAGTTCGACGCTCTGATTGCCAAGCTGCAGGCCCTGACGGATGCGGGCGAGTTCCCGGGTCGTGTGGGGCAGAATCTGGTGAATCGCGCGGTGCAGGCACGAGCCTACTATAATGCTGGCGTCTACCGACCGGCCAGGCAAAATCTGATTCAGATTATCAACGTGACCAACGCAATGGAAAATGCCGGCCACCTGTCGGCGGAAGATGCGGCCGAGGTGCGTGGTCTGGCAACTGGCTTGCTTACAGCGTTAAGCAACTAGCCAAAGACAGTTTGATTGATACAAAAACGGCCGTTTCCAGGTGGAAGCGGCCGTTTTTTTGTACATAGTTTCAGGACTACCGGTTGTTAGTTCGTTTGCATGCTACGGCTTCCTCACAAAGGGCAGATAAATTAGCGCATTTTCCCCTTTCTCCGCAAAGTAGGGCAGCCCATGAGACAAGGCCACTGCCACATTTCCGCTGCCGTCTACGGCCTGCGCGAAATATTCGATTTCTGTGTCTTTAGGCACAAACACGGTTCCTGATGCTTCTAGCGTTTCCGGGTCATACGCCAGCTCAGCCAGTTTCCAGGTAGTGCCAGGCAGCTCGCGATATAAGATCACGACGCGATGAATCTCGGTGCTGTCATCCGTTACCTGCACATGGAATGTCACCTGGCTGGCAATCCGATCCGACCATACATTCCAGATGCTTGGGGCCACAAAGTCATCGTTGGCAAACGGTGTGTGATACACTTCAAACTGCAAATTGTCGTACAGTCGCTGCGTGCCTATCGTTTCAATCGACCCACCGGTTGCCGCAAACTGGCCCGGAATCATCACCAGGCGGTCAACTGAACCATCTTCCACCGAGAGATAGCGATTGATGCTGCCCAGCGCCACGGGATACCAGTATTCGAGCGGGAAGAGTGGTTCTGCCTGCAAGATGCCCGTTTCTTCCGTGATGAGCTGCGAAACAACCGGGTTAAAATTGGGGATTTCCGTAAAGGAACCGCCCGTCATGAGCGCGCCGTGTGCCATGCTGCCTGATTCACTAACGCTTACGCTGTGCAGCGGCTGGATAGGCTTGCCACCGGCTATAAAGACGTTGTCCTCATTGGCGAGCGTGTAGTAGTTGCCCAGGCCAGACAACGTATGCTGGTCAAAAGTAAAGTCAAAGCTCAGTGGCGTGGCCGTCAGGCCGGTGCTGCCTTCTATGCGCTGGACCGGCACACCCTCAAGCGCGCTTCTGCCCCAGAGCGATTCCGTCGTTGTGACAGGCATGTTGATGCGGAGCATGGGCAGGCCATAGAGCGTCATCTCCTCCAGCACTTTTTCATCGTAGTTGCTAAAGGCGCCGCCCGCCAGCTCATTGAAATATTGTTGCTTGGCCATACGCAGCGCCTGCCCCACCGTCTGTGGTCCTTCGCTCCAGTTACCCAAGGCGCTCACATAGTTAACCATTAGCGCTTCTGAGTAAGCCACCAGATCAGAGTCGCCGTAGCCGTAGCCGGTATTGCCCAGGAAGGTGGCCTCCTGCGCGGCAAACGCCTGGGGCCAATCACGATCATGAGCCGTGCCCACATCCGGGATATTTAAACCAGAGTGACACCCTACGGAAAACACAACAGTTCCTGTGTAGTCCGTACCAGCCACAACTTGGGTAGCAAACACATCATCGCCAGGTGTATTGGGGAAGAAACGATAATGCTCAAAGTGTGAATTTAACGAGATGAGGTCTGGCGCAACGGCGCTGCCAAACAGCTCGTTACTGAAATCGGTTCCCGTCCAAGTGTTGTTGATAAAGGTCGTTTGTGTGGTAACGCCTTGAGCCATCAATGTTTCGGTGATGAGGTTAGCTTGATCAATAAGAAAATCGTAGCCGGTGACAAGGGCATCTTCAGGCGTTAGGACGGGCTGGCTGAGGAAGGCGTTGACTACACCCAGAATTTCGGCAGGGGTTTCAACCAAACGGCCGATTCCATACTGCGGCAGATAGAATTCACGATCCTTGAAGGGCAGTGGAACCGGTGCGGCGTAATAATCATCCGTCAGGAAGTAGCGCAGCTCCAGCGAGCCGGAAATCTCGGTAGATTCGGCAATAGGTGCGTAGTGCCGCTCATTGGCTACCAGGGCTTCGTCACGAACGCGGCGGTGCGGAATGACCCGATCCTCGCCAACCAAAACCATGTATTCCAGGTTTGGATAAGCAGACAGCAGCATGTACATGATCGATTTGATATGCGTAGCCACACAGTTTGCTTCCAGGGGATTGCCCGGTTGAAAGCCCCAGCTATCGTAGGCAAAGTCAAGCTCAGTGAAACTGGGATCCCCTAAGTCAACAACCACACCATCTACGTCCTCATGCGCTGCCAGCACGTCAAGCTGATTGAACAAGTCGGTAATGGTGGCGGCTTCACCGGGATAAAGGTCGTTCATTTCGGCGGAGTTCGCCAGGATGAGGGTACGAACCGATGGATCGTCTGCCGGAATGGTAACGCCGTCGAAGTATTCGCAGGAGACTGTGGGATACGGATCTTCGGGAGGCGTAACGGCAATGCTAAGTTCATACGTAGTGCCCAATACGCCCGGCTTTTGGGGAACCACAGCCAGATAGTAAGGCCCCCATAACTCCTGAACATTGTAGCTAATTGCTTCATCAGCCAGTCCTGGCTGAATGGAAACCGCAACCAGCGTGCCAATATTACCCACCTGACCAATATTGCTGATCTGGCCGATGTTGCTAATTTGCCCAATGTTGCTAATTTGGCCGATATTGCTGATCTGGCCGAGGTCTACTAAATCACCAATGTTGGAAATTTGGCCGATGTTGCTAATCTGGCCGATATTGCTAATTTGGCCGATGTTAGAAATCTGCCCAATGTTGCTGATCTGGCCCAGATCCCGAATCTGGCCGCTTTCTTCGTCGATGGCCGGGGCAAACAGATAGAGGTTGTAGTCGCCGGTGAGGCCAGACAGCTTTGTGTCAATGGTGGAGCCAGCTTCATTGACGTCGAATTTGTACCACTGCACGGCCGTTTCTGCCTCCACGGTGTCGGTTAGCACGGTATTGGCCGGCACTTCTTCGGCCGTATAGCGGAAGGATTGGCTGGGAAAGTCTTCGGCCCGAACAAACACGTCCAGAAAGCCGTTTCTGTCGTCAGGGGCCAGGTTGTCTGCCGCTGAATCAAATGTGATCAAACGGCCGTCGGCCGAGGCATCCGGCGCGCCGACACCACCATTGCTTTGCGCGCCATCATAGGCCAGCGAAACGCGCAGCGTCTGGCCGCTGGCAAGGTTGTGCCAAAAAACATCTTCCACAGCGTTGCTATCACCGGGCACCAGGTTGGTCGCCGCCGAGCGGAAAACTATAGCCAGGCCGCCATCGGTAACTCGGGGCAGGTCTGAACGACTGTCGCCCTGGTTTCCGTTGCTGTCCACAGAAACCCGCTTGACGTTGCCGGTAAACTGATTGCGCACAAAAATGTCCGAAGCGCCGTTGGTATCGCCAGCTACCAGATTGTCGGCCTGGCTAGAAAAGGTCACAATTTGCCCATCGAATGAAAGAGAGGGCTGGGCCGACGACCGGTTTCCCTGATTGCCAGACGAATCCACCGAGACGCGCTCCGTCTGGCCCGTTTCTAAGTCATGGACAAATATGTCGGAGACGCCGTTTGTATCATTCGGTACCAGGTTGGTGGCGGTGGACTGAAAAGCGATGTAACGGCCGTTAGCCGAAATCATCGGGTTCGTCGAGTTGCCGTTACCCTTCGCTCCTGTAGAGGAAATAGACACGAGGAACAAGCCAACATCACGCTTGTACAAATAAATGTCTGAAATTGTGTCCGTATCGTTCTGGGTAAGGTTCGAGGCATTGGAGACAAAGGCAACCTTATTGCCGTCAGCCGAAATAGAGGGGGCGTATGAAGCGCCATTGCCTATCGAAAATAGAAAATTACTGGCGGAGATCAGCGTGAGCTGCCCCGACGGAAAATCTCTGTCGTACATAAAAACGTCAGACGCACCGTTGTTGTCACTCGGCTCGCCGCTGGTCAGATCATCGGCCAACGACTCGAACACCACGAAACGGCCGTCTGCCGAAATGTCCGGGTTGCTGGAGTCACCGTTGGGGCTGCCGGTTTGGGCAAAGCCAATTACGCGGGTGATAACCTTTGTTTCTAAATCTTTTAAGAAAATATCTTGGGCGTCGTTGTCATCAAACAGCGGGTCTAGATTCGTTGCGTTGGAGGTAAAGGCAACAAAACGGCCGTTAGCCGAAATCGCCGGAACCGTTGAGTCATCATTACCCTCTACGCCTGAACTGGTTTCAGAAACGCGGAACGTAGTAGGCAGTGTGGTCACTCCCCCCACTTCCAGCTCGGTTTTGGCAGCAACACGGCCGTTCATTGCCAGCGCTACGATAAAAATTGCAGTAAAAAAGATCGAGCTAAAAATTGCTAGATATCTACTTCTCATATTTATTTCCTTACGTGATAACGATACGGTTTGCAATACGTTTCCATTAAGCACACAACTACGCCAAGCAGCATAAACGAAAATGCGCTAACTTTCAGCCATTTTTCACACACCTTTTACTGCGATTGGTTACACAATTTCTGTTTTCTACTTATCACTATGGGCAATGTGTCGTTGGCAAGTTTTTGCAGAAATTTAAAGAAGTTTGCTTCAGTACTAGGCCACGTTCACGGTCTTTTGCAGCGTTTGCACGGCCGTTAGATCCAGCGCCGCATCCAGGTGGGCAAAGGCAGCCTGCGCCTGGGCCAGAAGCGTGCGCGCTTCTTCTTTTGCACCCAGGCCCAGCAGCAAGAAGGCCAGCCAATAACGGCTGCGGGCAAGCTGATACTCGTCAGAAAGTGGCTCCAGCATCTCTACCGATTGGCGCAGCTGAGATTCGGCCGTCTCCAAATCGTCGCGCGCCAGAGCAATTTGCCCCAACACGCAGCGGCAGCAGGCGGCATCCACAGCCATCTCCAGCTCATCTGCCAATTGAATGCCTTCTTCAGCCCAGGCCGTGGCCTGTTCCAGATCCTCGTCCAGCAGAGCCGCCTCTGCCAGATAACGCAGCGTTTCTGCCAGGAAGTCCTTCGACTGCACCTGATCATAGTAGCTGCGGCTCTGGTGCAAATGATGATATGCCTGTTCGGTAACCTTCTGCAAAACAAAGGTGGCTCCCAAATTCATATGAAATACGCCCACCATCCAGGCGGACCCACCGATTTTTTCGGCCAGCTGCAATCCTTTGCGGTAATAATCCAGCGCCTCTTCTAGCTGGCCGCGATTTTTGGCAATGCCGCCCAGGTTGTTATAGGCCGCCGCCTGGTTATAAATATCGCCAATTTGCTCAAAGATGCGCAGCGCCTGCCGGTAATGAAAATCGGCCTTGCGCCAGCGCCCCAGGTGGTCGTGGACGAGCTTGTCCGCCTTGGCGAGCGCGTCGTTGAAGGCCTTCTCGTCGAGGCGATCGGCGCGCATGACGTCCTCGAGCTCCTGCAGT
>JBHIWP010000288.1:0-7958 GCA_041987425.1 Promineifilaceae bacterium (SeqCode) | reverse complement strand
CTACTTAAAGACGCATTTACTGAAAAAGGGACTTGATGATTAAAGCGCTTATTTTTGATATGGATGGCACCATTGTGGACAACATGGGGGTGCATACGGCCGTTTGGCTAAAAATCCTCGCTGAAGAGTTCAATATTAGCATGACCAGACTAGAATTTCAGGCTGCCTCTGCTGGCATGACTAACCCTGAACTGCTGCGCCTGCTGGCAGATCCAGAGATGCCTGACACTGTTGTTACCAAGATTGCCCGGCGCAAAGAAGCGCAATACCGTGAGCAGTATGCACCGGTTATGGAGCCATTACATGGACTGCTGCCGCTGCTGCGGCAGGCACGGCTGGCGGGCGTGGGCCTGGCTGTGGCCACTGCAGCTAATCAGGGCAATATTGACTTTGTGATGAATGGCCTGCAAATGTGGGAACATTTTGACGTGATTGTGGGAGCCGATGATGTTTCCAGGGGCAAGCCGCATCCCGATCTCTTTTTGCTGGCAGCGGAGCGGTTAGGTGTGCCGCCAGCGCACTGTTTGGTGTTTGAAGACGCCATGACGGGGATTGAGGCAGGCCGCCGCGCTGGGATGGCGGTTGTTGGTATAGCCACATCTCATAGCGCCGAAGAGCTGGCAGCCCAGCCTGGCGTAAGCCAGGCGATTTCAGATTTCACCCAGTTTCAATTAGAGGATGTGCTTGCTTGAATCGTGAATCATTTTTGCAGGAGCAGGTTGATAACGCCCATATTTTGCATCAGTTGCTCTGTAAGATTTTGTAGATGCTCAGGTTGATGGGTGAGGTTCGTTAGACGGCCGTCTGCCTCAATTGCTTCCACCCGGTTAAAGCCAAACGACTGTACTTCATTTAGGGCAGCCACTGGATTATGCCCAAACGCCTTGAGCGCCTGGGGATTGTACTCCATGATCAGCACCAGGTTGGGGGAGCTGGCAATGGTGCGCTTCATGCCGCGTAAAGCGCCAATTTCTGCGCCTTCAATATCCATCTTTACTAAATCAATCTGCTCCACCCCCTGGGCTTCCAAAAAATCATCCACTGGCGTGGTGCGCACGGTGAAAGTTTGGGCTGAAAAAGTTTGGCCAATGCGTGGGGCGATGTCGGTGTCGTGGGTTTGCGACTTTTGCAAGGCGACCATTGATTCGTCATAGTGTAGCGAGCCGCTAGCAGACATCATGAGGTAATCGTGCAGTTCGGCCGTTCCTTCTTGCTCGGCTAGAGCCAGCTGTACGGCCGTTACCTGCGGCAGTCGTTTTACATTGTATTGCAGAGTAGCAAAGGTGCGCGGGTGTGGTTCAAAGGCAAAAATACGGCCGTGATTTCCCAGAATCTTCGCGTAGCGACGAGAATAGTAACCGACATGGGCACCAATATCCAGCATCGTCATGCCGGGTGCCGCCAGCCGATCTAATTGGGCAATGGTTTCAGGCTCGTGCCGGTTTGTTAGCAGCTCCAGGCGAAACCAAAACGGATCGTCTGGCATGGTACGGAAGCTGCGGCTTTTTTCTAAAACAGGGATTGCGCCATGGGTCATCAGCCAGTGGGTGGCAGCATGGGCAGAACGGAATCGTTTGATTGTTTTGCGGTAGAGTTGAAGACTCAGGTTTGAGATGCTCATGCCCCACTTTTACCAGAAAACGGATTTGTGAGCGAATTTTTAATCTAAATGGAATAAAAAAGTGAACTGTTGGACAAAGGGTGCAAATGTAGGATAATTCCAATCTATTATTTCAAATTCCATGCGTGCCAGGTTCCTGTGTTACAGAGTGGAAAAAATCGCGAGACACCGTATAAAAGTGAATCGGTGCTCTACAGGAGACAAAACTTTGTCCAAGAAAATTTATGTAGGGAATTTGTCGTTTCAGGCGACAGAAGAGGATGTGCGTGATATGTTTGAGGCGCACGGCACGGTGGAATCCATTGCAATGATCAACGATCGAGACACCGGCCGCTTTCGTGGCTTTTGTTTTGTGGAAATGCCAGACAAAGAGGCGATGGCTGCCATCGAAGCGCTAGATGGTTTTGAGAAAGACGGCCGTACGCTGCGTGTCAACGAAGCCCGTCCCCGCGAAGAACGTGGTGGCGGTGGAGGCTTCCGCGGCGGTGGCAATCGCGGTGGCGGTGGCAACCGTGGTGCTGGCGGCAATCGCGGCGGCGGTGGCAACCGTGGCGCTGGCGGCAATCGCGGTAGCGGTGGCAACCGTCGCGATGATTATGGCGGTGGCGGCCGCGGCTGGGGCTAATATTCCCTCTCCGCTAAATTTAGTGTAAGACAAAGGACCAGATTAAAAAATCTGGTCTTTTTTTTTGGGGTAGGTGGTTTATACGGCCGTTCAATTTAGAATGATCGTTGGTTCATTTGTAGTTGAAGTGCTGATCACTTTTATTCGAACGCCTGGCAATTTTTAGATTAACAGGCTGTGTAGATTTCTCGGCCAGATTTCCTATTATAGAAGTTATAGAAGCGGATATCGGAAAGAGAGATTGTAATGGCAAAATCATTGTGTAAATTGAAAAAATCGCTGCGAATTGACCTGACAGAGTACATGTTGTTGGTGAATAATCCCTCCCACGTCTGTACCAAGTGCGGCCGGGCAGCCAATAAGAAAAAGCTTTTGTGCAGCCCCGAGAAAATTAGGGTTTAGCTGTTGTTTACTGTAGAGCTTTTGCTATCAAATGGCTCAGATTTGCCAGGTCTGGCGGTTTCGGCAGCCAGCCGGCCAGCCCCAACGCTTGTAAATTCTCCATCTCCTTACTTTGTGGGTGTCCAGTAAGCAGAATAATGGGAAGCGGCAAGTTTTGTTGCTTCAAGGCGTGGAAAAGGGCTATGCCACCCATCTCTGGCATAACCACATCGCTTAAAACCAGATCAATTTCAGCTGCCTGGTTTGCCAACACTTCGAGAGCGACACGGCCGTTTTTCGCTTCTATCACCTCATAATTCAATAGTCTTAGACTGTCCACCAGCGCCGTGCGCACAGACGAATTATCTTCTACTACCAAAACTTTCTGTCCTGCTCCCAGGAGAAGCGCCGTACTGTTGGTAAAATCCACGACCTCTTCGGCCGTATCGAGGGCCGGAAAGTAGAGCGTGAACGTCGTTTCCCCTTTTGCCATTGAGGCCACATCAATGTAGCCACCGTGCTGCTGGACGATGCCATACACCTGGGCCAGCCCCAGACCGGTGCCATACCCCTCTTGTTTGGTAGTAAAGAAGGGTTCAAAAATTTTGCTGAGCGCGTCTGCTGGTATGCCAAGGCCGGTATCGCTTACCTTGATCTGTACCCACTTGCCGGGCGGCAGATCTTGAACGGGCATCGGTTGAAATTCTTGCGTTTGCACCAGAGCCAGACCAATGCGCAAGCGTCCTCCTTCTGGCATGGCGTCGCGGGCATTGACGGCCAGATTCATCATCGCCTGCTGAATTCGCGAGGGGTCGCCTTGAATAAAAAGCGGTTCCGCGGAATGTTCCAGGTCAATCTGGATATTTTCTGGCAGCGTCCGTTCCAGCAGCGTGACCAGGTTTTCTGTAAACGGCAGAAGGTCAAACGGCTGGCGTTCCAATACAGATTGTCGGCTAAAATCGAGGATTTGTTGAATTAGGGCCGTGGCTCGCTCTGCCTGCTGCTCGATAGTGTGCAATCTTTCCCGGGCACGTGCGGGAAGCGTGACCGTGCGGGAAACAAATTGAGCATAGAGAATGATGACGGCCAGGATGTTGTTGAAGTCGTGGGCGATGCCAGCCGCCAGTTGGCCCACCGCGGCCAGTCGTTCCTGCCGTTGGGCGCGCTGCTGAACGTTTCGCTCTTGGGTAACATCACGCAAAACCAATACCCATCCACTGTCTGCAGGATTATTTTCAACTGGACGGGTAAAGGCTTTAAAGACGAGATCATTGATTTTTAATTCGTGCCATAAGCCTTTGGGGGGCGGGGCGAGGAATTGGTTCAAGGGCTGCTGAGCGAGGTGGGTCAAACGGCAGTGTTTAAACTCCGGCGCCAATAAACCCAGGTATTGCCTGGCGGCCGGATTGGTCAACGTAACCACATGGTCTTTGCGCAGCAAGACAACGCCCTCGGGTACCGTATCGATAATATTTTGCACTTGCTGTGCCTGCTCTTGGATTTGAGCCAGCAGTCGTTCCTGTTCAAGCTCTGCGTGCTTGCGGTTGGTAATATCATGGCAAACAATCAAAACTTCACTTTCCCCATTGGGGGACGTAACAGAGCGGGCAAACTCCTCTACCCACAGCAGGCTGCCATCTTTGCGCGTCTTGCGCAGCACCCATTGATTAATTTGCCCGGGGTTTTGCAGGCAGTTCTGTAGCTGAGCTGTGACGGCCGTCTTATCTTCTTCGTGAAACACGTTTAACACTGACTGGCCTTCTAGCTCTTCAATGGTGTAACCGAGCTGGCTGGCACCAAAGGCGTTTACAGAACTGACGTTTCCGTTGCGGTCCAGCGTAAAAAACATCGATGGATTATCGCGATATAGCGCCCGATATCGTTCCTCGCTGGCGCGAAGCGCTTCCTCGGCCTGTTTCCGCTCTGTCACATCATAGCAAACGCCGATCATGCGCGTTACGTTGCTGTGCTCATCAATTACCAAAAACCCTTGCGCCCAAATATGGCGCACAACGCCGCTGGATGGCAGAATGCGGTATTCCACGTGGCTCGCCACCCTTCTTTCTATAAGGACGTTTTCTATTTCTCGGGCAAGATAGTCAGCATCATCGGGGTGGACAACGGTCAT
Organism: Promineifilaceae bacterium (SeqCode); assembly: GCA_041987425.1. GTDB lineage: Bacteria > Chloroflexota > Anaerolineae > Promineifilales > Promineifilaceae > Leptofilum. The sequence continues at coordinate 3,203 of JBHIWP010000288.1, read as the reverse complement.
AACAGTCGCCGGATCACCATTAAACTGGGCGGCAGGAATTTCAAACAGCCGGTGCATACCGGGGGACCACTTTGCGATGTTTTCTACGAGATCCCAGTCGAATGTGCCAGACTGTGCGATCTTTTCCGCCTGGGACAACAGTGCCTGGCTTTCTTGCAGGGCAAGTGCGGTTGTCTTTCGCTCGGTAATGTCTCGGGAGACCAGGAGCACGCTGACAATCTGCCCGGCCTCATTGGTTTCTGGAATAAGCCGAACATTGAATATTCGCTCATTGTCAAAAAACATTAACCTGGCTTCGGTTTCCACAGTCTGGCCAGTAGCAAAGACTTGCATGATGGCTTCTCGCAGCGTAAAAATTTCTTGCGGGCTCTTTGGTGCCAGGTGTACTGTGTATCTCTCACCGATCTTCGTGCCAATAAACTCCTCTGCTGGAATCCCCGCTATGTTTTCCAGAGCATTGTTAACATAAAGATAATGGCCTTCCCGATCCAGCCGGGCAATAATATCAGGGTAATTTTCGGTCAGGGTCTTATACTGGCGCTCCGTTTCTTTGATCTCAGTAACATCCTGGCCTATAAGGAGCACGCTTTCAATTTGTCCATTATGGTCATGCTCAGGCACAAAGCGGAGGTGATGATAAAGGGTATCCTGTTCTGATTTCTGGTCTATCGTGATTTCAATTTCAACGATTGAGTCGGTTTCCAATACTTGCCTGATGGCGTTTTCAAATTTCCGCACGCTGTCAATTTGTATAGCTGGCTTAATTTCATGCGGTGTTTTGCCGCGAATTTCTTCCAGCGGTATGCCAAGCAATTTTTCTAGCGCCGGATTGGCATAGACAAGTCGAGCCTCCCTGTCATAGCGGCCGATAAAGTCGGGTGAGTTTGCCATGAGCGTGCGGAACTCATGTTCTTGCTTAATCAGCTGCTCTTGGGTTCGTTTACGCTCGCTAATGTCGCGAACGATTCCCAGGAAACGGCCGTCTGAAAGCATACGCGAATTAATTTCAACCGGCAGCAAACGGCCGTCTCGGCAGCGTAAGGAACGCTCTCTAAGCAGAAATTTGCCACCTTGCAATTTATCCAGCTGCACAGGATTGCTGACCAGTTCCGCATCTGGAATCAGGTCCTGTATTGCAAGATTTAAGAGCTCCTCGCGCGTGTAGCCCAGCATTTCACAGCCACGCTGATTAACGGCAACATAGCGCCCCTCCCCATCGGCGACAAATATCCCGTCGGTTGCCTCCTCGAAGAGGATCTGATACACCTCATCCGACGCTTGATGCGAATAACTGCCTTGTGGTTGGTCTGGAGATCTTTGGCTCATTGGGTAACTTCCCATTTCTACCTGTTTTGTAGTTTTGCGGCCCCTGTTTCTCTTCCTTTAGGAGGCATTCTGAACTGATTCAGAATGTCTGTGGTACATTATGAGCCATAGAAAGAGGTGCGTCAATCAAACTTTAATCCGGTAGCTGGATATCAGTCTGTTACGTTGATGGAGAAGATTTGCGGTAAATTTGCAGCAATTTTAGGGCGGCGGCGGTAGGCGCAAGCGTGCCCTGGCCTACGGCCGTTTCAAGCTCTGGCAGCGCATCTTGCACGGCAGGCTGCTCATAAAAACTTTGCTTGAGCTGGTCGGCGATAACGGCGTGCAGCCACGCCTGGCGTTGCGCTTCACGACGAGCCTGCCACGCGCCAGAATCCTTCATTTGCGCCCGAAACGACTTAATGACTGACCAAATCTTGTCGATCCCCGTGCCGTCCAAAGCCGAGCCGGTATAGGCGCGAGGCCGCCAGCCTTCTGTGGGAGGTGTTAGATAGTGCAGGGCGCGGTTATACTCCGTGCGCGCTTTCTCTGCCCCAATCTTATTGTCACCATCGGCTTTGTTGATCAAAATGGCGTCAGCGATCTCCACCACCCCTTTCTTAATGCCTTGCAGCTCATCGCCTGCGCCGGGCACCAGCAGCAGCAGAAAAAAGTCAACCATGGAGCGCACGGCGATCTCGCTTTGGCCGGTGCCCACGGTTTCTACCAGGATCACATCGTAGCCAGCTGCTTCACACACCAGAATCGATTCGCGTGTTTTGCGAGCCACGCCGCCCAACATGCCGCCGGTGGGCGACGGCCGTACAAAGGCATTTTCTTCTCGCGTCAGCATCTCCATTCGCGTCTTGTCGCCCAAAATGGAGCCCCCGGTAATGGAGCTGGTGGGGTCCACAGCCAAAACGGCCACCTTATGTCCTGCCTGCACCAGCTTCAGCCCCAGCGCTTCGATGAGGGTTGATTTACCTGCGCCCGGCACGCCTGTGATGCCCACGCGAATGGCGTTGCCAGTATGGGGCAACAACTGTCCTACTACCTCCTGGGCAAGTTCAAAGTGGCGCGGCGCGTTGCTTTCTACCAGGGTAATGGCGCGGGCTAGCATCACCCTGTCCCCGGACAATACCCCCTCAATGTATGCCTTTGTGCTGAGTGTGTTCATGATGGTAATGGTAGCGGAAACGGCCGTTCCTGCACAGGTTAGAAAGTTTGCCTATGTTCAAATTGCGGTGGACAATTTCGTAGCTTCTTCCTGACTACAAAGTGAGGAGCAGCGCATCCTCAGTGACTGTCACTGTCTGAGAATGCAAACTCCACTGATTGATAAAAGAGGTAGCCATGCGTCCCAGCCTGAATGTTGTTTCCCCTGAACTAATCACCCAAGTATTGGACGAAGCCAAACGCATTTTGAGCGAAATTGGCGTTGAGGTGCGTGGTCCCGCGCTGCGCCAGCGGCTGCTGGATTATGGCCTGAAGTTAGACGCCGCCCGGGAGCGCGTTTTGTTTCCTGCAGACGTAGTCGAGTGGGCCATTCAAGCCGCGCCGTCCTCGTTTACTTTGTACAATCGAAATGGTGAGCCGCACGCCGAGCTGGGTGGCAACAACGTGCATTTCGTGCCCGGTTCCAGCGGCCTCAAAGTGCTGGATCACCGCACGGGCCAGACGCGCCTGGCAAATACGGCCGATTTCACAGAATATGTGCGCCTGGCGGATGGGTTGGAGCACATCGCCTACCTGGCCACGGCCTTTTCTACCAACGACGATATCGAAGCCGATGTCTCTGATGCCTGGCGGCTTTACCTCTGCTTGACCAACTCCCTGCGGCCTGTCGTCTCTGGAGCGTTTACGGAGCATGGCGTGCCGCGCATGGCAGAGATGATGGC
>JBHIWP010000287.1:0-7983 GCA_041987425.1 Promineifilaceae bacterium (SeqCode) | reverse complement strand
TACCGGAGGCGGCATTCGGCTGGCCTATTGGGTGCTGGCGCTTGCCGTCTTGCCTGCTGCCTTCGCCTTTATTGGCTTCCCCAGCTTGCCTATTCGCTTCCGGGATACGGCCGTACACGGCGGCAAAGCAAACTGGTTCCTGGTCACTTTGGTAGCGGCATTTCTTTTTCTTTACGTGGGCGCAGAAGTGGCCTATGGCGGGTGGGTGTACACCTATGCTACCACGCTGGGGCTAAGCAGCGCCACCGCTGCCGCTTACCTCACGTCCTTTTTCTGGGGAGCCCTCACCGTGGGGCGGCTGCTCTCAATCCCCCTCACCACAAACCTGCATCCCAAAACCCTTCTGGGCGGCGCGCTTGGCGGTTGCCTGTTCAGCATGGTCATATTGCTGGTTGGCCAGAACAGCGCACCAGCTCTGTGGGCAGGCACCATCGGCCTTGGCCTGTCTATGTCGGTAATCTTTCCCACAACAATCGCCCTGGCCGAGCATACCCTCTCGCTCAGTGGGCAAATGACCAGTTACTTCTTTGTGGGAGCCGCGCTGGGCGCCATGTCGATTCCCTGGCTCATCGGCCAATTTTTTGAGCAGACCGGTCCAGCTGTCACGATGGTAATTATTTTGGGTACGCTGCTGCTGGCCGTGGTGGTTTTTGCCTTGCTCATCTGGCAAGCGCGCCTACACCAGGAGGCTAAAGTGGCGAGAGTGATGACGTAAGGCCGAAGAAGTAATGGGGTAAGTTAATGGCCAATTACGCAATTACTAAATTACCCAATTTCCTGCCTAATTATTGGAGATACCATGACACAAACTGCTTCCTGGCGAGAATCTGATTCACAAGATTTTATGGATTACGGCCGTTACTTTGTGCCTCAGCGCGAATACCAGCTGCAAACCATCGCCGATCTCGTTCCATCGCCAAATGGCCCGGCCCACATTTTAGAGCTGAGCTGTGGCGAGGGTTTATTGGCTGAGGTGCTGCTTAGCCGCTTCCCAAACGTCACCTTGCACGGCTATGATCTCTCCCCGAGCATGTTGGCGCGGGCGCAAGCAAGACTCGCCCGCTTCGGCGGTCGGTTTGTGCCGCGCCGCTTCGATCTGGCCGCAACCGAGTGGCGAGCAGCCGAAGCCACCTTTCACGCCGTTGTCAGTTCACTTACCATTCATCATTTGGATGGACCAGGTAAGCTGCGGCTGTTCCAAGACTTGTTTCACATGCTGCTGCCCGGCGGCGTGCTGGTGATTGCTGACCTGGTTGCCCCCACGCGAGCGTTGGGAACGGCCGTTGCGGCCAAAGCCTGGGACGAGGCCGTGCGCCAGCGCAGCCAGCAGCTAGACGGTAGCGACAAGGCATGGACCCATTTTGAGCGGCTGCAATGGAACCTCTACCGTTATCCAGAAGATCCAAAAGAGACCATAGATAAACCAAGCAGCCTGCTGGATCAGCTAAAATGGCTGGAGCAGGCAGGCTTTACGGCCGTTGATCTGCATTGGGCGCTGGCAGGGCACGTGATCTACAGTGGAGTAAAGCAATGAGCATTGGGCGATTTTTAGGCGGTATCCTGGCCCTGGTGCGCGAGCTGGAAAACGGCCGTTATCTATTGCTTCAGCGCGCCAGCAGCAAAGACGTAGGGGCTGGCACCTGGGAATGCGTCACCGGCCGCGTCGATCAGGGTGAAAGCTTTGAGGACGCCCTCTACCGTGAAGCAGAAGAGGAGATCGGCATACGCCCCCAAATTGAATTTATTCTGGGAACCACCCACTTTTATCGCGGCCCGACCAGCCCAGAAACGGAGCTGCTGGGCATTGCCTATGCCTGCACCATTCCCTCCGCCGGGGCTATTCAGCTCAGCCCGGAACATGATGCTCACCACTGGTTCACCGCCGCTGAAATCGATCAGTTTTTGCCTGAGGAGCATTGGCTACTGCCCGTGGTTCGCCGCGCTGAGCTCATGCGCTGGCTCTGGCCTGATGAACTACGCGAATACTTCAGGGAACGGCCGTTTGACCTCAGCTGATTTATCCACAGACTTCGCAGTTTGCACAGATTTTTATCTGCATTCTATTTTTTTAAGGAGGCACTGCATGAGTGAACAATTTAAGGAAATGTTAGCCACCGCTGCCCCCGAAGTCGCCGCCCTGGCGCGACAGGCCAAAACCTTGATTCAAGAGGTGATGCCCAACGTGGTAGAGGTGGTCTGGCCCACGCAGCAGATCAGCGGCTATGGCGTTGGCCCCAAGAAAATGTCTGAGCAGTTTTGCTACATCGCCCTGCTTAAAGATAGGATCAATCTTGGCTTTTACTATGGGGCTGAACTGCCTGACCCACAAAACCTGCTGGAAGGCACTGGCCAAACGATGCGCCACATAAAAATCGACCATAGTGAGCAGCTAGAAAATCCGGCTTTGCGAGAATTGGTTGAGGCAGCTTCGCAGCATTTACCAAAGCTAAAACGCTAGTTGCAGCCGCAGCTAAGGAATGGCTACAGTAGGAAGCTTCAGCTCAAACCAGAACCGGCTGCCCTTGCCTGGCTGGCTTTCTACCTGAAGCGCACCACCCATTGCTTCGACCAGCTGGCGGCAAATAGCCAGCCCCAGGCCAGTCCCTGTTGCCTGAAGCGAATCTGTGCCCACCTGAACAAAAGGCTCAAAAATCTTGTCTATTTCCTGAAGAGCGATTCCGCGGCCCGTGTCTACAACTTCAAACCGAACAGTGGCAACGGCCGTTTCGCGTGCTACGGCCGTTGCGGTCAAACCTACCTCACCCCTGTCGGTGAACTTGATGCCGTTCCCAATTAAGTTGATTAAGACCTGCTGAAGCCTCTGCTCGTCAACCTCCACGCTTTCCGGTATGGTCTCATCAATTACCAATTGCAGCGCAAGGCCCTTATCTTCGGCCGAAATCCGCAGCATCAAGACGAGCTCTGTGAGCGTGGCATACAGCGCCGTTGGTTTGGGATGGAGCTGTAGCTGCTGTGCTTCCAGTCGGGAAATATCTAACAAATCATTGATCAGGTTGAGTAAATGCTCGCCGCTGTGGTGTACGCCCTGTAAAAATTCTTGCTGATCGTCTGCCGGGAGTGCATTATTCATTAAGTGGCCTACGATGCCCAATATATTGCTCAGTGGCGTGCGCAGATCATGGCTGAGGCGGGAAAAGAAGACGCTCCGCGAGCGGTTGGCTTCCTCCGCCGCTTCTTTGGCAACAATTAACGCCTGTTGGGTCGCCTCCAGCTCCTGATTTTTCTCGTGCAAAAACAGAGCCTGAGCTCTAATCTGCTTTGTACTTTTGTTCATCATCCGGGCAATTTGGTAAAGAATGATAGTGGTGACAAATACGGCAATCAGCGCCAGCACAAGCTCATCAGCCGCCACAGGCACCAGATGCTCCTCTTCAGGAATAAGCGCCAGCCGTTCGGCAAAATAAATAATGATGAGCAAAACGGCCGTAATCACACCCAGCGGCAGCACCACCTCCGTACCCAGTAGAAATCCGGCAATCGACAGAACAGCAATTAAAACCAGCCCCGCCTCATCCCGAACGCCGCCGTTCATAAACAGCGTGAACATGATGGCGCTGTAAGCAGAGATAATTAGCACATAGCTAACAAACCGAATTCTTTTTTTGCGCAGTTGCCCAAATAGCAGTATGGAAATCACCATCATGCTGCCGCTCAGTATCGCGCCAGAAGGCTCCGTAGCAATAAATGAGGTTAAAATCCCATAAGCTCCTGAAAGCGCAACAGACAGAATTAATAAATAATGTAGCGTCTGGGACAAGACGTTTTTCTGAGGATCGGCAAACGAAGGTGGTGTTACCAGAGCTTTCGCAGCACTTTTTAGTCTGGTAATGCTATTTTTTAGAGGGGAAGAGAGAAGCTTCATTTGTCTCATTGTAGCATGAACAAATGTGAAGAGTGCGTTGATTGAATCGTATTTTTCTCACATTCGCAGTACATTGGAACCATGAACCAGGCAAAAAAGTACCCAAGCCGTTATAGGGCTCTATGGCTGGCCCTCATTTTACTTCTCGCCAGCGCCATCTGGCTGAAGAATGTAAGCAAGCCGGGCACAGAACCCGTCGTTTGTTTTGATACCTGCACCAGAAATCAAGCTTCACCTGAGTCTGAGCAGGTGAAGACGCTAACAGTGTTAACACTCAACATGCTGCATGGCTTCCCTCAATTTAATGATCTGGAGCAGCGCGTCAGGTTGCTGAACCAGACAATCGGCCGTTTAAACGTGGATTTCGTTTTGCTGCAGGAAGTTCCCTGGACCAATGAGCACGGCCAAATCGTGCAATCTTTGGCTGAACAAAATGGACTCTATGCCGCCTACCTGCGCGCCAATGGCAATCAGAAGCTGATCGGTTTTGAAGAAGGGGTGGCTATCCTGAGCCGCTATCCCCTGCATAATCTGAGCTTTGCGGAGCTGAAACCAGCCGCCGGATTCTTTGAAAACCGGGTGGTTTTACACGCCACGGCCGAAACGTCCTTGGGAAATATCGACCTTTTTGTGACGCACCTCACCCACGGCGACACGGCCGTAAACGCAGCCCAGGCAGAATCTTTGCTAACTTTCGTACAGAATACGGCCGTCTACCCCACGATTGTGGCCGGAGACTTCAACGCCGTTGAAGATTCACCCCAGATTTTGCGGCTGGCTAGTGCGTGGCAAGACACCTTCCGGCTGGCCCATCCAAACGATCCAGGACGCAGCTGCTGCCTGCCGGACCTGGCCACCGCCACAGCTCAGGATTTCCACAGGCGAGTCGATTATCTTTTTACGGTGCCGGGCACCAATCACACAATTCAAACCGGCCAGATTCAGCAGATTTTCCATGAACCCGTCGCGACCGCGAACGGCCGTTTTTGGGTGTCTGATCACGCAGGCTTGTTGGCTACTCTCACGATCGAACCAGCGCCATAGCTGTTTTTGGCCTTTGCGGCAACGGTATGCCGCCCGGCTCCACTCCAGAAGCTGTTTGGCGAAACAGTGGTGTATAATAGCCCAATGGAACAGGCGAACCTTAAAACTGAAGTGGAATCTCCCAAACGGCCGCTGCTGCAAACCAAGCTCACCCTGCCGCGACTGCGCACAAATCCGGTGGTGCGCCCCCGGCTGCTTGACCGTTTAAACACGGCCGTTTCCCCCGAAGGCACCATCCAGCCCAAGCTCACACTCATCACCGGCCCGGCGGGCTATGGCAAAACTACGCTCGCCAGCCAGTGGATTGCCCAGATGGAGCGGCCGGTCGCCTGGCTGTCGCTAGACACCTCCGACAACGATGAAGCCCGCTTCCTGGCCTACCTGTTCGCGGCCATTGGCACGGTCCGCGAAGAAATTGGCGAGGCGGCCCTGGCCCGGCTCACCACCACCTACGTCTACAACGACACCGAAGCCATCCTCACCGCCCTGCTAAACGATCTGGCGCTGGGAGAAGAAACGGCCGTCGTTGTCCTCGACGACTACCATTTGATCACCGCCCCCACTGTGCATGAAGCCGTCACCTTCATTTTGCAAAACATGCCCGTACAGCTGCACCTCATCATCACCAGCCGCAGCGAGCCGCCCCTGCCGCTGGCACTGCTGCGCGCCCAGGACGCGCTGAACTGGATTGGCAGCCGCGATTTGCGCTTTACGCCTGAGGAAGCCGCCCAATTTTTGCAGCAAACCATGGGCTTGCAGCTCAACAGCCAGCAGATTGCGCAGCTTGATGAGCAGGTAGAAGGCTGGGTCACCGGCCTACAGCTCATTGCGCTGGCCCTGCAGGAGTCCGTCTCGCTGCCAGAGGCGTTTTCTGGCAGTCAGCGCTATTTGGTCGATTACCTGGCCGACCAGGTGCTCAGCCGCCAACCGGCCGAAATTCAGGAATTTTTGCTGCAAACGGCCGTTCTCAGCCAGTTCAATGCCAGCTTATGCCAGGCGCTCACCGGCCAGCCTTGCCAGCAGCTCCTGGAGCAAATTGAAGCGGCCAACCTCTTTTTGGTGCCGCTAGACGCAGAGCGGCGTTGGTATCGCTACCATCATCTGTTTGGCGACTTTTTACACGGCCGTCTTCAGCAGCAAAAATCCTCGGCCTACATCCAGCACCTGCACCAAAAAGCCGCCTGCTGGTACCAGGAAAACGGCCAGGCGCTCATTGCCGTAGACCACGCCCTGGCCGCCGCCGACTACGATCTGGCCGTCACCCTCATGGAGGCGGTCGCCCGTGACGTGCTCATGTTTGGCGAAGGCATTACCCTGCGCCAATGGGTGGAGGCGCTGCCAGCGGAGCGACAAACCGTCCGGCCCCGCCTGACACTGTTCTACATCTGGTCGCTCATTCGCACCGGCGAATTTAGCCAGGCTAAGCGGCTGCTGGAAGCAGTGAGCGATCAGCTTGACACCGCTTTACTCTGGGGCGAGTGGTCGGCGCTGCGGGCGCGGCTGGCAATGATCACTGGCGATACGGAGATCAATATTCGCTTCTCTAACAAGGCGCTGGCCAAGCTGCCAGAGGACCAACACATGCTGCGCAGCGAAGTCGCCATTAATCTGGGCTTCTCTCACTTGCAGCGGGCAGAGCTGGACGCCGCCCGACAGGCGTTTGCCGAAGCGGCCCAAAACAGCACCCACGACCCCGGCCTGTGGGCCGTGATGTTTGCTACTTTTTATTGGGGCCAGACCCACGAACGGCAGGCGCAGCTTAAAGAGGCGTTTGCAATCTATGAGCGCGGGCTGGCAACGGCCGTTGCCAACCATGCTGCCACCTCTTCGGCCGCGGTGGGCTTTATGCACCTGGGGCTGGGCAAACTGCTGTACGAGTGGAACCGTCTGGGCGACGCCGAAACCCACCTGCGCCACGCCCTGGCCTGCGCTGAACGCAGCGGCGACCACAAGATGCTCATCTACAGCCGCGAGGGGCTGGCTCAACTGCTGCTCACCCTGGATGATTGGCCCGCCGCCGAAACGCTGGTGGTGGCCCTGGAGCAGCAGCTTCAATCCCCAACCATTTCCAGCTTCCGCGCTGAGCTGGCCCTACAGCGGGGCGACATGCGCCTGGTGCACCAATGGGCCGATGGCCTGGGCATCGCCCTTGGCGATGAGGCAGAGAAGATTCGCGATCTGCCCGGCGCTTACTTCTTGCTATGCCGCTTCCATATGGTCAACCGTGCCTATGAAGCCGTGCTGCCGGTGCTGGAAGTCTTGTGCGAATTTGCCGAAGCGCGGCAAAGCAAGCATTTTGGCTTACAGGTTGCGCTGCTGCAGGCGCTGGTGCAGGCAAAAATGGGGCGGCTGGAAACGGCCGTTCCCCTCTTCCAGCAAACGCTCAGCCAGGCCGAGCCGGGCGGCTATATTCGCCTCTTCCTCAGTTACCCCGACACGACATTACACCGGCTGCTGCACCTGGCGGCTAACAATCCGGTGACGGCCAACTATGCCCGCCTGTTGCTAAGACACTGCGATCCAGAAACGGCCGCTTCACACGCCACCGTTCAGCCCCTCAGCCCGCGCGAGCTGGACGTGCTGCGCCACCTGGCCGCCGGACGCACCAATCGAGACATCGCCAACGAGATGGTCCTCTCCCTCAACACCATCAAGGCGCACACCCGGCGCCTGTACGCCAAGCTAGACGTCAACAATCGCACCCAGGCCGTAGCCCGCGCCCGTGCCCTGCACCTTTTAGATTAGCCCCAGAGCTGTTCGTAAACGGTAAACGGTTGTACTGAACACTGAATACTGACAACTGATTTCTGAATACTGAATACCGCTCACCGCTCCCACTCCCTTTTCACCCCCCAATACACCCCTTTGGGTGAACCGATTCACCCGGGGTAAACCTTATACTATAGCGTCACGGGACAACTCCCTGCAATTTCACCAATTGATTCACCAAACTTCATAGAGCGATACGGCCGTACGTATCCCCAACCATCATTATTTGCCCATGTAGCCGCGCTTTCTTTGCGCGCAAAACGAGGATTGGAATCCTCGGCTACAAC
>JBHIWP010000286.1:0-7993 GCA_041987425.1 Promineifilaceae bacterium (SeqCode) | reverse complement strand
ATCAATTTTGCCGCCGGACTCAATGCAGAAGCAATCTACATTCCACAAGATGGATACACCTTGAGCACACCGCCCATTTACTCCGATCAATTTGCAGGCTTTGTAGAATGGGCCTACAACAATTGGAGCGATATTAAACCGGAAGCTGCTGCGGACGAGATTACTGTTTGTGTTATTGGTTGGGCTGGTGCTTACGGCACTGGGGCTGCAACGCCGGAAGCATTGGAATATCTTGCAGGGGTGTCTCCTGATATCACAGTTTTGCCGCTTGAAGAGCAGCCAATTGATCCTGCTGCTGATGTAACTGGTTTAATTCAAAGCTGCTTGCTGCAAGGGGCCAACATTGTCTGGAATCAGAATCTTTCGTTTAGCGTTGCCCAGGTCATCGGTACTGCCCGCGCTTTGGGTGTTTGGGATGCGGCCGTTTGGAGTGGTGTTAACTGGACGAATAACCAGGACGTTATCAACATTTTGGGCGAAAATGCGGCTTTGATGGATGGTTACTATGCCATGTTCCCCTATTTGACCTGGAACGACACTGACAATCCTGGTATTCAGCAGGCAATTGCTACTTTTGAGCGCAATGGATATCCTGATAGCGACCGGAGCAACACTTATCTGACAACCTATGCTGCATTTTACAATGTTGCTGAGGCTTTAAAGCGGGTTGTGAATGAGCATGGGCTTGAAGGGTTGACCGGAGAAAATCTACTGGCAGCACTGACCGATCCAGAGCATTGCGATGAAGATGTGCTAGGCTATTTCCCACCGAACTATTGTGATGGAAATCGTTCTGGACGTATTTCGCAAATTCGGCAGGCCAGATGGCTAGATGACCACATTGAGTATGAAGTGGTAGCGGACTTCTTCGAGCTGCCGGATACAAGACCAATGCCTGAAGAGTAGTAGCCTTTTGTTTCGTCAACTAAGTTTATGCCTTATAAATTTAGGGCGGAACAGGATGTAATTGAGTTAAGTAGAGTAGATTGCGCCAGTCTGGCACAGGGCTGGCGCAATCTTAAGCAATATGGTCTCAAGTAAGCAAGCAGGTATTAATTATGCTAAAAGTTAATAATATAGAAGTTGTTTATAGTGATGTTATCCTGGTTTTACGCGGGGTATCCCTTGAGGTAGGACAGGGTCAAATTGTTTCTGTGCTTGGGGCTAATGGTGCTGGGAAGTCAACGACCCTGAAGGCTATATCTGGCCTGTTGGTGTCTGAACGGGGTGAGGTAACGCGCGGCTCTATTGAGTTTGAGGGCGTGCGCATTGATAATAAAACGCCCGATGAGATTGTGCGAATGGGCATTGTGCAGGTGTTGGAGGGACGGCCGTTGTTCCGGCACTTGAGCGTTGAAGATAACTTGATGACCGGGGCTTTGTTCCGCAGAGCCTCTAATAGCGTGATTAAGCAAGATTTAGAGCAAGTCTACCATTACTTTCCGCGGCTGAAAGAATACCGCTCGCGTACCAGCGGTTATCTGTCTGGTGGTGAACAGCAAATGCTTGTCATTGGCCGCGCCCTGATGGCCAAACCGAAGCTAATGCTGCTGGATGAACCATCTTTAGGGCTGGCCCCGCTGCTGGTTCAATCGATTTTTGAAATTATTGAACAAATTAACAAGGAATCTGGCGTTTCTATTCTGTTAGTGGAACAGAATGCAAACGTTGCTTTGAGAACGGCCGATTACGCCTATGTGATGGAAACGGGCCGTATTGTTTTAAATGGAGAAGCTTCTCACCTGGCGCAAAACGCCGATATCAAGGAATTTTATCTAGGATTGACACACGTAGGCGAACGTAAAAGCTATCGCGATATTAAACATTATAAACGACGCAAACGGTGGCTCGGTTAATAGTGGCTTTTTCTGTTACGCTTAAAAATTGACGGCGATTCACGGTTCGGATTTAGATGATGAATAAATTAGACAAAAGATTACGGCAAATGGTGCAGCATGCTTACGCAAATGCGCCTGCTATAAAGGCGCGTTTTGACAAGGCAAATATTGACCCGAACGACATTCGGACCATCGCCGACTTAGTGCGCGTACCTGTTTTACCTAAAGATGCACTTGTTCATCTGCAGCAGGCTAATCCGCCGTTTGGCGGAATGCTTGGCGTACCGCTGGAGGAGCTCACACACATATTTTTATCGCCTGGTCCTATTTATGAACCAGCGATAGCGCAGGAGGAGGCTTCTTTTGACGGAGCCGTTGAATGCTTGCGCCGCTCTGGATTTCAGGCGGGCCAGATTGTGCTGAATACCCTTTCTTATCACCTGGTTCCAGCTGGCTTGGCGCTGGATAAAAGCTTGTCTCGCCTGGGCTGTATCGTGGTTCCCGGTGGTGTGGGCAATAGCGAGTTGCAGCTGAAGCTGATTGAGGACTTGAGCATTGTGGGTTATGTGGGCACGCCCAGTTTTCTGCTCCAATTGCTGAATAAAGCGGCCGAAATTGGCAAAAAGCTAACGCTAACCCACGCGCTGGTAACCGCGGAGCCATTGCTGCCGCCTATGCGTGCCGCCATTGAGGGGTATGGAATTTCTATTGGCAATGCCTATGCAACGGCCGAATTTGGATTGATCGCCTTAAATCTGGGTGATGGCCTGGCCATGCAGCTAATGTCAGAACCGATCATTGAAGTGGTAGACCCTGAAACGGGCCAGCCCGTCGGGCCAGGCGAAGCTGGAGAAGTCGTGGCGACGAATTTTAGCAAGGTGTATCCCCTGATCCGTATTGGCACCGGTGATATGGCTGTGAATATGGATCCCAACCCGGGCAAAAGCTCCCAGGCAGAGCGCGCCATAATTTTGGTGGGCCGTTCTGGCGAGGCAGCAAAAGTACGGGGCATGTTTGTACACCCGAATCAACTGCGCTTTGCCACTGGCCAGATTCCTGGCGTGACGGCCGTGCAGGGGGCGGTGTCGCACGTGGATAACCGGGATCATTTTGTGGTGCGGGTGGCGCTAGAGGATGATGTGGACGTTACGGCCGTTTCCCAGCAGATTAAAGATGCGGTGCAGGCTGTTTGCCGGGTGCGCGTGGACAGCGTTGAATCTGTATCGCCCGGCACCATTAAAGCAGATACGCCGGGTATGGTAGATAAACGTCAATGGACCTGAAGTTGACTGGTTGATTGGGGAGCCACTTGAGGGCTCATGCCAAGTTTCGACTGGCGAACCGAAGAAAAAGGGCGAGAGAGTGACCCTCTAGTCATTCATCACGAGAAGCCACGAGATTTACGTTGGCTAAAGAAGTGGACGGCCGTTCTCATTTTGGGAGTGGCTGTTTTTTTTACATATCGTTACCTGGCGTATTTGGCCGAAGAAACCGTAATCGAGCTAGAAGCTTCCCCCCTTGCCAGCCTGAATCTGATTCGCCGCGCTGTGACCCAGGCAGATGCCGTGCTGTTTGATGTGGTGCTTACCCAACGATATGATGACTGGCTGGCTGAGCAGCAAACGCTTTTTGAGCAGGGGCTGTTTTTTGATCGACATCCGCTGGGCATTTACCTGAATTCGGCTGAGCCACGCGAGGCTCATGTGCGCTTCTCACCTGCACTCGATGAGGCAACGATCACCTACAGGTTAAGATACGACAGTGCAGCCGGAGCGGACGCGGTCCAAACGTTTGATTTAGAGCATACGGCCGTTTTTGAAAATCATGATCAGCGCTGGCTTTTATCCAGAGGAGGGGCTGAGGTTTGGGGTGGGTGGGAGCGTCTGGAAGGTAAGTGGATAACGCTAACGTTTCCCGAAAGAGATGCCGAATTTGCTAAACGATTGGCAGCAGATATGGAGACACAGTTTGAAGTAGTGTGTCGTACGCTTGCACACGATGATTGTCCAGCAGATCTTCATATTCAGGTATGGCTGCGAAAACAGCCCGTCAGCCTGGCCCAATTGGCAGATAGGGAAGCAGCATTAGCAGGTGGGCAGGCGGTAGATTTGCCCTCGCCAACGCTGGTGGGAATGCCGGTGGATGAGATAGGCTACCAGGCGCTTTACCGCGGTTATGCAGTGCGTGTGGTAACGGCCGTTGTGGCTGAACTAACCGAATGGCAGTGCTGCCAGCAGATTTTGTTTTATCAGGCGTTGCTGGACAAAGAATTAAACCAGCTTGGCCTACGGCCGTGGTCGTTAACCACCGCTGACTACGACACAATTCTGAGCCGCTACTTCAGACTGCCAGAAATCCATAGCCTGTGGCAAACAACGTCGCTCAGCGGTTTAACAGAAGACGATCGCTGGCGTGTTTACGCTTTTATTGATTTTCTTTCCCATGCTTCGCCAGACGTGCCCCTGGCAGAAATGCAGCGGCAGCTTTCTCAGGCGTCTGGTTATTTAGACTGGTCTCGTCGTTTTGCGAACGGTGCCTATGAAACAAATGCGGATCTGAAAAGAGAATGGGTGCGCTTTGTCTATGAACAAACCTCTCTGGCGCAAATTCCCCCGCCTATCCCTTTGCCAGGGGAAGAGACCCAGCTTTATTGCCTGAGCGAAGCACGGCACGGCCTCTACCAATATGATTGGCAGAGCGAAAGCTGGCTAAGCCGACGCACGCTAAACGAATCGCTCGATGGCCTGATTAGTCCGCTGCCTGGCAAAGATGGTCTCATTCTTTATGAACACACATCCGCAATCTCAGAGCAGAAGTGGACCGTCTTTAAGCCAAATGAGGCCGCGTTTGTTTTGCCAGTAGCGTTGGGTTCTGTGTTTTCTCCGGTTCAGGACAATCTTGTTTCGCTAGATCAAAAGCTGCTCACTGGCCATCATGATTTAAGCCAAAACCGGTTTCAGTTTACGCTGCTAGACCTGGCAAGCTGCAATGCCCACGACTGTGATTCAATTTCACTCCCCGGCCTGCCGGTCTGGTCCCCGGACGCTGCGCATACCATTGTGAGCCTGATTCATGAGAACAATGGATTTTTTCAGCTTACGTTGGGTGATAGCGAAGGGCAGCCGATAAAATTAATTGGATCAGGCTCGAATCCTTTTTGGATCGATAATGAAACCTTTGGCTTTCTACGAACTGAACAGGACAGCACAGAAATCGTCGTGACTCCAATAAATGATGCGTCGGCGCTGTACCGCTTGTCGGCACAAGAATTGCGAGCGGCCTTGCCGGAGAGTGTGGGTGCAGAGGATGAGCTGGCTATCCGGCGAATCATGAGCCATCCAGCCAGACCGAATCTGCTTATTGTCGATACGGCCGTTCCCGCCCAGCAATCCCAATCCATCTTCGCCGTTGATCGGCTAACGCAAGAGATTGATTTATTGCTAGAACTGGAGGATCGGTATGGCTTTATTGATTTCCGCTTTTCGCCAGACGGCCGTTGGTTTACCCTCACGACCTATGATCGTCTGGACCCGATCGATGCCACCTGGTCCGTCTATCTGCACGATATAGAACAGCGTGAAACCACGTTGCTGGCTTTCAACCCGATTCCCTACCCCGCCTACAGCTATGATTGGTCAGCAGACGGCCAATGGTTCTTAAAGGTGGAAGATGGCTTCATTACGATGATTGCCCCGGCACATGATTACTATAAAATGCTGTTTTTCGACGCAGAGTTGTGTAATTCGGCCGTTTGGGTTCATACAGCAGGAGAAAAGCAAGGTAGCTAACCGCCCAGAAGTTTCAAGTTCAGTAAATCAATATGGTACAATGACTCCATTATTAAATGGAGCTTTTTGTGTCTAAATCTAAACAAGAAATTCAACTTTACCTTAACCGAGCCAAACAAGATTTACAGGCCGTGGAGGTGAATATTCAAAACGAGCTTTACAATGTTGCCATTTCTCGCGCCTATTACGCTATGTTTTACGCCGCAACAGCATTGCTAAAAAGCAAGGATGTTGACCGGAATAAGCATTCTGGAATTATTGCAGCCTTCGGAGAACATTTTGTGAAGCCGGGAGTGTTCGAAGCAAGATTTTCTCGTATGTTAACTCGAGCATTTGAGTCAAGAAACGATACGGATTACGACATTCATTTTGCTGTAGATGTTGAGCTGGCTAAGAGCAGATTACTCGATGCCCAAGAATTTGTGGAGCAGATTGAGAACCACCTGGGAAAAGAGAGTTGAGTATGAACCAGAGCAAAAATCTTGGATACTTATCTACTAAAGAACAAAAAGCGGCGGCAAGGTTTCTAGCTCGCTTGACAAGTGAAGACGTTTTTCCATTGTCTATAATTCTATTCGGTTCAAAAGCAAGAGGAGATTATAATGATGAATCGGACATCGATTTATTACTTGTTCTTCCAGCCGTTAACGCAAGTTTAAGAGATCATATTCGGGATATTGCGGCTGATATTTGCAATGATTTTTCCACATATCTCTCGACTCGAGTGTGGAGTGAAGCGTATTTTCAGGAGCAGGCAAGATTAGAAACGAGCCTGTTTCAAGAAATTCAAGCAGACGGCATCGAATTGCTGCCTTTTGTTGTATGAAAACTAGTAAATGCAGTCAAAAATAGTCATCACGGCCGCTCTCACCGGCGTCCTTACTACCCGAGAGCAGTCTCCCGCAATTCCCTACACACCAGCAGAAATCGCTGAAGAAGCCCGGCGCAGCGTGGAAGCAGGCGCCAGCATTGTCCATATTCACGCCCGGCAGCCAGACGGCCGTCCCGCCTTCGATGTGGCAACCTACGCCCAAATTGACGCCGAGGTGCGCCAACGCTGCCCCGACGTTATCATCAACTACTCCACGGGGGCCATTGGGATAGACCGTGAAACCCGCATTCACCACATACGCGCCCTGCGGCCGGACATGGCGGCGCTGAACATGGGTTCGATGAACTACGCCATCTACTCGCGCAAGCAAAAAACGTTCTACCACGATCACGTCTTCGCCAATCCCTTTAAGGACATCCAATACTTTTTAGAGGCGATGAACGAGGCAGGCACCCGGCCCGAAATGGAGTGCTTCGACACGGGGCATATCAACAACGCCCAGCCTTTAATCGACCTGGGTATTTTGCAGCCACCGTACCAGTTTAGCCTGATCATGGGCGTGCTAGGCGGCATTCCAGCCAGCACCAAAAACCTGGTGCAGCAGGTGGACCAGCTGCCAAAAGAGTCCCATTGGCAGGTGATTGGCATTGGGCATAGGCAGTGGCGGCTGGCGGCTGCGGCCGTTTCCATGGGCGGCAGCGTGCGGGTAGGGCTTGAGGATAATCTCTACCTGCCCAACGGCGAACTGGCCCAATCCAACGGCGAGCTGGTAGCCAAAGCAGCCGAACTCGTGCGGCTGGTTGGTGGCGAAGTGGCTACCACTGCCGAAGCGCGCACGATACTTGGACTGGAGAAAGAAAATGAGTAAACAACGCGCCACGGCCGTTTCCTGGAAAAACAAGCCAATGCCCGATGCCTATAAAGAGCTGCTGCTAGACGGCCGTTACACCCGCGAAGAGTTCGTCACCATCAGCCAGGGCTTTGTGCCCCAATCCACGGCCAATAAATGGTTTATCTACCTGGAAGGCGAATGGCTCTACTTCCACCGCAGCGCCAGCGGAAGCTGTATTTTTCAGCTGCAAATCTTGCCGGACGAAGATGGTTACCAGGCCAGCGCGCTGCGCGTTAATCAAGCGCCCGGCCAATACCGCTCGCTGTCCGATGAGTACGATGTGGCCCTTGTTTCTTACCTCATCGACGCCGTTTTGCTGGGGCGCTTTGCCCCCTTTCCCCAGCCAGAACAGTTTTCTAAGGAAGACCACCAGCGACATCAGCAGCACGTGATGGGTAACAATTCATCTGACGGCGGATTGAGTTTGCGGGTTGTCAACGGGACTCGCTGATTGATGAGTCAGTAAGCTAGAAAACAGTATTCAGTGATTGGCTAGGCTAAAGTCAACAATATACGAATGAACTCGGAATCCAATCCCGTCGTTTTGCTGAGCGGCGATACCTGGCACATCGTGGAGCACAGCCGCGAGTCGTATGTGGCCTCGTGCGGTAAAAAGATCACCGACCGCCGCGCTCACTCCCGC
>JBHIWP010000285.1:0-7995 GCA_041987425.1 Promineifilaceae bacterium (SeqCode) | reverse complement strand
AATAGGCAGTGAAGTTCGCAAAGCTTTCCTGGAGGGGGTCGGCCGGACTCCAATTTTTGGGTATAGAGATGGGGGAATGGACCAAGTTTTTTGGCCTTGGCGTCAGGCGCAACTGGTTTTATCTACCGCCGCTAACTCTATCGCTGATGCTGCTCTTTTTTACGGTTGGTTGGCAGAACGGCCGTTATCAAACATGGCTCTTTCGCGGCGTGGCGGTGGCGGTTGCCCTGCTGGCATTTCCCGCGCTGGAGGACTTAACAGGCCCTAGCCGAAGCGAATATCTGTTTAGAGTGGCGGGAATCGGTTTGGCGATTGTGATAGCTGGCCTGCTGATGGTGGTTAATGAGCAGAAACGGCCGTGGCTGCAAACAGCGGGCTGGGTATTCATAGGTGCAGCCGCCCTGGTAGGGCTGGTTTGGCCCACGCTGATTTACTGGGACGTACGGCCGTATGCCAGCGGACTCATGGGCGTCACTTTAGGGTATGGCCCAGGCTTTTGGCTAAACTTAGTGGGCCACACCGCTGTGCTGGGACTGGCAGGTCTTCAGTTGGCAAAAAAATAGCACCTATCTCACGGCTTAGATAAGGTGCTGTTTTTAGTCTTGCGAAATTGAGCAACTAAGTAATTGGGCAATTAAATTGCTCAGTTGCCTAGTTACTCAATTGCATTTTTTAAACACGCATGTGGGTGTCAATGTAAGAAACTGCTTCGCCTACAGTCGTAATTTTCTGCGCTTCTTCGTCAGAAATCTCGCCGTCGAATTTTTCTTCAAAAGCCATAATCAGCTCAACGAGATCCAGCGAATCTGCTTCCAGATCCTCACGGAAACGAGCCTCCGGCACAATTTGATCCTCATCAACGCCTAGCAGTTCTACAATAATTTCTCTTACCTGCGCTTCAGTATCGCTCATCCTACTCTCCTTCAAGGGTATCTTTGATTATTTTTAGTGTATGGCGGGCAATTGTAGAAATAACCCTTAGATTGTCAAGCAATCTTTGTGGCGGCGGTTCACCAATCACAACACGCTAAACTTTGTTGTTTTGCCACCTTCTTGTGATTTGTTCAGCCGCACCACACAAGAAAACACCAGTAAAATCGGTAAGTTACGCAAAAGCATCATTAATTTTACCCGACTCCTGAGATTGTAGCCAAACGGCCGTTCCCAGCAGAAGGTAAAACGCAAAGGCCAAATCTACTAAAAAGAAACTATGGTCCACCAGCCCATGAAAAAAGATATCGGCCAGTGCCGCGCCCAGGCCAACGACCAGCGGCAGCCACTCTGGCGATACCGTGCGCCGTACGCGCCAAAGCGTGCGCGCCAGTAGGGCAATGAGCCATAGGCCAACCAGCAGCCCCGGCAGCCCTATCCGCGTGGCGAAGTCCAGAAAAATATTGTGTGGATGGCTCAAATTTGGGTCTCGCCAGGCGCCTTCCAAAATATAGCGGCCGCGATATTCATATAAGAAGTTATCCAGCCCTACGCCAAACCAGGGATGCTCGGCCACCATGTTAAGGCTGGCCTGCCACAGGTTCAGGCGAAAGACACCGGTTTCGCCGGTAAGACTCAATCGGCCAGCCAGCGACGGAATTTGCTCAATGGCAAATAGACTGGCGACACCTGCCGCAGCAAACGCCAGCAGCCAGGGCCAGGTTGTACGGCCGTTTACCCGCTGCCACTGCCAAAAAATGATTACAAAAGCGGCGGGCAGCCCCAAAAAGAGACCGCCTTTGCTGAACGTAAGTAAAAAGGCCAGAAGCGTGGGAAGCAGAGCCACAGTGTAAAGCCACCAGCGCTTGCCGTGCACCGCTTTGCTGCCCAGCAGCGTCATCGCGCCCAAAAGCGGCACAATGCGGCCCAGGTAGAGCGCCACGTTGTTGGGCGAGCCGTAAAACGATTTCAGGCGCAGCAGCCCGCCCTCCGCCGTGATAAGGCTGGCGCGGTCGAACCCCACCTGCCACAGGCCGTACAGCGCCACCACCAGCCCACCCAGAACAAAGCCATCAAGGATGAGCCACATTTGGCTAGACTTTGGCTTTGTGCCGCGCAGTACCCAGTAAAACAGCGCAGGCTCTAGAATAACAACGCGCCATTCGTTGCTGGCGACGTCTAGTCGATTGGTGAAGAAGAGGGAGGCGGTCGCGAGCACGGTGAAGATAATAACGCCGTAGTCGGTGAGCCGTAAGCGGTGGTCGGTGAGGGGTGGACGTTTAGCGGTATGTAGTGAGCGGGTTTTGAAGCGCTGCAGCCAGGCGGTGAAGCGGTTGGCGGCAAAGGCGGCAAAGGTGATAAGCGTGAAGACCTCGACGGGGGAGAAGCGATAGTTCAGAATGGGCTTGGGCAAGGGGGGAACGTAGAAGGGAAAGCAGAAAGCGATGAGCACCAATCCCCAGACGGGCCGCCAATAGAGCAAAACAAAGAGGACAACCAGTGCCGCCGCATAAATAAAAAAGGTTGGCGTGACGTAATAAACAGAGGCAACGGCCGCAGTCAGGGCCAGCTGGCCGCCATCCCCCAAACGACGATAGATGCCGCCCGTCTGCTCAGCCCAGGTGAGCCAGCCCGCCAGCAGCACGAGCGCGCTAGTTACGGCCGTTACGCCCAGTTGCCAGCTGGTATTCAATGCAGCAAAACGCTGCCGTTTCTGACTGAACCAGCCCAGCCACTGCGCCCGCCGCCCAATTCGCATAGCAAATATGAGAGAAAGTACGGCCGTCCCTGCCAGCAGCCCCATTCCCCAGCGGTACCAGTGGTCTGGTGGACGGTAGCCAACGCTAAAGCCGTTCAGCGCCCACTGGTCCCAGCCGCGCGAGGCGACAATTTCGGCCGTGTGCACGCCGGGCGGCAGGTCGCGGGCCACTGGCTCCGTGGCGATATAGTCGTCGCTTTTTACGGCCGAGGTGAGAATGAGCATGGCGCCATTTTCGTCCCGGGGTAGGGCGTTGGCCGGTTGGCCGTCGATGGTGATGTAGAACCGGGCGCGGAAGTTGGCCCGGCGTACCCGCAGCCCCAGGTCTGTGCCATAAAAGGTAAAAGTCACTTTGTCGCCCAGCAGGACGTCGTCTGGCTGCTGCCCAATGTCGGCACCAAATTCGGGTGAGAATTCCCAGTTGCCTTCATACACCTGCGCGGGATTATCTGGCTGAGCCAGATGGAAGCCGGGTTGGGCAACGGCCGTATTCTGGGCGTCTAAATAAGCTTGCAGGGCTGAGGCGGTTTGCCCTCCGGCAATGCTAAAGCCCCAGCTGGGATCATTGACATCGGCTTCTGGCTGCCAATTCTCCAAAAAGGCGACGCCTAGCCAGGGCCACTCCAGCCGGGCACGCGTCAGGGCGGCA
This sequence comes from Promineifilaceae bacterium (SeqCode), assembly GCA_041987425.1. GTDB lineage: Bacteria > Chloroflexota > Anaerolineae > Promineifilales > Promineifilaceae > Leptofilum. The sequence continues at coordinate 4,657 of JBHIWP010000285.1, read as the reverse complement.
ATGGTGTATTGGGCTTGCTCCTCAGCGGTAACCTCGCCCCAAATGGAGGGCTCGCCTTGCCAATCAGTGGGGAGGCTGTTCCAGCCCCAGTTTCCAGCCCAGATAGCCTTGTGGCCGTCACCGTTGCGCAGCATTACGTCGCGCAGCAGGATGAGGCGGCTGAAGTTGAGGGTTTCGTGGGCTACGGTGCGGTCGTCTGGCGCGTGCCCAAAGCCGTATGGCTTGGCGGCGGCGATGTCGAAGGCGCTGGCGGCGTCTGTTTCGTAGAGCTGCTGCAGGAAGAGATGGTCGGCCAGATTATCGGGGCCGGTTTCCACAGTGGGGGCCAGCGGCGCGGCCACAATCACGGCATCGCTGTCGGCTGCACGAATGGCGGTAGCGGTGGCGCTGAGCAGCGCGCCGTAGTCGTCGGGGTTCACGGGCTGGTGACCCCAATGGCTGGCCAGGTTTGGCTCGTCCCAGATGATGTAGAACTGAACGGTGTGGCCGTATCGTTGGGCAAATTCGGCGCTCCACTGGGCGAAGTCGGCCGTATCTACCGGAGCAAAATCATTGGCCGGATTTCCATCCAGCAGGGGGACGAGAGTGAGATTGTGTTGGGAAACGGCCGTAACTAGCCGGTCTGCCTCCTCCCAGTCGAAATTTTCGCTGAAATAAAACGGCTGCTTGATGAACTGCACGCCTAAATCAGCAATCTGCTGCAGATTCTCGGCCAGGGCCGCATCGTCGTATTGCTGCAAATAGATGTTGAGGCCGGGCCGCACGCCGCCAAAGTTAACCGGCTGGGGAAGGCCATCAGGCAGCCCGCGCATTAGAAAGTTGTATCGAAGCTGAAGGGAGCCCATGGCCAGCAAGGCCAACAGAGCCAAAAGCAACCAGAAAAGCGTCAACAAACGGGCACGACTTGCAGAATTCTGCGCAGTTTTCATACGCCTGATTTTGCCACGCGCCTGAGTTCTTGCAACTATGTTTTACAGACGGATTGACTACGGGAGTATAATCGTATCGTTGTAATTCAGGGATCAGTTGCTTTCCAAGGGAATGAGCTCAATTTCATACAGCGTGGGCCACAGCTTGCCGGTGACAAAGAGACGGCCGTTTTCCGCGTCATAAGCAATGCCGTTTAGCACGTCTACTCGCTGCGCCAGCTCAGGCTGGTCTAGTAGGCCGGTCAGGTCTATGTTGCCAATCACCAGCCCATTCGTCGGATCAATGCGCACGATGCGATCGCTCCGCCACACGTTGGCCCACACTTCGCCCTCGATAAATTCCAGCTCGTTCAGCAGAAGCACTGGCCCGTCCTGGTCCTGCACGGTGAGGCGAGCAACTTCGGCAAAGGTCTCGGGGTGTCGGAAATAGAGGGTCTCGCTGCCGTCGCTCATGATCAGGCAACGGCCGTCGTGCGTAAGGCCCCAGCCTTCTGTTTCGTATTGCCAGGTTTCCAGCAGCTCAAAGCTATCGCGGTCATAAACAAAGGCAACGTTATTTTTCCAGGTGAGCTGAATGAGCCTGTCTTGCCACAAAACCAACCCCTCGCCAAAGTATGGATCGCCAATCTCGATCATTTGCAGCACCTCACCGCTGGCTAAATCTACCCGCCGCAGCGAGGAAGGCAAGCGCTTTATGCCGGTGCTTTCGTACAGTTCCCCATCGACAAAAAGCAGCCCCTGGGTGAAGGCGTTGGGGTCATGGGGGTAGGTGTTGATGATTTGGTAGGTGTAAGTGGGCACATGGCTGGGCGGAGCCACCGCGGGGGCAGTGAATGGCTCGCAGGTAGAATCTGGGCTGGTTTCTGTTGGAGAAGAGGTTGGCGTCGGAGGTGGTGATGTTGATGGGCTTGCAGTTGGAGGTAAAGCAGCATTTGGCGCTGCAGGGGTAGGTGTTGAGGTAACGGCCGTTCCGCTACAAGCCCCAATGAGGAGCACAATGAACCCGAACAAACAAAAATAATAAGTGCGCATAGCTTCTCCTTAGTCAACTTGTAGAGATATTTTGCTTATATCTTGCCTAACGTCAACTATTACCGAATCGGCAAGATAAAAGATAAATTTTGGCCGAAATAGCAAATCTAGATATACTATTTTAGAGAATCGGCAGACTGGCAATTGGTAGTGACGATGAGTATAGACGAGCTTGACTATGAGATTATTAAGCTGCTGCAGGAAGACGGCCGTATGCAATGTGCAGAAATGGGGCGTCGCCTACAGCAGCCGGTTCGAACTATTCGTTACCGATTGAAGCGTCTGCTTGAAAATCAGACAATTAATGTTTGCACCGTTGTTGATCCGTCTCAGTTTGGCTACAAAATTTTGGCAGATGTGCTCATTGAAACGGAAGTGGGTGAAGTGATGAACGTGGCCCAGGCGGTGGCTGAGTTACCGGAAGTTAGCTACGTGGCCTGTGCGACCGGGGATCGAGACGTCAGTATCCAGGTGCTTGCACCTGACATTGACCAGCTTTACCAGTTTATTACCGATGTCTTGCATAAAATCCCGGGAGTACGGCGAACCCAAACATTCCTGCTGCCGCTGAAGCTTAAAGATGTGTACAGCTGGTTTCCACCGCTGCGCTGATGGCTTTTTCTGTTTAGGCTTCTTTATTCGATGTCACAACAAAAGGAGGATTTGCCGAAAGAAAAATAACTAAGTTAACACACTAACTTCATACAAAACCCATTGAGAGGATTCTTCCCAGGAGGAGGACCTGATGAAACAAAAGTTTCTTTTTCTGATTGGTGTGACCATTTTTTCATTATTTTTGGGCGCATGCGGGAGCGACGGGACGACTGATGAAGCGGGCGGTCCCAGACAAGAAATTGGGGAGGGAGAAGGGGCAGTTTCGATTGTGGCCTGGGCTGGTTATATTGAGCGCGGCGAAACAGATCCGGCCTTTGATTGGGTGACCGACTTTGAAGAAGAGACGGGCTGTATGGTTAGTGTGAAAACGGCCGCAACTTCCGATGAGATGGTGGCGCTCATGAACGAGGGCGGTTTTGATCTCGTGACAGCCTCCGGCGATGCCAGCCTGCGCCTTATTTCCGGCAACAAAGTACAGGAAATCAATGTTGATTTAATTGAAGGATGGGACAGCATCGATCCACGCCTGCAGGAAGCTGCCTGGCACACGGTGGATGGCAAGCATTACGGCGTGCCCTACCAGTGGGGCTCCAATGTCCTCATGTACAACACCGAGGTCTTTGGCGACACGCCCCCCACCAGCTGGAATGTCGTTTTTGAAGAGATGACATTACCCGATGGAAATTCCAACATGGGACGCGTTCAGGCATTTGACGGCCCGATTTACGTGGCGGACGCGGCGCTTTATCTCAAGGCCCATAACCCAGAATTGGGCATTGACGATCCCTATCAGCTAACGCGCGAACAGTTTAACGCTGCCGTAGAGCTGCTGAGACAGCAGCGGCAAATTGTGGGCCGTTACTGGCACGATGCGTTTATCCAGATCGACGATTTTACCAATGAAGGCGTTGTTGCCTCCAGCTCCTGGCCGTTTCAGGTGAACCTGCTCAGGGCGGCCGGGGCGCCGATAGGCAGCGTCATTCCAGCTGAAGGGGCCACCGGCTGGGCAGACACCACCATGATGCACGTTGATGCGCCTCATCCCAACTGCGCCTATATGTGGCTGAATCATTCCATTACTGCCGGTATTCAGGGCGATTTGGCTGCCTGGTTTGGCTCTGTGCCGGCCGTGCCATCGGCCTGTGAAGGCAACGAGTTGTTGGGTCCTGAAGGCTGCCAAACCAACGGCATCGATAACTTTGACAAGATTAGCTTTTGGAAAACGCCTTCGGGCAACTGTGGTGACGAGCAATGTGTTCCTTACCATGAGTGGGTGACTAACTACGTTGCCGTGATTGGCGGTCGATAACAAACGATCAGGTGGAGGGTGGGCAACTGCCTTCTCTCCACCAGTTGGTCAAGGAGCTAATGGTGGACTACAAACTTTGGATTAATGGAGAATGGCAGGATAGTAAAAACGGCCGTTCCATGCCTATTGAAAATCCAGCAAACGGACAAACGATTGCCCAAGTTATTGATGCGTCGCGCGAAGACGTAGACCGTGCCGTGCAGGCAGCGCATTCTGCCTTCTTTGACGGCCGTTGGTCCAAGAAAACCCCTGGCGAGCGTGCTCTGGCTATCTGGCGACTGGCCGATTTGCTGGAAGCAAAGGCAGAACTGTTTGCCCGGGTCGAATCTGAAAACTGCGGCAAGCCGTTTGCCAAAGGCAGTTTGGCTGCTGATTTGCCGTTTGCCGTTGATAATTTGCGCTTTTTTGCGGCTGCTGCCCGCGACGTGCATGGGTCGCATGCCGGCGAATATATGCCCGGTTTCACCTCCATGTTCCGCCGAGAGCCAGTTGGCGTGGTCGGCCAGATTGCTCCGTGGAACTACCCATTAATGATGGCCGTTTGGAAAATTGGCCCGGCTTTGGCTGCTGGCTGCACGGTGGTGTTAAAGCCCGCGCCAACGACGCCGCTGAGCACGCTGCTGTTGGCCGAGCTTATTGCCGAAGCTGGCATTCCGGCTGGGGTTGTGAATATCGTCACCGGTGGCAACGAAACGGGGCAGGCGCTGGTGGAGCACCCCGACGTGCGCATGGTTAGCCTCACTGGCTCCACCGGAACCGGCAAGAAGGTGAT
>JBHIWP010000284.1:0-8039 GCA_041987425.1 Promineifilaceae bacterium (SeqCode) | reverse complement strand
GCTGGTCGATGAAGACGGCCGTTTAGCTGCACCCGCTGCCCAACTTTGCAGCCTGGATGCCGATATAGGCTGCCACGCTAATTGGGCGCTGCCCATGCAGGATATGGGCAGCTGGTGGCGCGTTGAGTTTACGCCGCTACCAGAGCAAAAAGAACTGCCACGCTACCTTGTCGTGCGCATTTGGGACGAAAGCGATCAAGTGGTAACCGATGAGCTCGTGCAATGGCTGCAGGTGGGCGGCGGCGTAGGACCCACCCACAACGATGGCATGGCTCCGCTGCTGGACGATGTGGTGATGGTCAACAGGAGCCAGCCTTACCCAGATGCCGGTGACTGCAATGTGGTGAGCTATATGCCTGCGGCTAACGGCGACGCGTTGACTGCCTTGCTGCCGCCTAACATCGGCGGGCTTGTTGGCATTCCGCTGGATATCCAAATTACCGTCAACCAGGACCAGGATCAATGCCCACAACTGTTCCCCGGTCAGAGTAACGTGCTTCCCATTGATGTGCTGCTGAATTTTGGCTACAGCCAGGACGAGGTAGACCGGCTTGGCCTGAACGAACAGACAGATTTGTTCATCTTGCATTTTCAACCGGGGCTTGGCTGGGCCACCTGGCAGCAAATCGATATCAACACCGACCTGAACTGGATCACCAGCCTCACGAACGAAGACGGCATTTATGCCATTGGCTGGCGGCCGTAGGGGCGGTTATCACTATTCAGTAGCTCGGTAATTGGTGGAGTAGTTACGGCAGAGCGTGCGCACAGTAAGGAACCAATTACCGATAAGGGTTGCCTACCTCCAATTAAAAGAGTCCGTCAAGTTGGCGGACTTTTTTATTTTCGGGCAAATTGATGGAAAGGATTCGTTTGTGGCGTTCGTCTTTTGGGTAGATACGGCCGTTTTCGGCCACCGTAAAGTTATTTTTACTCAATTGGAGGAACGATCCATGACACAAACAAATTTCTTGCGTCCGCTTCATTTTTTGGCAGCGTGCGGGCTTATCGCCTTGCTTGTCCTGCTGGCTGCAAGTGGCTCGCGACAAGCCAATGCTGCACCAACAGCGGCGCTAACCGTCGCAAACGTTAGCGGCCCGGACGTAATGTGTATTTTTGACAACGACTGTGCAATTTTTGCAGATAGCACAACTGCACTATTCACTTTCGACTCAATGAACGGTGCTGGCTTTTTACAATCGCGGCTTTGGCCTCGCGGAGAGCAGGGCAGCGAAGGAGTGGGCTTGTTTCCCTACCTGTATCGCCTAGACCTGCAAGAGCTGGTGGGGCCGGGCAATCCCGGTTGCGTCACTTCATTTTCATTCGATTTTGGCCCGGTGGTGCCTATGGATTACGATGATGACGGCAGCCTGGAAGATGCTTTTATCATGACCTCTGGCGACGTGGGCAGCATTGCTCCCACTACCGTTGATCTGACAGGCAGTAATTTAACCGTCACTTTTTCTCCGGCCATTTGCGGCGACTTTTCTGCGGCGCAAGACAACGGCGAAAGCAGCTTCTTCCTGGGCCTCGCCTCTCCTTTCCGTGAACGAGAAGTAGCTGCCGAAATAATCCACAACTGGGGCGATCCACTGCCGTTGACCGTTCGGGCCCCTGAATTTGTCTCGGCCCCTTCGCTGACGATAGTGCCCAGCAGCGGTGCAGCGGGCGACACTGTCCAGCTTATTGGCAGCGGCTATGCGCCAGGCAACTATCCCGGAACAATCCGCTGGAACGGCAGCGAAGTAGCCACTCTGAACATTCCCGACGGTGGGGCGTTCAGTGAAGACTTCACTATTCCTACGAGCGCCCCGGTTGGTGACCACACCGTTACCGTTTGCTCACTGAACCCCTGTGGCACGGGTGAGTTCGAGCAGTTAGCCAGCGCACCTTTTGCCGTGAGGGATGCCTATCTGCCCAATCAGGTGTTTTTGCCAATGGTGGTTAAACCCGGTGCGGCCACGACAGAACCGTTTAGTTACACAATTGATAGCAGCGTCACCCCCATGCAAAATGAGCTGCCGGGTCTGGATGGCGGCGCACCAAGGCCTTTAACGGCCGTTCGCGATCCGCGTGGCAATGTATCTACCTTTGTAGCTAATGAACTTGTCATCCAAACCGATAACAGCACTGCCCTGGCTAGCTTCCTCAGCCGAACGGGCGGCACGATACTCATGACCATTGAACCAGATGAAGCAGGAATTAATGACTTGCCCAATATTTACCTGGTGCGGGCCAACCTGAGCCGAGCGGACCTGAGCAGTTTGAACGAAAACATTCATGGCCTCATGGAACCTAATATCGAATCAGCCGGGCAGTTTGCCTTTGCCGATAATGATGGCCCCCGCATTCTGGCTTTAGCCGCCGAAGAAGCAGCTGGTGGCCTAACGGTCGGCGTAAACTGGGTCAGCAACACTTTGGCTATCCCCACAGACAGCGATGAAGCCCCTAACGGCACAAATTGGGGTGGCGTTGTATACACGCCAGACGCCTACGATTGGGTCTATATGGCCAAAGGCACTACGCAAGACATCGGCGTGCCAGAAGCGTGGACGCTGTTGGACCGTGCTGGTCGGCTGACCAATGCGGTAGATTTAGCTATTCTGGACGGCGGCTACTTCCCCAACGCAGACTTTCCGGCGGGGGTCACCTACATTTCGGTGGTGCCTTTCATCACCGATGCCCGTAATGTGAACGGTGTTGACGGCGGCGCACCCTTCCATGGAACTGACGTTTTGCAAACGGCCGTTGCCCGTTCGGACAATAATCTGGGCATTGTTGGCGTAGCGGCGCCCGTGGCCCGCCCTATTGCCGTGTTCACTTCGTACGACTATGTGGTTTCTATTGCGGCCGTGCTTAGCGCCCGCGCCGCCGGAGCTGAAATCATCAACATGAGCTACAGCGCCGACGTGCCTTCAATATTTGGCTGGACGGTTTTGCCCTTTGAAGCAACAACAGCGGCCGTGCGCGCCTCGGGAACGCTGCTTTTTGCCTCGGCGGGCAACGATGGCAACAATGTAGATGGCGAGGATTGCTTCATTGTTTGTTGGGAACATACCTGGCACACGCCTTGCGAAAATGCTGGCGTAATCTGTGTCGGCGGCCTGGGCTGGAACTCGCAAAATAAGGCTGGCAACTCCAACTACGGCCATGAGCACGTAGACATTTACGCGCCATATACTGTGTACAGTGGGCAATCGCCGGCAGCAATGGGAGGCAACACGACGGTTGGCATTATCAACGGCACCAGCTTTTCATCTCCATATGCAGCCAGCGTGGCGGCGCTCATCTGGGCAGCTGATCCTACGCAAAGCGCAAGTGAAGTCTGGACTACCCTGCGCGACACAGCACACTCGAGTCCAGACGGCCGTGTCAACCGCTATGTTAATGCCTATCAGGCCGTCCTTGAAACCATCGGCCTGGGCATAGATGCGACCATGACAGCCCCAACAAGCGGCGGCACCTATAGCTACGGCTTTCCAGTGGGCCTGGCGGCAAATATAGGCTATGTAGCCACAACGGGCGGCACGCCGCTGCAAATCGAGTGGCGGGTAGATGGCACGCTGGTCAACACTGTTTCCTACAGTCCAGGGGCAGGCTCACACCAATTGTACCCAGAGGCATATGTTCGCAATCTGGCAGTTGGCTCACACACGGCAACGATTCGAGCCACGGCTGGCAGCGTGGTTGTGGAAGACAGCGTAACTTTCACGATCGAAAATGATCCACCCGTCGCCACTATCGACCAACCGGCTAACAATTCATCCTTCTGCGCTGGAGAAACAGTCACGCTGCGCGGCTCGGCCTTTGATCCCAACCAGCCCTCTGGCCTGCCGGACTCGGCCTTTAGCTGGAGCTCCACTCTGAACGGCAGCCTGGGCACTGGCGCCACGCGCACTACAACTTCTCTATCCAGCGGTACACACGTGATAACTCTTCGGGTCACCGACAATCAGGGAGTCTGGGATGAAGACAGTATCAACCTGTTCATTCTCTCCGCTTCTCATCCAGACTGTGTGGATTTGGACCCAACGGCCGTTATCACCAACCCGGCGAACAATTCATTTTATAATGCAGATGAATATAACGGCTCTAACTGGTACAAAGAAATCACATTCACTGGCACCGTGGATGACACCGAGGACCTGATTGGTGATTTAACAGTGGAATGGATTTCTGACCGGCAAGGCTCTCTGGGCACCGCTTCGGTAAATACCAGCACTGGGGAAACAACCATCACAAGCAATATTTTGGTCCTCGACTCGTGCGGCTCCTGGCACACCATTACCCTGCGCGTTACGGATAGTGCGGGCAACGTTACCGAAGATCAAATTACCATCTTCGTCAGTCTGCTTTGTTAGTGATGAGCCTGGTCCACTCTCTACTCTAGGAGAGTGGACCAGTCTGTCTAAAATAAAAAGCCGTGACATTATTCTATGTGACGGCTTTTTCAATTAACCAAACTCTTGCTTGCGGTGGCGCATCAGCACGGACTGCACAATGCCGATACCGATGAACAACGTGGTGAGCGAACTACCGCCATAGCTAACAAAGGGAAGCGTTAGACCTGTGACCGGAACCAGCCGCACGTTCATGCCGATGTTTACGGACGTTAGAAAAAAGATCACCGTGGCAATGCCAACGCAAATAAACTTGCCCGCCGGATCGGGCGTTAGCCAGGCAACCCGCAATATGCGCCAAAGAATAAAGCCCATGAGAGCAATGACCACCAGCGAACCAAACAACAGTCCCATCTCCTCAGTTAACACCGAAAAAATGAAATCTGTATGCTGCACGCGCAAAAAGCCAAGCTGGCTTTGGGTACCATTCAGATATCCTTTGCCCCACCAACCACCGGACCCAATACTGATCTGCGCCTGTTCGATATTGAAAATGTCGTCCTCGTCGGCGTCTTCAGGATTGACAAAGGTGGTAATGCGTTCCTGCTGGTAATCGGCCAAAAAGGGGAAAACGGCCGCAATCGTGCCAATGCCTAACACAGCCAAAATAGCAAAGTGAGATAGCGGCAACCCAGCCAGCCAGATCATTACAAACCAGACCGAAATGTATAGAATAGACATGCTTAAATCTGGCTGCAGAAAGATCAGGCCAATAGGAATGCCTACGTAAATAAGCGAAGCAATCGTGTTAGAAAACCGATTGATTCGGTGACGCCGATTGGCTAAATATTGGCCCAGTGTAACCGTGAGGAAAATACGGCCGAATTCTGAAGGCTGTATGCGTATATCCGTCCCTGGCACTGGTATCCAGCGTCGCGTTTCATTACCCAACACCCCCGCAACCAGCACCAATACCAGAGATAAAACCAGGGCCGCGTAAATATACCAATGAGAAGATGTTAGAACACGATAGTCGACGGAGGCAGTTACAAGCATGATCACTACCCCAATGACGGCCCAACGCACCTGGTCAGCCGGTAGACCTTCTAGGGCAGGGGCACCCGTCACGGCGCTGCGAATCATCAAAATGCCGTAGGCCGTGAGCAACAGCACGGCCGCCACTAGCCAGATATCAAAATAACGCCAGACAGACGTCCGACTTACGTTAGCACTGGTTACCATAGCCCACTATTGTAAACACAAACCGCCCGGCGGCGAGACCAGGCGGCACTTTTACACAAACTATTTAGGTTTACCGTTTACCGACTCACTGCTTACTGAACGCTGACCCGGCGACGGCCGTTTGGCTGCAGCAGTGGAATCTCGGCCACCAGACGGCTTTCCTGGCTGGTGTTATCCAGATTCACCACCACAGTTTCCGGATTAATCTCCAGCCGCTTGGCAATAACTTCAATGATATCGTCTTTAATCTGCTCCAGCAGACCGGGTGACACATCGGCCCGATCATGAATCAGCACCATTTGCAGCCGCTGCTTGGCGGTAGCGCCGCTTTTTTCCTGTTTTCCCAGTAGTCGCTCAAACCAATTCATTGCCTACTCCTGTTAGCTCTTGCTAAACCAGCTGTTCAAACGATTCAGCAGACCGCTTTTGGCCGTCAGGTCAACAAATGGAACCGTTTCACCCTGTAAACGCTGGGCCACGTTGCGAAACGCCTGGCTGGCGCTAGAACCATTGATGCCGCTCATGGCTATCGGCGTACCCCGGTTCGATGAAATCAAAATCGATTCATCCTCAGGAATGACGCCTATCAGCTCAATGGCTAAAATATCCAGCACGTCGTCAATTGAAAGCATGTCACCCCGAGCCACCATCTCTGGCTTAAGCCGGTTCAGAATGAGGCGGCCCGGCCCTTTCTCTTCCGCTTCCAACAGGCCAATAATGCGGTCTGCATCGCGCACGGCCGAAACTTCCGGATTGGTTACAATGAGCACCTCATCGGCCGGAGCCACCGCATTGCGAAAGCCCCGCTCTATACCCGCAGGCGAATCGATGATGATGTAATCCATCTCCTGCTTCAGCTCATCGCACACCAAAATCATATCCGAAGGGCTTACGGCCATCTTGTCGCGGGTTTGGGCAGCAGGGATAAGATACAGATCCGGCTGACGCTTGTCTTTAATCATTGCCTGGCGCAGGCGGCAGCGGCCCTCGATCACATCCACCAAATCATAGACAATACGATTTTCCAGCCCCATTACGACATCCAAATTGCGCAGGCCAATATCGGCGTCGATAGCCACCACCTTTTTGCCCATCATGGCTAGCGCGGAGGCAATGTTGGCCGTAACGGTTGTTTTACCGACACCCCCCTTGCCCGAGGTTATTGTGATTACTTTTCCACTCATAAGGTTGTCTCCAAATAACAGGATGCAGATTGGCCTGATTAACCTGATTAGACAATCGCTAATCTTCAGCCATTAATCTCTGTTTATTAACGCTGCCACGCTTCGGCTACAATTTGCCCGTTGCGAACCGTTGCCTGCTCGGGAACGGCCTTGCCCCGTCGGTCGTCGGGGGAAATAGCAATTTTGTCGGCAATGCGCAGCTGCGTTGGCGTCAGCTCCAGGGCACAGATGACGGCCGTTTCATCGCCCAGCGCCCCGGCATGTACCAAACCGCGCAGCCGACCCCACACAATTACGTTACCTCCGGCCACAATTTCTGCGCCCGGGTTTACATCACCAATCACCACCACATGCCCTTCATGGTAAATGGAGCGGCCAGAGCGCAATGTTTCTTTGAGCATGAGTCCGCCCTGAGGAGGCGCATCGGGCACGGCCGTTTCCGGTTCGGTAGCCTGAGAGAGAAAATTGCCGCTCAAATCGGTCTGACTACCCGAAAGCCGCGTGGCCAGCGCCAGCTCCCGCGCCGCTTCCCGGGCCTGTGGCTCTTCAGCCAATATAGCCCATAGCTCCAGCTGATTTTGCTCAAACAAGCCTTGCAGGTCACGCAAATCTTCCTTATTCAGCTTGCGATAGCCCACCTGCAAAGCCACCTGGCTGCCCTGCAAAAAGGCCTGCTTCTGCGCCAGCTCAGCGCGCAGAAGCGCCAGCAAATCGGCAAAAGAGCCTCGATCTGGTACGCTGATTAAGAGTCCTTCACGAATGCCTTTGATGCCAATTTGGGAAGCTACCTGTTCCATTGTGTGCCTTTACAATAAACTCTGGGAGCATCTCGTCCAATACTGGATAGAATGCGGGATAATACAACAATACGCCTGTTGCAATAATACAACAATACCAGGCGAATTGCAACCCCCAAAATAGCATCTATATGCGAAAAATAAGCTGTAAGACAGAACCTATTGCCTATAGGTTGGGCAAAACGGCCGTCTAACGGTATCTTTCCATCAAACTTCACACAATAGGAGCATATTCCATGATCATCGTCGCCAGCAGCAACGGCCGTATCGGTATCAACGCCGCCATCGAAATTTTACGCCAGGGGGGAACGGCCGTAGACGCCGTGGAAGCCGGTATCCGCCTGGTAGAAGACAACCCCGATGACCATACCGTCGGCTTCAATGGCTATCCCAACATTTTGGGCGAGGTGGAACTGGACGCCAGCATCATGAACGGCCGTACCCTGGAAAGCGGCGCCGTAGGTGCGCTAACAGGC
>JBHIWP010000283.1:0-8041 GCA_041987425.1 Promineifilaceae bacterium (SeqCode) | reverse complement strand
ATGATCCGAGACACTCCCCTGGCCGAATTCCGCGGCGGGCTGGCCACCATTGTGCTGGTCATTGCCGTGCTGTCGTGGATGGTGACGGCCCGGCTGGTGCGAGCCACGTTTTTGTCGCTGCGCGAGATGGAGTATGTGGAGGCGTCTCGGGCCATGGGGATGTCCAACTGGCATATCGTGGTGCGCCACATCTTGCCCAACGCTATGGGGCCAATCGTGGTGCAGGGGGCTTTGCTGACGGCCTTTGCTATTCTTACGGAGTCTGGGCTGTCTTATCTGGGCTTTGGCATTCAGCCGCCCACGCCCACCTGGGGCAACATGCTCAACGACGCCCAAACCTACATGACCCGTTATCCCTGGGTGGCTATCTTCCCCGGCCTGATGATTTTCCTCACGGTCATTTCCGTCAACTTCGTCGGCGACGGCCTCCGCGACGCCTTCGATCCGCGCTCAATTCGCTAGCAAGCGGTGTTTTGAACACGACAAAGCAGGTTGATGAGTGCGGCCGTATGCTATAATGGTGCCAGTCATAAACTTCAAGGAGATGCTAAATGCAGATTACAATTCCTGAGAATCTTTCGGCACGTTTACGCCAATTGGCCGCCAAACGGCGGAAGCCTGTGGAAGCTATCATTGAAGATCGGCTGTTTACCTCGCTTGATGATGAACTAGACGATTTGCCCTCAGGAGAACAGGCCGAACTGCGTGCCCTGCATCATTTGTCTGATGATGCGCTGCGGGCGATTGCTGCTGAGCAAATGACAGTGGTTAATCAGGCACTCATGGGGCAACTGATGACCAAAAACAGCAAGGGCGAATTGAGTGGGGAAGAACAGGAAAAACTGGCGGCACTGGTTGACCGTGGGGATCAACTGATGCTGCGCAAAGCGGAAGCGGCGGCTATACTGGTGCAGCGCGGAGCTGCTTCCTCCACTGAAGAATTAATGTCTCCGAATGTCTAGTCCATCATGGGAAACAATTAAAGCATTTGTTCATAATCGTGCCGGTGGCTGCTGTGAATATTGCCAGACCTGTGAAATTAATATGGGGCAGGCGATGCATGTTGAGCATATTAATCCGGTTGGTGGTGACGATCCCGACAATCTCTGCCTTGCTTGCCCTAATTGTAATTTGTCTAAGGCCGCTGCGACAACGGCCGTTGATCCCGAAACTGATGTAGAAACGCCGCTGTTTAATCCTCGGCATCAAGCGTGGGATGAGCACTTTGAATGGTACGATGACCATGCCTTAATTCGTGGACTTACTCCGGTTGGCAGAGCGACAGTGGTCAGGTTCAAGATGAATCGGCCGCGGATTGTTTTGGCCCGAAAACGATGGATACAGGCTGGTTTACATCCTATCGTTGAGGGAGATCGTTGACAAAAGAAGTCCAATCCCGTAACGCTTCACCAAAGAATCAGCTCGACTTCCCCGCAATAAAAAAGGCCGCCAGCGGTGACCTTATGGTGGGCGGTAATGGACTCGAACCATCGACCTCTACGACATAAGTTTTTCTCCTGTTGATACACAATTTTGAGAAGTTAGAATTTATTAAAGATTGTGACCTAATTTAAGCCAAGTTGTTTACGTCCTCTCGGTTGAGGGTTTTTCTCGTGTTGGTACACAATTTTCTTTTTTATACCGGCGGAAGCTACAAAATAGAATGGCATCAAAAATCAGAAACCCAATTCATAAGATTGGAGCCTTCTATGATGCCAGTCTTTCTCGTATTGATATACAGTTTGGTAATGATAACATGGCGATTAGTAAAGCATTGTGTTTCCAATAGCCTTGCCATCACTTATAGACTGACTACTATCCACTTTTTGCATATTTATTATAAGCAGTAATTCATATTTAATGAAATTGGTTTGTTTCCTCTTATGACGGAATCCAACTCACTATTTTGATGTTCCGGTACTTCCGTCCCAATGGGCCTTCATTGAGATTCTCCCTCTATAAATACTTTCTCTGCCACATTTCATGCTTAAACTATAGCGAACCGGTTTTTGTTACATATGTTATAGGTCCGCAAAGGCCCGCGCCTCGCCAACGACTTATATAGCCCTCTTATACAATTAAGCGGTATAACAATCGATCTGGTAGTATCACTTTTATTATATAAAGATCACAAGAAATATGTATAGATCGATAACAAAACGAATGGGGGTTGACAATGGCGTTCCAGATCGTTTATAATTATGAGCAAGGAGACGATTATGAACGAATACATAGGCAAAACTTTACCTTATCGGACGGCGGTTGAAGACTTAATCCGGCTTGTTGAGGCAAGTGCTCGTGGGCGATCACTAGACCAGATTCAAGCATTATTCCCTTCAGGAACATACCAAGGAACATTGCTGGCTGCTGAAGATCTAGGTTTCTTGGATCAAGAAACAAAGGCAATAACTGAGTTGGGGTCGAGTTTCCTATTAAGAGAATCAGATCGTTCTGATTTGCTGTTTACTGCTTTAATGAATTACGAGCCCTATCAGTTACTATTTGAGGCAATATTTAGCCGCTCAAATGTCAATGAAACTCCTGTCAGTTGGGTAGCTAATTGGTGGGGAACAAATAATTTTGGCAACAGCCAGAACAATCGCGAGGATGGTGCAATTTCCCTAGCCAAATATATTGAGTTTTCTAAGCTAGGAAAATTTGTAATTGGCCGAAGAGGAAGACCGACACGAATAGAATGGAATGGAACTGCAATGGCCAGAGTTAAGGAAGCCCTAAATCAGGCTATTGGAGAGTATAGTAAAGATGGCCGCGAACCAAAAGAGGCAGAGGTTATTAATCAGTCTGCAAGTAAGAACATTCCAGAAAAATCAAGTGAATACAATTCCTTTTCTTTGAATTTGGGAGAGGGGAAAAATATTGAGTTGCGATTACCGCCAAAACTTACTAGCAGTGAGAAGAACAGACTTATAAAGCTAATTGAGTTAATGATTGACGTGGAAAATGATGAAAACAAAAGTCAGGAAAATGACTCTGAAGAATAACAAAGTTATTTAGATAACACCTAGAAAAAAAGATTGTCAAAATTAGGTGTTTAGACTCAGGAGAAGCAGAAAGCAATGTAGAAAAACTGCGGCGCTAAACGCGTTGGGTTCAGAGCCCAAAGGACAAGCACCAATGAGAAAAAGAACCATTAGAGTACGACGAAAAGTCAGTGTGACCTTGACTGTAACTTGTGGGCGCTGTGGTCGGAAGACCCGTTACACAGCTAGCCAAGTAAGATCTGGACATGTACTCAGATGTGTGTGTGGAAGCAGCATCCGAGTACGCTGAGCTAACTTTTTTTGATTGACTAAAGCGCTAATCTACAAAACTAATCTGCTTCTTCTGACTCTGAATATCTTTTTATCATAACGATAATTTTAAAACAGGTCAATGCGATCTTACAAGGAAATTGTACAATGGCTATGGTACAACTTGTTTTTGCTAAGGCTGCAAATGCTCTTTTGCTCATTCCCACCTTAAAATCCGAAAATACGTTCTATTAGATCGTGTGTTTCATTGATCTGTGGATAACTTTCCTGTATACTGCCCTGGAATGTCCATGTGGGGCATTACAACAATTAGTACGATCCTCATAAATTCGTGGGGGTGGCTTGGGTGCGCGACAGGGCTTCCTATCCTATGTCGTACGGGTTCGAATCCCGTCACCTCCATTTTTTTCTTCTTTGACACTAACTTGACACCATATAACTTGACTTATATACTTCACATTAGGAAGCCCTGTCGCAAGAACAGGTACGGCAACGACAGAAAACACGCGCTCTGTGTCCTCTGTCTGTCCGTTGTAGCCGCCTCAGAAATGGGGCGGCTACTTGCTTTTAGGGGATAATTGCCAATAAAAAAAGCCAGCAAAGAAACCGGGTAGCCCGTAGGGTGGTTCATTTTGCTGGCTTTATTCATTTTCTTCTTCAATGGCTTGAATTTGATTGTGAAGTTCGTCAACAGCTTTTTCTTCTGCCAGGTCTGCTAATGCTCTTACTTGGGCAAGAATCTTTATTAATTCTGATTCTCCCTCGTCTGAATAGTTTATAACACGTCGAGTTTGGAAGATAAGTTCTTGTTCCTCGGCTGTTAAATTCCCTTTATAAATCTCCACTAATCCCTGACTTTTTGGGAAAAAATAACCAACTGGATTTTTAAGAGCATAAGACATTAAGAGCAGAGTTGATGCGGTTGGCTCATTCTTGTCGTTTTCTATCTTAAAGACCACTTGCGACAAACTCATGATTGGAGTGGGGCACGAAGGCCGCGCCTGACGGCTTCCGCCAAGGCTTCAGATTTGCGGAGTTGGCCTAGCTGGTAAATCTGGAGGAGTGAAAGAAGCTCAAACCGTTCTACTTCTGACAAAGTAGATTCTTTTCCCTTTCTTTGCAGTTCACCCAGACGTTCATTTTGCGTTTGGTCCATCTTCATTTCTGCCAGGGCGAGCACATCTTCGTCGGCAAGTGACGCTACGGCAGGTAGGTCAGAGGTAGGGTAGTGTGAAAGAGTAGACCACTTCATTTGCTAAGCATCAGCTTCTACTTCTTCCGGCGTGTATTGGAAAACGGAAACGCCATATTCACCACAAAGATGTAGAAACTCTACTCGAGAGAGTCCGGCCATTTGTGCCGCCATTCCGCTGGAAAGCTTGCCTAACTGGTAAAGCATGAGTGCCGCATACAGCTTAACGTCCCGGCCTATTTACCCTGTAGTGCGATTCGAGGCTTGTTGTACCTGTTCTGGTAAATCAACAGTTATGGTGGTCATTGTCCATACCTCCAATTTCATGACAGTATAGCGCATGGCCCGTGAACTTGTGAAGTTGTCTATCGGAACGTGTCAGGAAATTGAGAAATCTAACAAAAAGGCCTTTTGCGCAAAACAAAAGGCCAAAAAAGTGGGCGGTAATGGACTCGAACCATCGACCTCTACGATGTCAACGTAGCGCTCTAACCAACTGAGCTAACCGCCCTGACGAAGGGGAATTATAGCAATGTTCGAAGCGGCGTCAAAAAACGGGCATTTTGTTAATCTCCGGGATTGAGATCTCGTGAAGCGTGAAACGTGTTGCCTGACCAGAGATAAAATTACGTTTCACGCACCACGTTTCACCTAAGAAACCTCCATAATCCGAGCGCCCAAAATATACATAAAGTTTGTTGCCGCTTGAATTGGCCCTATGGTATAGTTGCCCCACGATGACGCCCAAACCGCAAGAACGCAATGAATGGGGAATGCTTGGTCTGCTGCTGGCCCTGCTGGCACTGGTATTTTTGGGTCGTTTTTTGCGGGATACGCAGGGAGTGAGCCACCAATGGCTGGTCTCTTTTAGCTGGCTTGTCGTGGCCAGCATCACCTTCACTTTAGGGGTCATCTACTATGCCCAGTATGTTTCGCCGCTGCGCGGTGAAGAAGGCTGGGTCGCCGGGGTGTTGCTTTTGTTCGACGCTTACATCAAAACGGCCGAAAAACGCCTGGAACGCTCCCAAACCGACAGAAAAAAGAAGAAAGCCCCGCCTACAGAGGTCGATCAGCTGCCTGCCAGCCTGAAGAGCCTGAACGCCGGGTTCATCAAGGGCTACCAGGTGCTGGCGATTACCAAGGGCAATAGCTACGTGCGCCCCGCCGGGCCGGGCTTTGTGGTGCTGTACAAGGGCGAGCAGATCTGGCGGGTGATTGATCTACGGCCGCAGCGCCGCAGCCAATCTGTCACCACCAAAACGCGTGACGGCATTCCGGTGGAAACGGCCGTTACCGTAACCTTTCGCGTGCGCCGCGAAGTGGAGAACGACTTTAGCGACGAAGACACCTTGCTCTATCCCTTTGACCGGGACGCTATTTTCCACGTCAGTTATGATGAAACGGTGGACGAACACGGCCGTCTGCTGCCCTGGACGCGCCAGCTCACGCCCCCCGCCGCGGCCATTTTGGCTAGCGAGATTCCCAAGCACAGCCTGGATGAGCTGACCCGCGCCGTCGATGGCGTCTCCCCTTTGGAAGAAATCAAGCATACCATTACCCGCGAGCTGCGGCGGCAATTTTTGCCCAAAGGCATCGAAGTGCTGTCCGTGGGCGTTGGGGGGGTGCAGCTGCCAGATGGCGTGCGAGACCAGCATTTTCTCACCTGGCAGGCGGACTGGCTGCGCAAAATACGCGCGGCCCAGGATTCTGGCAATGCCGAGGCGGTGCGCCGCATGAAGCGCGCCCGCGCCCGTGCCCAAATTGAAATCATCGAGAATATCACCAACAGCATCGACGCCATGCGACAAGAAGAAGGTGTGGAGCTGTCACAGATGATCCTGCTGCGCATGATCGAGGCGCTGGAGGATGCCGTTTCTGCCGGATCGGTGCAGGCGCTGGTGCCGCAGCAGATTATTGCCGGACTGGTGGGAGATGCTTCGCGACAAATGCACCTGTGGGTGGAGTCGCCCACCGCCAAGGCGATGAAGGTAGACCCGCCCAGCCTGGGAGCCGGTGGTCAGGTGCCGGAGGCGGAGGAATGAGCTTTAATCCGCGACGGCCGTTTTCCCGCCTGAACCGCCAGCCTATCGACAACGGCTGGTTCGTGTTCGTCATGCTGGGGCTGCTCATTCTTTTTTGGAACTATGCCCGATACATTGAGCGCGTAGACATTCCCCAGCTGGCTCAGTGGCTGAGCCAGAGAACGCTGCTGCCGCCTTCCTCGGGGATTGCCTTTATTTTGAGCTTTTTCCACTGGAAGGTGCTGCGTCACGTTATCGCCGTCATGGTGGGCTGGTATTTTGCTTATGATGCGGCTATTTTGCTGGTGCGCATTCTCTATGATTTGCCGGACAGACCCAGCGCCCAAAGATTCCTGAGCCGCTTACTGGGCGGCTCTACAGCCAGCGTGTCGGAGATCACCCCGGTCACGCTTCAGGACCGGAGCGACTCTGTATTGCTGCGGGTCGGCGGGCCAGGGCAGATTAAAGTGCCGCCGGGGCACGTGATGGCGACGGAGCTAAACGGCCGTTTCCAACGCATTCTTTCGGCCGGCAAACATTCCCTGGGCCGCTACGAATACATTCATGCCGTGCTCAACCTGCAGCCGCAAAAGCGCACCCTGGACCAATTCACGGCCTATTCGCGTGATGGCATCGAGCTGTGTGCAGGCGTCAGCATCGTTTATCGCGTGAAGATGGGCAGCGAGGTTGCCACCAAAGACAACCCGTACCCCTACGATGAAACGGCCGTGCGCCAGCTGGCCTATCTGCAAACCGTCGTCGATGAACGCGGCACCGTCTCTACCTGGGAAGAAGTGCCCATCAACATGGCGAAATCGACCCTGGTAGGCATTTTGGCTGGTTACCGCCTGAACGAGATCATCTTCCCAGAGCGCGCCGGTGAAGAGCCTTTCCGGACGCTGCGCCAGGAGCTCCAGCGCAAGCTGGGTAACCAGCTAAATAATCTGGGGCTGGATTTGCAGGGTGTGGGCATTGAACGGCTCGACCTGCCTGACGGTGTCAACGATCAGTACATCGAGTACTGGAAATCCCATTGGGAATCCCAAATGCTGCTCAATCTGGTAGACGGCAAGGCCACGGCCGTTGAAGAAATGGAGATTGCCCGGGCCGAGGCAGAAATCACCATGATTCAGGCCATCCAGGAGGGCATCAAGCGGGCGCGGCGAGAAGGCACCACCGCCCACATGGAGGAAGTGGTGGCCCTGCGGCTGGTGGAGGCCCTGGAACTGATGGCGCAGCAGTCGCAGCAGCTTCAGCCACTGCCCGGTTCTTTGCTGCCCCGGCTAGACAGCCTGCGCAAGCAGTTGAGAGCGGGGGGATAACCTGCTGTAGCTTCTTTTAGTAAAAATGATCTGATGGGTCCATAGCCCTTCACTTTGTGCAAAATTGTCAGGGAAGGCAACGCCATGAGCCAGGAAGCAGACCAGCCAACGTACGATACCAATCCGCAGATTCGTACGGCCGTAAATCGGCTGACCGATCTGCTGGAATGGCTGCATCCCGACCCCAGCCCCGACATTTTCACCGTGCGTGACTACCGCAATCGCTACCCGTTC
>JBHIWP010000282.1:0-8056 GCA_041987425.1 Promineifilaceae bacterium (SeqCode) | reverse complement strand
TATACGCGATCAGCTGCTTCAGGAGTATGAGGTAAGCAAAGAGCGCCTGGAACAGGATTTGCTAGGGATCCTGAAACAGCTCCAGGCAAAGGGGTTAATCTCTTGAAAAACATAGCGGCAGCTTCACAATCTCCTGTCCTTGGCGAGACTTTGTTTCAAAAGTACCGCTATTTGCTGGCAAGGTATCTCAAACCGCAGTGGCCCCGCGCCCTTGTTTTGGCCTTCTTTATGATGGGCAGCATTGCATTGCAGCTATTGAATCCACAAATTATGCGGCGCTTTATAGACACCATTGCCGGAGGGATTACGGCCGGTGAAAACAGCAACGATTTGGTTTGGATCGGGGTGCTCTTTTTTGCCGTTGCCGTCGTGCAGCAGATCTTTGGCGTGCTGGCAACCTACGTAGGAACCAACGTTGGCTGGCTGGCTACCAATCGCCTGCGCTTCGATCTGGCCGCCCACTGCCTGCGCTTGGATATGACCTTTCACAACAAGCGAACGCCTGGGGAAATGATCACGCGAATTGACAATGACACCAGCGCGCTTTCCCAGTTTTTCTCTCAATTTCTTATCCGCATGATTTCGCAGAGCTTGCTGCTGGTTGGCATGTTGGTGCTGCTGTTTTTTGAAGATTGGCGCGTGGGCGTGGCCCTTACGGCTTTTTCCTTGGTTGCCCTGGCGATCATCTGGCGCTTAAAGAATATTGCGGTGCCGCATTGGCGCGCCTGGAGCGAGGCCAGTTCTGCCCTGTATGGTTTTCTGGGAGAGCGGCTGAACGGTGTGGAGGACATTCGCACGGCCGGTGCCAAAGGGTATGTGCTCAATGGCTTCTACAGGCTCATGCGCAACCTGATGAAAATTACGATTAAAGCCGGGCTGGTGAACAATATCATGATGAACACCACGCAGGTGCTGTTTGCAGTGGGCAACGCGATTGCCTTTGTGGTGGGCGGCTGGCTATTTCTGAACGACACAATCACGATTGGTTCTGTTTACATAATCTTTCACTACAGTGCCATGCTCTCTGGCCCTATCCAGAATTTGGCGCTTGAGGCGCAAAACTTGCAGTCTGCGGGCGGCAGCGTCGAGCGAATTGCTGAGTTTCTAAAAACGGAAAGCAAGCTGGCGGTGTCTCCTGAGGCTAACGGTGCGGGGCAAAATGGCGTCCTGGCAGGTTCGGCACCGGCAGTGGCCTTCCAAAATGTTTCATTTGGTTATGAGGGTGAAGGGACAAACGGTGAGATGACGCAGGGGGCAAACGGCCGTACGCCAGAAAAAGTAGGCGTTCTGCACGACATCTCCTTCCAGCTTGCTCCAGGGCGTTCGTTAGGATTGCTGGGGCGTACAGGCAGCGGCAAAACCACCATCGCTCGCCTGATTTTCCGCCTGTACGATGCGGATCAAGGGGCCGTTTGCCTGGGTAAAGACGGCCGCTTCACCAACATTGCCCAGCTGCCTCTGGCCGAACTGCGCCAGCGCATAGGCCTGGTGACGCAAAATGTAGAGCTTTTTAACGCTTCGGTTTACGACAACCTGACCTTTTTTGACGAGACGATTCCCGAAGAAAAAATATTGGCGGTGCTGCGCGATTTGGGTTTGTGGGAATGGTACAGCGCCCTTCCCCAAGGGCTTAACACGCCTATCTCTTCAGGCGGCACGGAGCTGTCTGCGGGGCAGGCGCAGCTGTTGGCTTTTGCCCGGGTGTTTTTGCAGGACCCAGGCCTGGTGATTCTGGATGAAGCGTCTTCGCGCCTGGACCCGGCCACGGAAAATCTGATCGACCGCGCGGTGAAGCGATTAATCAAAAACCGCACCACAATCATAATTGCCCACCGGCTGAGCACGATACAAAGCGTGGACGAGATCATGATCCTGGATAGCGGGCGCATTCAGGAACACGGCGACCGCCTGCACCTGTTGAACGACCCATCATCGCGCTTTAGTGCCCTGCTGCAAACCGATCATCAAAACGGCCGTAATCAAACAGCCCCCAATTTGCTTGAGCTGGAGGTAGTATCATGAGTGCAAATGCCACAACCTGGCCGAAAACGGCCGTTACCACGCCCCAGAACGACATGTCCACCTGGCAATTCGTCTGGAAACTGATCCGCTATAAGCCAGGTCTTTACCTGTTCATTATCTTGCTGCGCGCCGTCATTTTTGGCGGCGCATTACAGGCCACCGCCTTCGTTATTCGCGGCTTTTTTGATACGCTGACGGGCGCACGGCCGTTCACCCTGTTGGGTTCAGAACTTGGCCCCTGGGCGCTCAGCGCCTTGCTTGTGTCCATTGCCCTGGTGCGTGCTGGCATTACCTTCGCCGATATTTCCGCCGATATCTTTTATCGCTTTACCATCGGCACCCTCATGCGAAAAAATCTATTCGCGCGCATTTTGGATCGCGCTGGCGCCAAGGCCCTGCCGGGAACGATTGGCGACGCCATCAGCCGCATTAGTGGCGATGCAGAAGGCGTAGTGGGCTTCATCATGCGCTTTCCGCACCTCATCGGCATGGGGCTGCTCACCGTTTCTGCCATCATCGTGATGCTGAGCATCAACTCCCGCATTACTTTCTTAACGTTTCTGCCCCTGGCCGTCATTGTCACCATTGCCAATGTAGCCATGCGGCGGGTAGAGTTCTACCGCCAGGCAACGCGCAAGGCGGCTGGAGACGTCTCTGGCTTTATTGGCGAGCTGTTTGGCGCTGTGCAGGCCATCAAGGTTGCCTCTGCCGAGAAGCGAATGCTGGGCCAGTTCGATAAGCTGAATGAAGTGCGGCGCAAAGCTGCTATTCAAGACAGTCTGTTTGGCGCTCTTTTGAACTCTGTCTTTGAAAACATCGTCAATTTAAGCACGGGCTTAATCCTGATTTTGGCCGGGCAGGCGATGCGCGCCGGGGCTGGTGAATTGGGCACGTTTACGGTTGGCGATCTGGCGCTCTTTGTCTTTTATCTAGGGTTTGTGACCGGGTTTACCAGCCAGGTGGGCGAACTTTCGGCCGAATATAAGCGGGCCGACGTCAGTAAGAAGCGCGTCCAAGAGCTGCTGCAGGGGGATTCTGCCGCCTACGTTGTGGCGCACGGGCCGACTTACCTTAGAGGCGAGCTGCCTCCTGTGGTCTACCCGAGAAAAACAGAGCAGCACCGGCTGAATAGTTTGGAGGTGCGGAATTTGTCTTACCGCCATTCTCAGGCCGGGCAGGGAATAGAGGCCGTTTCGTTTACGCTGCACCGGGGCACGCTGACCGTAATTACCGGGCGCATTGGTTCCGGTAAAAGCACCCTGCTGCGTACGCTGCTGGGCCTGCTGCCCCGGGACGGTGGTGAAATCCTTTGGAATGGTGAGGTCGTGGCGGATACGGCCGTTTTCCTCACGCCGCCCCGCTGTGCCTACACCCCACAGGTGCCGGTGCTTTTCAGCGAGTCTGTCCGCGACAATATTTTGCTGGGCCTTCCCGAAGAGGATGTTGATCTGTCCGGCGCAATTCATCTGGCAATGATGGAAAAAGACGTTGAAACGCTGCAAGATGGCTTAGACACCAAAATTGGCGTTCGGGGCGCGCGGCTTTCTGGAGGGCAAGGACAGCGAACGGCCGCAGCCCGCATGCTTGCGCGAAATCCAGAGCTGTTCGTCTTTGACGATCTGTCCAGCGCGCTGGACGTAGAAACGGAGCGCAAGCTGTGGAAAGGGCTGCTGGCGCAAAAAGAGGCCACCTACCTGGCCGTCTCGCACCGCCGCTTTGTCCTGGAAATGGCCGACAACATCATTTTGCTGAAAGGTGGCAAGGTTGAAGCCGTCGGCGATCTGCAAACCCTGCTGGCAAGCAGCGAAGAGATGCAAAGCCTCTGGCACTCTGAACTGGCCCTGGAAGTTGATGAACAGCTCACACAGGACTCCCCGTTACCGTAGGATAAAACATCCTCAGTTGTGTCCTTCTTAACTCATTTGCAACTGAGGATGTCCTTTTCACTCTGAAAGAGAGCTAAAAAAGAGAGCTAAATCAGAAAAGTTGCCTGCCAATAACATCCTGAAATGCGAACGGCGCAATTAGACTGTATCTGAGAATGCATTCCTTTGCTAGATACGATTTTAAGGTTTCCGGCTTCAACCAGGAAATATAAAAAAAGTAAACTGCAAACGCCCCGAATAGAAGAAAAACAATAAAATCTAACATCGATCAATTTGTTCTAGCCGCAGTACTTTGAAGAACTGGCGCGGAAAGAATCCGCGGCTACCGCTTACTCTTCTCTTTGCAAGAGCGTGAGCACAGATTCACCGTTTTGTTCAAAGGTAACTGTTCTTTCAGCTATAAAGCGGACACGTCCCAGCATTTCTTCGCCAGCTTGATCTTCAACCCATAGGTTTCTCTCGTCGTCGATCCAATACGCTTTACTTTCTGTGTCGATATTGTTATTCAGTTGGGTTATTGCCAGCGTGCCGCCTTCGGTAAACACCCACTCTTCAAGATAGAGCGTACTGTCACCTTCTGAAACCGTGTGCCAGGTTCCCTCAAGGTTTTCTTGGGGATTCAGATTTTGGGCAGCGTTGCAGGCATAAGCAAAAAGGAGCAGTGTCAGAAGCAATCCAACTTTTTTCATGCTCAACTCAATCCAGCAAATAGATCAACGATGTTGTCGTCAGGGTCTTTGATTTGGGCGTAGCGTTGCCCCCAAAAGGCATCCCAGGGTGGCTTATGACTTTCGTAGCCAGCGGCCACCACCTCTTCATACAGCTTATCAACTTCTGCTGGACTATCGCACAAAAAAGCAATGCCCATACGGTGGCCCACCGGCTCTTCCCAGGCATCGTTGAAGCTCAAAATGACGTCCAGCGAATCCCAGGCCAGGCGAAGGCCGCCGGGCAGCGTCACTTCTACGTGGCCTTCGCTATCCATCTCAGACGGAATGTCCATACCCAGAAGCCGATAAAATTTTAGCGATGCAGCCATATCTTTTACGACCAGTCCAAATAAATCTAGTTTAGCCATTTGCGTCTCCCTTGAAAGAAAGAAATAGAAACACAGAGTTCCACAGAGCAAAAGAACAATTGTGCTGATTTTACGCTGGATGTTGAATTACACAAGGCCAAAAGCGCGGACGGGGAAGGTGCCAAACGCTTTTACTTTGACCGGCACGGCGAAGAAGCGGAAGTTATTGTCGGGCAGGGCGTGCAGGCTGGTGAGATGCTCTACGATGGGGATTTCGTGGTGCAAGAGCGTCGAGTGGACGGGGCGACGACCGTCGGCCGTATCGTCGATGTTGAGGGAGTCGATGCCGACCAAAACCGCGCCAGATTTTTGTAGGTGCACGGCCGTTTCCGCCGTCAAGAATGAATGCCCCTCAAAATATTGCTCCGTGTTCCAATGTTTGGACCAGCCACTGTCGAACAACACAGCCTTGCCGCGTAGATTTTTGTTTTGCAGCAGATCGGGATGTAGGGAACGGCCGTAGCCCTCCGGCACGCGAATGACGACACAATCCAGATTTGCCAGCGAAGCCAAAGGGAGTTCAGATAAATCCTTGCCGTCGGCATAGCGGTGAAAGGGCGCATCTACGTAGGTCCCCGTGTTGGCCACCATTTCAATCTTGCCAATGTGGAACTCCGTTCCTTCGGCATAATGATCCCGTGATGCTTCACGACTGAGATAGTCACAAATAACGGGGGCGGGCAATCCTTTGTAGGTGACTAAGCCATCCGTTACGGTGTGGCTGACGTCGATCAGTTTTCCAGACATAGGGAATCTCCTTTTTTATAGAAGCAGCCTGCACAACAGCAAAGTACATTTGGCATGCAAGCAAAGGTTTTGGGCTACGAAGTCGTTACGGGGAAACAATTTCAATCGTGCCCAGCTGATAAACGTGGTTAGGTTGTGGTTCGCCGCCGCTGATCAGTGGCAAACGTTCGATGGTTTCGCTGTTGTACATGCCAATCCATAGAGGGTAACGGCCGTCTGGCGCATCAACTGGTATGGTCACCGTGTAAGAATCTGTGAACAGCTCGCCAGCGGCCCACACGCGCGTGGGATAGTCACCATTTAGCGGCGGGCTGTCGCCAGTAGCCAGCGGCGGCTGGTTTGCCTCTGCCAGGTGAAGCAGCGTCGTCCAATCTGCCTGTGGCGGGGCGATAACCTGCCAGGTAACATTTACTTGAATCGTGTCACCGGGGCTGGCCTGTGTGGGGAGGGGAGAGACGGCCGTAAGCTGCACCGCACTACCAATCTCGCCCAAAACTGCCTCAGACCGCTCCGGCCACGCCAGCGGCGCAATTTTGACGCTGCTCACCGGCACGCTGGGTGGATTAAGCGATACATCGTCCACCAGCCGCACAAACAGCTGCGCCAGCACCGGCGTTTCGACCGCTTCCGCCAGCCGAACACCCATGCGGTCGGCCACAATCGCTCCGGTCGGCCACTCCGTTGCGGGAAACAGCCCGCGCCCGTGGTAGCTGTGGCTGCTTCCCACGGGCGTTAGCGAACGCCCTAGTACGTTCACCACCAGCTCTGGCGGAACTTGCGGAGTGGCGTCTGCCTGCCAGTAGAGGGTAAACCAGATTGTATCGCCAGGAACGGCCGTTTCTGTTTCCATCTCCACGCCAAGCAGCGTCAATCTAGCCCCCATCTCCTGCTGTAAAGACGTTGCCTCCGTGGGCAGGCTGGTCACAGCGGGCGGCGGTTGATAGGCTGGCACAATGACGCCCCAAAGACTGTAGAGTGTGGTTAGCAAGGCGGCAGCGGGCGCCAACCACAAAATCGGCCGCCAGCGCCAGCCAGCCAGCCCGTGCGCCAGCCCCAAAGCCAGGGGCAAAATAGCGGGGAAGAGTAGCCGCCCCTGTGCGGCCGGGGTGCGCAGCATAAAAAGCACCAGTCCAGCATAGACGGCCAATACCCAGCCGAATAGCAGCAGGGGCAGTAAGTTGTTTTTGATAAAAATTGAGAGTGGAGAGTGGAGACTATTTGCTCTGTTAACTCTCCAGTCTCTGATCTCTAGTCTCAAAAGGCCCACCAATCCAGCAATCACCAGCCCATTCCACACCCAATACACCCAACTTGGGGCCAGCAGATTGAACCAGCCAAACACAGCGAAGAGCGAGCGCCACAATCCGCCGCTTTCGGCCATAACCTGAAGCAGCGTGAAGTCCCGGTCGCCGCCCGCAATGCGGATGAACTGGCTGGTGGCGGTCCAGTCACCATACAGCTGCCAGTTGCGCCACCACAGCCAGCCAGCAATCAGCAAAACGGGCAGCCCGATGAAAACGGCCGTTTGCCAACTCACCTGCCCTAATTTTCGCGGCCATCCATCAAACCCATCTCTCAGGCTGCGCGCCGCCAGAAAACCAGTGGCAAAAACCAGCAGCAGAACGCCAGCGTTTTTGCTCAGCGCCGCCAGCCCAATGGTGACGCCCAGCAGCAGCAGGCGGCGCATGGTCAGGGGATGCTGCCACAGCCATATAAGCTGCCAAAGGGCAACGGTAGACAGGAAAATGATGAGCGGATCGTTGCTAATGGTGGCATGTTGAAAGTTGAACTGGGGTAAAAACGCAATCAGGGCCGTTGCCAGAAGCGGCCGTTTTGTCTCGTCGGGCCACAGCAGGCGGGCGCTGTGATAGATGCCCAGCAGCGTACCCAGCCCCAGCAGCGTAGATAAAACGCGCAGCAGGTGGGCTGCCAAAAAGGTGCCGTGCCAGGGCCACGCCTCTGCGGCCGTGTGGATGATCTGGTTGCGGTTGACCAGCGCCGCAGCATTGCCAATGCCCTGGGTGCCAAAAGGGTTGAGCCAGACCTCCTCACGGGCGCTGCCGGTGTCCAGTGGCGAGATGAGGGCCGCGCCCAATATGTAGTAGAGAGGAGGCTGGGCCGCTTCCTGGCTCAGCCAGGTGTCGTACTCTTCCTCCACCACTGGCAAACGCCCGTTCTCAGCAATGTAAACGGCCGTAAAAAAGTGCCAATGCTCATCCGGGGCTTCAAACAGGGGATTGAGAATGCCGTACGCCAGGGTAATTATCGCGTAGGAAGCAAGAATGAGCGGCAGCAGTCTGGACTTCATGGCAGGCGCAGCTCC
>JBHIWP010000281.1:0-8086 GCA_041987425.1 Promineifilaceae bacterium (SeqCode) | reverse complement strand
GCTACCGAAATGAGCGCCACAAAGAAGCGGCGGCTGCGATCGGCCGTTTCCGACGAAAAGGATGCTGTAGAGCCAGCTCCCGGCAAGAAGCAAAAGACGCACCGCTTTGGAACGCAAGAAATGGAAATTGTGAGGGTTTCGCTCTGCGATAAGGACGGCGCTGTGATACAGACGTTGCCCGCGGGTCACCCGGTGACGGTAGAGATTTTTTACCGGGCGCCGCAGCCGATTGTCAATCCCATTTTCAACGTGGTTATCACGCGAGATCGTCAGGTTTGCTGTGCCGTCAATACAAAAGGCGAGGGAGGTGAGCGGGTGATTTCGGGTGACGGCCGTTTCACGCTGGAATTTGAGCGGCTTGACCTGGTCAATGGACTTTATCATGTGGATGTAGGCATCCACGCCGCTGACTGGTCCCGCGCCTACGATTATCATTGGCATCTCTATCCCTTGCAGATTACGGCCAACGGCGGCAATCACAAAGGTGTATTGCGGCCACCTTACAGCTGGCGGCTTGATACGGCCGTCAATGGGGTTGTGCATTGAGGCGCGGCCAACGGCTATGACGGAAACCTGGCCCACCTTCTCCATCATTGTGCCGACCTATAACCGGCCCCGACAGCTGATGCGCTGCCTGAAGGCGCTGGCTGCCCTGGACTATCCGCGTGAGCGGTTTGAGGTGGTGGTTGTGAATGACGGCGGGGCGAGCACAGCCGAGACCATTGTGGCTGAGTTTGAGTCGCAGCTTTGCCTGCAATACATCACGCAGCCCAATCGGGGACCCGCTGCTGCCCGGAATCATGGTGCCCGGCTGGCGAACGGCCGTTTTTTGGCCTTTACCGACGATGATTGCGCACCCACCGCTGCCTGGCTGCAGCAGTTGGCGGCAAAGCTGATGGAAGACCCGCAGAAAATGGTGGGTGGCTACACCAGAAACGCCTTGCATCGCAATCCGTTTTCTATAACCAGCCAGCTGCTCATCGACTTTTTGTATCATTACTACAATGAGACCGAATCACGCGCGCTGTTTTTTACTTCAAACAATTTTGCGGTGGCGGCAGACCTTTTCTGGCAAATTGGGGGATTTGATGAAACAATGCCGCTGGCGGCGGGGGAAGATCGTGAACTGTGTGACCGCTGGTTGGATCATGGCTATGGGATGGTTTATTTGCCGCGCGCCATTATTTTTCATGAGCATTATTTGCAGCTATTTTCATTTTGGCGGCAGCACTTCAACTATGGGCGGGGGGCCTGGCTCTATCGCTGGCTGCGCAGCCAGCGCAAGGAAGAGGCTGTACATCTGGAGCCGCCCGACTTTTATCTGAAGCTGATCAGCTATCCCCTGACCATGGCACGCGATGTGCGCGCCTATATTTTGACCGGGATGCTCTGCTTTACCCAGGCAGCGAACGCCAGCGGATTCTTCTATGAGCACCTCTTGCGGCGGACGCGCCAAAAATAAAGCTCCCAAATCGGGAGCTTTAGTAGATGATTTAGTTAGAACAGGCCCCAGTCGCCGCCTGCGCCTTCCTCCATCATGGAGGGGTCCCACAGCTCCGTACCAATTTCTACAGTGACGCCCCCTTCCATAACCTGGCCGCCCACCATCCGTACCTGCTCGATGATTTGCGGGCCATAGGGGCAAAACGGCGTTGTCAGGATCATCGTGATGTTGGCTGCGTCGGTCTCTTCATTAATGTCCAGGTTACGCACCAGGCCCAGCTCCACAACGTTTAGACCAATTTCTGGGTCAATCACGCTGCGCAGCGATTCAATCAATTCTTCTTCTTTATTGGCAATCATTTGTTATCCCTTAAAAAATATTGTCGTTACGAATTTATCTGAATATCTGCTGGCCGTAGGGGGAGGGTAAACTGGCAGCAGTCATCTCCCTGCAGCATACAGCTGTGCTGCTCAACGGCCGTTCCCAACACGGTGATCATCAGCTGCTTATCCAGCGTACAGACTTCGGTGTGCTGCTGCCCCATCGAAATGTAAGGGCAGCTATACTCAATAATTCGGTAACGGCCGTCTGCTGTTTTCTCCCACCGGGCCAAAAAACCTTCTGTACCCAGCAAGTTTATCACATAGTTAAGTCGTTCTTCGAACGGCAATCCTTCAAACTCGCCAGCCCGCTCTTCCAAAATGCGCTGCACCAGGCTGATGAAAATTTCATTGATTGTTTCTGGGGGGAGGCGATCTTTTAACTCTGCCAGCAGCCGGTTAGTCAGGCTGAAGTACTTTTGGGGAAACAGCTCGTTTCCCTTTTCACTGAGGCTGTAAACGTAGTACGGCCGTCCCACCTTGCGCCGCACGCTTTCTACTTCAATCAGCCCTTCGGCCTGCAAAGCATTTAGATGATGGCGTACGGTTACGGGGGAAATGTCAGCTTCCTCAGCCAATGATTCAATATTGCATTGAGCAGACGCCTTGAGCGCATGAAGAATAAGGTCCCGTGTACTCTGTTTACTCTTGCTTGTTACCGATTTCACGATAGAATCCTTTACCCTTCCGACAATTCACTTAACAATTTACCTCCCCTAAATAGTTTGCTAAATGTGAACAACAATTTAGAGAAGTTTGCTTGCTAGACAATGAACTGCAGCCAAAAATATGGCAAAAAGTATAGCAACGCCAGACTGAAATGTCAATTTATGCTATTTTTATCATAAATATCATAATTATTGACGCTATTACCTGCCTATGTTATAATTTCGCGGCGAAATGAGGCAGAAATGTACGACTCAGAAACTTGACAGGAGACAGATTACGACAATGACAACCGCCTTAGAAATTAAGAATTTACATGTTAGTATAGGTGATCAACCTATTTTGAAGGGCATTGACTTACTGATAAAGCAAGGAGAGGTCCACGCCTTAATGGGCCCGAACGGTTCTGGTAAAAGCACCCTTGCTTACACGCTGGCTGGCCATCCTTCTTATGAAGCTACTGCCGGACAGGTCATTTTTGACGGGGAAGACCTGTTTGAAATGGAAGCAGATGAGCGGTCCCGCGCTGGCCTGTTTCTCGCTTTTCAGTACCCCGCTTCCGTCCCTGGCGTTACTTTAGCTAAATTCCTGCGCCAGACCATTAACTCCCGCCGTCAGGCAGAAGATGCAGATGACAAAGGTATTTCTATTCCCCAATTCCGTCGCTTGCTGAAGGAAAAAATGGACATGCTGGGCATTGACCACAAGTTTGCTGGTCGGTACCTGAATGAAGGTTTTTCTGGTGGGGAAAAGAAGCGCGTAGAGATTTTGCAGATGGCGACGGTGGAGCCCAAAATTGCCATTATGGATGAGACGGATTCCGGGCTGGATATTGACGCCTTGCGCGTAGTTTCCGAAGGGGCCAACCGGCTGCGCCAGGAATTCAAAATGGGCGCTTTGGTTATTACTCATTACCAGCGTATCCTCAACTACATCGAGCCAGACTATGTGCACATTATGATGGACGGCCGTATCGTGGAAAGTGGCGGTCCTGAACTGGCCATTAAGCTGGAAGAAAAAGGGTACGATTGGATTCGCGAAAAGTATAGCTCTCTTGAGGAGGCTTAATATGGCAGAAAATATTCAAGACTTTAATCCAGAATTAACCGAAGAAGAAGTAGTTGCCCAGGTTAACCAGGACTACGCCACTAAGTACGGCTTTGCCGATGCTGAGGACTATGTCTTTAAAGCAGAAAAAGGTTTGAATGAAGACATGATTCGGGCTATGTCTGCCCGTAAGGGCGAGCCAGAGTGGATGCTGGATATCCGCCTGAAAGCGTACCAGCACTTCCTGGAACGGCCGATGCCTGACTGGGGTTCTGACCTGAGCGGCATTAACTTTGACGACATTTACTACTACATTAAGCCATCTGAGCGCCAGGGTGACACCTGGGAAGATGTGCCGAGCTACATTAAAGACACGTTCAATAAGCTGGGTATTCCAGAGGCGGAACAAAAGTTCCTTTCTGGTGTAGCTGCCCAGTATGAATCCGAAGTGGTTTACCACAACATTAAGAAGGATTTGGAAGAGAAGGGCGTAATCTTTCTGGGGATGGATGATGGCTTGGCCAAGCATCCTGAGCTCGTGAAAGAATACTTTGCCACCATCATTCCCCACAACGACAACAAGTTTGCCGCGCTGAATACGGCCGTATGGTCCGGCGGTTCCTTCATCTACGTTCCCCCTGGGGTGCATGTAGAAATGCCGCTTCAGGCATACTTCCGCATCAACGCCAAAAACGTGGGCCAGTTCGAGCGCACCCTCATCATTGTTGATGAAGGCGCCTACGTCCACTACGTTGAAGGCTGCACCGCACCCATCTACTCCGAAGATTCGCTGCACTCTGCTGTGGTAGAAATCATTGTGAAGAAGGGCGGACGCTGTCGCTACACCACCATCCAGAACTGGTCTAACAACGTCTATAACCTGGTTACCAAGCGAGCCATTGCCGAAGAAAATGCCACCATGGAGTGGGTTGACGGCAATCTGGGCTCTAAAGTGACCATGAAGTACCCGGCTGTTTACATGACGGGTGAGGGCGCGCATGGTGAAGTGCTGTCCATCGCTTTTGCCGGTAAGGGCCAGCACCAGGATGCCGGGGGCAAGGTTGTTCATGCGGCTCCAAACACAACCAGCCGTATCATCTCTAAATCAATTAGTAAGGATGGCGGCCGTTCCTCTTACCGTGGACTGCTTAAGGTCAACAAAGGGGCGAATCATTGCAAGTCCAACGTGGTTTGCGATGCGCTGCTGCTAGACGAGGCCAGCCGTTCGGACACCTATCCTTACATCGAAATTGAAGAAGAAGATGTAAACATTGGGCATGAGGCCTCGGTGAGCAAGGTAGGTGAGGAACAGCTTTTCTACCTGATGAGCCGCGGTATTGACGAAGAAACAGCTACTTCCATGATTGTTAATGGCTTCATCGAGCCGCTTGTAAAAGAGCTGCCAATGGAATATGCCATTGAGATGAATCGCCTGATTCAGTTGCAGATGGAAGGATCGATTGGGTAATTTGAGTAAATGTGTAATTGGGTAATTACGTAATTTCCCAATTACCAAATTACTTAATTACAGATCATTTATATGACGATGACAACATTTACGAAAGACGCAGTTAAACAACTATCAACCACGCTGAATGAGCCGGAATGGATGCTTGAGTTTCGGCTGAAGGCGTTTGAAATTTATGAAAACACCCCCATGCCATCTACCAATGATGAAGCATGGCGGCGCACCAATATTCGCCGCTTTAAGCCAGATGAAATCGGCCCGTCTGTCAATGGTGATGCGGCAACCAGCTGGGAAATCCCCGAGTTTTTGGGTAAGGAACTCACTGGTGAAGAGGTGGGCGGCAGCCTGCTGCAAATCGACGGGGTGACGCGCCGTTACGAACTAAGTGATGCCTTGAAAGAACAGGGCGTTATTTTTTGCGATATGCATACGGCCGTAACCGAACACCCCGACCTCGTGAAAAAGTATTTTATGACAGAAGGTGTGCAGGTGAGCGAAGGTAAATTCGCCGCTATGCACGGTGCTTTTTGGCGCGGTGGCACTTTCCTCTATGTGCCCAAAAACGTAAAAGCGGCCGCTCCGCTGCACAGCGTGCTCTGGTCAGTAAACGGTAAAACGTTTACCCATACGCTGGTGGTGCTGGACGATGGCGCTGAAGCTATCTTTATGGACGAATACGCTTCCCAGGATAGTGAAGCCGCCGGGTTGCACAATGGGGTTATTGAACTGCTGGTGGGCGACAACGCCAACCTGATCTACGCTGGCCTGCAAGATTTTGGCCAGAATATGTGGCAGTTTAACCATGAACGCGGCCGCGTAGGCCGTGACGGCAAGCTAGACTGGGTCACCAGCATGATGGGTACCCGGTTGACTAAGGCGTTTCAAACGCTAGAGCTTGATCGCCCTGGTGCCTGGGGTCGTATGTCGGGGATTTTCTTCACGAACGGCCGTCAGCACCTGGACCTGGACACGCAGCAAAACCACAACGCGGGCGACACCGTGAGCGACCTGCTGTATAAAGGGGCGCTGCGCGAAAAGTCCCGCACCGTCTGGCAGGGGATGATCAAGGCGCTGCCTGGTTCGCAGAAAATCGACGGTTTCCAGGCCAACCGAAACCTAATGCTCGATAAATCTGCGCGCGCAGACTCAATTCCTGGGCTGGAGATTGAGGCCGACGATGTAGCCTGTACGCATGCTTCCGCCATTGGGCAACTAGACCCGGAAGAACTTTTCTACCTGATGAGCCGCGGTATTCCCCGGAAAACGGCCGTTGAAATGTCAGTACAGGGCTTCTTCGATCCGCTCATGCGCCGGATTCCTTTTGAAGGCGTGCGCAATCGTATCTTCGACCGCATTGTGGAAAAAATTGGCTAGACACAAAACCCACAGGTGACTTTAAGTGAGTCTTAAAAGCGTTCAACAATCCAATCGGTACCACTGCTTATGTAGCAGGCGAGAGGCATGACCTGTCCGATTGCCCATTTGTTTAACGAAATTGGCAAACGGTGGCCTTGCCTTTCGCCTACGCAAGCAGGACGGATGGTAAAGCCACCGTTTTTTATTCCCCAAATTTTATTGACCGCAGAATAGGCAAAAGGCGAAAACGTAATAAGAAATTGCGATTTAAGCGTCATTTGCGGTAAATCTCAAAAAACAGGAGTGAAATAATGAGCGATAAGGGTTATGTGCATGGCGATGTGTTGGTTTCCACGCAGTGGGTGGCGGACAACCTGGATAAGACCGACAAAGTACGTTTGGTAGAATCCAATGAAGATGTGCTGTTGTACAGCACGGGCCACATTAAAAATGCGGTTCATGTCGATTGGGTGGTTGATCTGAACGACGCTGTTCGTCGCGATTATTTGGATGAAGAAGCCTTTGCTGAGCTAATGTCTCGCAACGGTATTGCCAATGACACCACGGTTGTCTTTTATGGCGACAAGAACAACTGGTGGGCCACCTATGCTTTTTGGGTGTTTAAGCTATTTGGTCATGCTGACTGCCGGATAATGGATGGCGGCCGTAAAAAATGGATCGATGAGGGGCGTGAACTCACTAAAGACGAGCCATCGTTCTCTAAAACGAATTACAAGCCAGCCGCCCGCGCCGATTATAAGATTCGGGCATTCCGTGACCAGGTGCTGGCTCATGTGCAGGCCAATCAGCCGCTGGTAGACGTGCGCAGCCCTCAGGAGTTTAATGGCGAGCTGCTGCACATGCCCGGGTCACCGCAAGAAGGTGCGCTGCGTGGCGGCCACATTCGTGGCGCTAAAAATGTGCCCTGGAGCCGGGCGGTGGCCGAAGACGGTACGTTTAAAACAGCCGATGAGCTGCGAGGCATTTATGAGCAAGAGCAGGGGCTTTCCCCAGACAATAGCGTAGTGGCTTATTGCCGCATCGGTGAGCGTAGCTCGCACACCTGGTTTGTGCTGACCTACCTGCTAGGGTACCCTAACGTGCGAAATTACGACGGCTCGTGGACCGAGTGGGGTAATTTGGTGGGCGTACCGATCGAAAATCCGTCGAAGAGACGGTAAATGGTGAGCAGCAATCGGTAATCGGTAATCAATAGTCGGTAAGATGTTGGATTGATTACTGATTACCCATTCGTTGCATATTTAAGCGTAAACCAGCTGTGGCTAATGGCTGGTACGCATTGCTTTTGGGAACAACGTTTTTAATTATGCTCGACGTCAACAAGATTCGAAGTGATTTTCCGATTTTGCAAAAAGAGGTGTACCCAGGTGTACCGCTGGTTTACCTGGATAGTGCCGCCTCTTCACAAAAGCCGCTGCCTGTTATTGAGGCGATGAACGATTATTATCGCCAGACCAACGCTAATGTCCATCGCGGTATTCACTACCTGAGTGAGACGGCAACCAACGCCTACGAAGGGGCCCGTGAGCGTATCGCCCGCTTTATCAACGCTGCGGATTCGGCAGAAGTTATTTATGTGCGCAACGCTACCGAAGGGTTTAATTTGGTGGCCTACAGCTGGGGCCGGGCCAATTTAAGTCCTGGTGATGAAATTTTGATTACGGCAATGGAGCATCACGCCAACATTGTGCCCTGGCAAATTTT
>JBHIWP010000280.1:0-8102 GCA_041987425.1 Promineifilaceae bacterium (SeqCode) | reverse complement strand
TGTTGACAAGCAAAAAGCGCTTGCCAAAGTTAAAAAAACGCCCGCCCTCACGTTGGAGGACGGGCGTTTAAAATTTGCGCTCGTGGTGCCACCACCAATTTGCTCATGCTAGAGAATTCTAGCGTAAGCCTCTTGCGGCCCGGAATTTGCTCACACAAACTGCCTAAGCCTGGACGCTGTAACGGGCGTACCCGAATTCAGTTATTTAGTAATCAGTAAGTAAGTGGTCAGTAATCAGTTGTTTACTGATTACTGAATACCGATCACTGAACACCGTTCACCGATCAGCTCAAGGGTGTCATTAACGGGGGTTGCCGACGACGCTTGCAGCAGATGCGTCGCTCTCTGGGCGGCAGGGAGACCAGTTAACCTGTCCCTTTCATCGCTTTTAGGGTATAGATTGTTTGGAGGAGCATCATAACAAATGAACCGGACGGCCGTCAATGCTCACTTCACATGTCTTTGCGATTATGCAATCTTTTGAATTCTTAGCTGAATTTGCCCGCCGGGTGTCTGCACAGCGACGGTCTGGTTTTTCTTTGCACCTAGCAAGGCACGGCCAATGGGAGACTCGTTGGAGATACGGCCGTTGCTCGGGTCTGCTTCGTGAGCGCCTACAATATGGTAAGTTGCTTCATATTCCTCGTCTTCATCCAGCTCCAAAACAGTGACCGTGTGCCCGACGCGTACTTTATCGGCTGGCCCAACATCCTGAATGATTTTGGCGCGGCGCAAGGAATCTTCCAGGTCTTTGATACGGCCGTCAACAAACCCTTGTTCTTCCTTTGCGGCATGATAATCGGCATTTTCTTTCAGATCGCCCTGGGCAATCGCTATTTGCAACCTGTTGGCCAGCTCTTCTTGCTTTTCGCCCTTAAGATAGGCCAATTCGTCCTTGATTTTTTTTAATCCTTCTTCAGTCAGGTAGACAACATCAGTGAAATCTTGCGTCATTGCCTTCTCTCCATGCACGAATCGGACACAGCTCGTGCGTAAACATACGCGGCTAATTGGATAATGAATTTTCGGTTATTGCTGTGGAAATGTGTGTTCCACTCCAACTTTGAGTGGTGAATGATTTCTAGAAATTTCCCGCAAATTACTTAACAGTCCAAAGCGGCATCCCCAGTTAGATTGAACCAAAGAACCCCGCACTTTGCGGGGCAAAACACCTGTTTTTTTATGACGGTTACCATACGTTGAATGGCTGCTAGTATAACTGACCCCCCTGGTTCTGTCTAGCTTTTTTCTTTTGTCCAGCTCTAAATTCATCCATTTTTCAGACTAAAAGGAATTATTGGGTGCGGGTGACAGAGGCAACAGATATTGTGCAGTAGTTAAATTGGCATATTGTTTTGTACGCTTTTCTAACTTACACTCCATAATTGTATGACCTGCAACAGGGGCGGGATGCTACATTAGTAGGGCGTTTTCACTGGCGTGGGTTATGCTAATTTTGTCGATATATTCTACCCGCGGTTCTTGCTACCGTATATTAAGCAGGCCGCAATCATCGCTCTATGAGACAAGTACAGCAAGCCGACGCTCCTCTTGCGCCCGAACTGCCACTAATTTACCAGCGTGACTATGTCATCGCCTTGGTTTTAAATGAGGCTGGAGAAGCAATGGTGTGGGAACGGCAAAAACCAGACGGCGGCACTTACTGGCAAATGTTGGAACAATTTTTGCCGCCCGCGCAAGATCCCTTCACGGCCGTTCAACAAGAGCTTTTGGCCCAAGCCGGACGGCAGACACAGCAGTGGGCCTATTTGGGCAGCCATATGGTCGATGCCAGCGAGTCGGTTGGGGTGGGCTACTTTTTTTGTGCTCAGAAAACTCGCCTGATTGCCGAGGTGGCGCCGGAGCGCCGGTCGCCCGATGGCGGAAAGCTTTGCCTGAAGTGGGTTTCACTGACCGATTTGCGCTATGCGCTGTTGGACGGCCGTTTGGCCGTTACCAGGCACGCACTCACTGTCTCTATCTCCTTGCTAACCATCCTCAAATAGCCTCGTTTGCCCCCCACATCGCTTCTTTATATACTTCTGGCTTGAGCAGAATTGACGCATGCCTAAACTAGAGGCAATACGCGCTTTGTTTTTCAAACATATAAACAGGATAATCCCAGATGCCATTTGTGCCACCCTATGATGTGCCGGCAGAGCGCCGCGCTTATACTGAGCTTGCCAGAGTTGAGAATGAAAACGGCCGTGTTGGGCTCCTGATGCTGCACGGCTTTTTAGGCAGCCCCCTTAGCTCTCATCCTATGGCCACTTATTTGGCTGAACACGGCATGTCTGTACACTGCCCGCTGCTGCCGGGGCACGGTCACTACCCCGATAAGCTGCACAAAGTGCCGCGGCAGGCGTGGCTGGATGCTGCCCAGGAAGCGTTCGCAGCGGTTCAGGGCCAATATGATGAGCTTTTTTTAATGGGCCATTCCATGGGAGCGGTGCTGGCAGCGAATCTTTGTCTGCGACACCCGGAAGTGCGCGGCCTGATCATGCTAACCCCTCTCTATGAAGCGCCAGACGACCGCCTGACATGGATGAAGGTTCTGCGTTACGTAATGCCCTGGTTCTATCCTTATAAACTGCGCTCCATGCGCAAATTAGTGCGCGAGCGAGTGCTAGATTTTAATCCAACCCTTGATTTTGATGATCCTGCTTTTCAGAAAAATGAACTGCCGACGGTAAGCCGCGTTTCTACGTCTTCACTGGTAGAAATGGTAAGAATGGCGGAATACGGCCGTACCCTCTGGCCCAAACTCACCACCCCTTCCATTATCTTTCGTGGCGGGCACGATCCGGCCGTCAAGCCCGGCACCATCGATAAGCTGTATGACGTTTTGCAGGGACCGCAAAAAAAGCTGGTAACCTTTGCAGAAGCGGGGCATGAGCCAATGCGGCCGTTTGATCCGGCGCATAAAGAGTTATGGCCGATGGCCTTGGAATTTATTCGCACTTACTCTAAAATTGG
This sequence comes from Promineifilaceae bacterium (SeqCode), assembly GCA_041987425.1. Lineage (GTDB taxonomy): Bacteria > Chloroflexota > Anaerolineae > Promineifilales > Promineifilaceae > Leptofilum. The sequence goes on along the minus strand of JBHIWP010000280.1, from coordinate 5,126 downwards.
TTTGACAGCCGTACCCGAAAAATAGTCACCACTTTCCCACATTTCCAATATCTTATGAACCATGCGTAGCAAATCACAAAAAGAATTTTGAAATAGAACGAAAGGTTTCTCGTGATTTGCTCAAGTAAAAGCCGAAACTGAGCCTGATTTATTTCAAATGACTTTTTGGCTTTTACAGTCAGCGCCTTAAGTGAGGTAAAATTTTGGGCATGATGAAACCGATCAACCGCTTGTTGTTCGTGCGTCGTCGGCAGGGAGTAAACCTGCTGCTATTACGCACCCGACGGCTGATTTGTCCAGTCCAGATCTGGGCCAATCGCCAACAGTTTAACCAACTCAATACCCGATAATTCAGAGAACTCCCCGCCACCAAGCAGATGGGGAGTTTTTATTTTGTGAGGAAAGATATGCAGCAAGAACATTATGATACGGCCGTAGCCACCACTTACCGCATCCAAATTAGCCCCAAAACTGCCACAAACCACGCCAAACTGGTCCATGCCGCCCACCAACTGGGCCTCACTGGCCTCACTACCTGCCACGCCAGCCGCCTCATCTTCCTCCAGGGCAACCTCGTCGAAGCTGACGCCACCCGCCTGGCTCACGAACTTCTCACCGACCCCGTCACCGAACAATTTACCATTAATAATTTACCATTCACTATTCCCCATTTACATTTCACAATCGAAACCACCTTGCTCCCCGGCGTCACCGACCCACCTGCGGAAAACCTGCACCGCGCCGCTGAACTAATGGGCATCAGCGGGCTGGAGCGCGTCGCCACCGGGCAGCGCTTCGAGCTGACAGGCGAGCTGAGTGAGGGCGACAAGCAGCGGCTGGCGACTGAACTGTTGGCCAACCCTGTCATCCAGCGCTTTGCCATCGGCAGGCCCATCAGTCCACCCTTTTTCGCTTACCAGGAGGGAGACGGTTTTGTGGAGATGATCGCCCTGCGCGACGCAGATGACGACGCCCTGCTGGCAATCAGCCAGGAGCGGCGGCTGGCCCTGAATCTGGAAGAGATGCAGGCCGTCCGTGCTTACTACCAGAAGGAAGGGCGCGACGCCACCGATGTGGAGCTGGAGATGATTGCCCAAACCTGGAGCGAGCATTGTGTCCACAAAACGTTTAAGGCAATCATCGACTATGAAGGGCCATTGCCCGGCCAGGCCAGCGGCACCGAGCGGCAAAGGATTGACGGACTGCTAAACAGTTACATTCGCGCCGCCACAGAAAAGGTAAACAAGCCCTGGGTTCGCTCTGCCTTTGTGGACAATGCGGGTATCGTAGCCTTTGATGATCAGTTTGACCTGGCGTTTAAGGTTGAAACGCACAATCACCCTTCTGCGCTGGAGCCGTTTGGCGGGGCAAATACCGGCGTGGGCGGCGTGGTGCGCGATGTGCTGGGCGTTAGCGCCCGCCCCATTGCCAACACCGACGTGCTTTGTTTTGGTCCACCCGACCTGCCGCAGAAAAGTTTGCCTGCCGGGGTGCTGCACCCGCGCCGCATTGCCGATGGCGTCATCCACGGCATTGAAGATTACGGCAACAAGATGGGAATCCCCACGGTGAACGGTTCCATTCACTACCACGCGGGCTATACGGCCAATCCGCTGGTTTACTGCGGCTGCCTGGGCATTTTGCCGCGTGGCTCCCACGTGACGGAGCCGCAGCCGGGCGACCTCATCATCGCTATTGGCGGGCGCACGGGGAGAGATGGATTGCGTGGAGCAACGTTCTCCAGCATGGAGATGGACGTGGCCACAAGTGAAATTGCGGGAACGGCAGTTCAAATTGGCCACCCGATCATGGAAAAGCAGGTGCAAGAAGTGGTGCTGCAAGCCCGCGATGCCGGACTTTACACAGCTATTACAGATTGTGGCGCAGGCGGCTTTTCCTCGGCGGTGGGCGAAATGGGCGAAAAGCTGGGGGCAACGGTGCAGCTACAAAACATCACCACCAAATACCCCGGCCTGCGTCCCTGGGAGCTGTGGCTCAGCGAGGCCCAGGAGCGCATGGTTCTGGCCGTGCCTCCGACCAATCTGCCTGCGCTGCAAGCCATTTGCAACGGGCAGGATGTGGAGCTGGTGGAGCTGGGCACGTTTGGCAACGACGGCCGTCTGCACATCTACTTTGGCGACAGGCGGGTGGGCGATCTCACCATGCGCTTTCTCCACGACGGCCTCCCCCCGCGCCACATGGCTGCTACGTGGAAACCGGTCGATCCAGCCACCGTCACCCTGACGCCGGGCCACCCCCTCACCCTGGCAGAACGGCTGCTGGCCCTGTTGGCCCATCCCGACATCCGTAGCAAAGAGGACGTCATCCGGCGCTATGATCATGAGGTTCAGGGTGGAACGGCCGTAAAGCCCCTCACCGGCGTCGCCAACCACGGCCCCTCCGACGCCACCGTCCTCGTCCCCCAAAATTCACAATTCACAATTTACAATCCACAATCCACAATTCAAAAGGGCGTCGCCCTCTCCAACGGTATCTGCCCCAACTACACCGACCTGGACCCTTACAACATGGCCTGGGCCGCTGTCGATGAGGCCATGCGCAACATTGTGGCCGTAGGGGCAGATCCAGACCAAGTGTCGATTTTGGACAATTTCTGCTGGGGTAACCCGAATTTGCCAGATCGGTTGGGCGAGTTGGTGCGGTGTGCGCAAGGGTGTTACGATGCGGCCGTTTCCTTCAACACGCCTTACATCTCCGGCAAAGACAGCCTGAACAACGAATACACCGGCGCCGATGGCCAAAAACACGCCATTCCCGGTACACTGCTGATTTCCGCACTGGGCATCGTGCCAGACGTCAGCAAAGCGGTGACGATGGATTTGAAGCAGGCGGGCAACTTTATCTTTGTGGTGGGTGATACGCGTGCCGAGCTGGGCGGCAGCCACTTTAACCAGGTTGGCGGCCGCGCCGAAGGCAGCCGCACAGTGCCTCGGCCCGTTGAAGATGCTCTGACGCGTATGCGCCTGCTGCACAAGGCGATGCAGGCCGGGCTGGTACAGGCCTGCCACGACTGCGCCGAAGGTGGCGTGGCCGTCGCTTTAGCCGAAATGTGCATTGCCGGGCGCACGGGCGCAGAACTACAGCTTGTTCACGTGCCGCGCGACTGGCATGCGTCTTACTCCACGGACCGCGTCATCCTGTTTTCTGAATCACTTGGCCGCTTTCTGGTAGAGGTGCGCCCGGAAGATGCGCCTCGCTTCCGCGAGCTGCTGGCCGACGTGCCGCATGAATGCGTGGCGGTGGTGGGTGGTGACAGGTTGGTAGTGAACGGCCGTACCGGCGAATCTATCCTGGATTTAACCATTGAGGAGATGGAAGAGGCGTGGCGGGGACACGTTGTCGGTAATCCGTATTCGGTAATCAGTAATCAGTATTCAGTAAACAGTGACGAAAAGCGCTTACCGATAACCGATAACCGCTTACCGTTCACCGACAACCGACCAAAGGTCCTCATCCTGCACGCCAACGGCACTAACCGCGACCACGACGCGGCGCTGGCCTGTACGCTGGCGGGCGGCGATCCGGAAATTGTGCATATCAACCAGCTCATGGAAGGTGAAAGGCGGCTGGCCGATTATGGCATGCTGGTCTTGCCGGGCGGCTTCTCATATGGGGATGACCTGGGCGCGGGCGTGCTGTGGGCGCTGGATTTACGTGAGCGATTTGGGGATGAATTACGGGCATTTGTGGCAGACGGCCGTCCCGCCCTGGGCATCTGCAACGGGTTCCAAACCCTGGTCAAAGCAGGAATATTGCCCGGAAATCTCCAATCTCCAACCTCCAGTCTCCACTCTTCCCCGAAGGTTACGCTCACCTACAATAAATCCAACCAGTTCGAATGCCGTTGGGTGATGCTGCAACCCATTCCCCACAGCCCCAGCCTTTTTACCCTGGGCCTTGCCGAGCCCATCTACTGCCCTGTCGCCCACGGTGAAGGTCGGCTCATGGCGGCAGATGAGGCGGCGCTGGCGGCGCTGCAGGCGGAGAATTTGATACCGCTGCGGTATTCAGTATTCAGTAATCAGTATTCGGTAAACGGTAAACGGATTACCGGTAACGGATTACCGGCAACCGACTACCCGGACAACCCAAACGGCTCCGTCCTAGACATCGCCGCGCTGTGCAACCCCGCAGGCAACGTAATGGGACTGATGCCGCATCCTGAGAACCACGTTTTCCCCTGGCAGCATCCGCGCGCTGCTCGCGGCGAGCGGGGGATGTTGGGGCTGCAGCTGTTTGAAAACGGAATTAAGCATGCTTGAAGAAAACGCAGAGACGCAAAGGCGCAGAGGGTTTTTCTCCGCGCCTCCGCACCTCTGCGTTAAGGAAAAAATAATGTTGACACACGATGAGCTTTTAGCGGCCATTCCCAACTGCCTGGACGGTACCGATTTTGCGGGGATGGGTGAAAAATATGAGGGCAAGGTGCGTGATGTGTATGTGCAGAACGGCCGTCGCATTCTCATCACGACCGACCGGGTCAGCGCATTTGATCGAGTGCTGGGGCTGATTCCCTATAAGGGACAGGTGCTTAACCAGCTTAGCGCCTGGTGGTTTGAGCAAACGGCCGATCTGGCCCGCAACCACGTCATCTCGGTACCGGATCCCAACGTGACGATAGCTTACGATGCCCAGCCGCTGCTGGTGGAAATTGTGGTGCGTGGCTACATCACCGGCGTGACAAAGACTTCGTTGTGGTATTTGTACGAGCAGGGCGAACGACGGCCGTACGGTATTCAGCTCCCCGACGGCCTGCGCAAAAACGATCCGCTGCCCGAACCCATCATCACCCCCACCACCAAGGCGCCAAAGGGCGGCCATGACGAGCGCCTGACAGAGGCGGAAATTTTAGAGCAAGGGTTGGTGGCTGCTGATTTGTGGGCCGAGGTTCGGGAAACGGCCGTGGCTCTGTTTAAGCGCGGTCAGCAAATCGCGGCCCAGGCCGGGCTGATTTTAGTAGACACGAAGTACGAGATGGGGTTGATCGATGGCCAGCTCACCCTCATCGACGAAATCCACACCCCCGACTCCAGCCGCTTCTGGCTGACCGACAGCCAGGACTACGAACCTGAAACCTACGACAAAGAATTCATGCGCAAGTGGTA
>JBHIWP010000279.1:0-8138 GCA_041987425.1 Promineifilaceae bacterium (SeqCode) | reverse complement strand
AAAATGTTGGCGGCAAGCACAGAGACCTCTAGCGTGCTGGAACAGGTAGCGGCTGTCGCGGTAGATTAGTTTGCCGTAGCCGCGGATTGTTTCCGCGCATTTTTCGCGCTAAGAAAGCGCGGCGACGTAGATCATTATTGAAGGAATTTTTATGAGCAACGAACCCAAAACAATCATTGACAAAATATGGGAAAACCATGTGGTGATTGACGAGCCGGGCAGTCCGGTAGTGCTGTACATTGATTTGCACCTGGTGCACGAAGTGACATCGCCCCAGGCTTTTTCTGGCCTCCGCGAGCGAGGATTGAGCGTGAAACGGCCGTCTCAAACCATCGCCACCATGGACCACAGCATTCCCACCACGCCCATCGGCGTTCCCATCCAGGACGCTATTGCCGCCAAGCAAATCGCCACGCTGGAGGCCAACTGCCGCGAATTTGGCATCGAGCTGTTCGGCATGGACAGTCCCAACCGCGGCATTGTCCACGTCATTGGGCCGGAACTAGGCCTGACCCAGCCAGGTATGACGATCGTGTGTGGCGACAGCCATACGGCCACCCACGGCGCCTTTGGCGCGCTGGCCTTTGGCATCGGCACCAGCGAGGTCGAGCACGTGTTGGCCACCCAATGCCTGCTGCAAACCAAGCCGAAAACGTATGCTGTAAACGTGCACGGCTGTCTGCCCGCAGGCTGCGCCTCCAAAGACATCATCCTGGCGTTGCTGGCCAAAATTGGCGTGGGCGGCGGCACAGGGCACGTCTTTGAATACCGCGGTGAAGCCATTCGCGCCCTCACCATGGAGCAGCGCATGACCATCTGCAACATGAGCATCGAAGGCGGCGCGCGCGCCGGGCTGGTCGCCCCAGACGACACCACGTTCGAGTACATTGCGGGCCGCAAACACGCGCCCCAGGGAACCGCCTGGGATGAGGCCATTGCCCGCTGGCGACAGCTTCCTTCCGATGACGGCGCGGAATACGACAAAGAAGTGGACATCGACGCCAGCGCCCTGGAACCGATGATTACCTATGGCACCAATCCGGGCCTGGGCATGAAAATCACGGCGACAATTCCAGACCCAATGAGCATAGGCAACATCAGCGAGCGGCAGACTGTGGAAAAAGCGCTGGCCTACATGGATTTGCAGGCAGGCAGGCCGCTGCTAGGGCATCCGGTGGATGTGGTGTTCATTGGCAGCTGCACCAATTCGCGCATTTCTGATTTGCGTGAGGCGGCGGCGATTTTTAACGGCCGTCACATTGCCGAAAACGTGCGCGTGATGGTGGTCCCTGGCTCACAGGATGTGAAAAAACAGGCCGAAGCTGAAGGGCTAGACCGCATCTTCAAGGACGCCGGGGCCGAGTGGCGCGAGGCAGGCTGCTCCATGTGCATTGCCATGAATGGCGACCAGCTCCAGCCGGGCCAATACGCCGTCAGCACCAGCAACCGCAACTTTGAAGGCCGCCAGGGCAAAGGCGGACGCACCTTCCTGGCCAGCCCACTGACCGCGGCAGCAACGGCCGTTACCGGGCGGGTGACAGACGTGCGAACCTTGTGAGTAGTGAAAAGTAAATCGTGATAAGTAGGGGCCAGGCAGGTGGCTAAAAGTTTGGCAACACAAGCAATCAGCCCTCCGCCTGCCTCGCCCTTAAAATGAGTATCAAATGCAACCATTCACAACCTTAACCAGCCACATGGTGGCGATTCCTACAGAAAATATTGACACCGACCAGATCATTCCGGCCCAGTTTTTGAAGACGATTAGCAAAAAAGGGCTGGGTAAAAATTTGTTCCATCACTGGCGCTACAATGAGGACGGCTCGCCGCGCAGCGGTTTTGCACTCAACCAGCCGGAAGTGGAGGGAGCCAAAATCCTGCTGGCGGGCGACAACTTTGGCTGCGGTTCCAGCCGCGAACACGCCCCCTGGTCGCTAATGGATTTTGGTTTTCGCGCCATCATCAGCACCAGCTTTGCCGACATTTTCCGCAATAATTCGCTCAAAAATGGCCTGCTTCCCGTAGTCGTGGACGAAGCCACGCACGAGCAGCTCCTCAGCCTGGTGGCCGAAGAGCCCACCACCCGGGTTACTATCGATTTGGCCAGCCAAACGCTGACCTTGCCAGACAGCCGTTCCGTCCACTTTCCCATCGACAGCTTCAGCAAAACCTGCCTGCTAGAAGGGCTGGACCAGCTTGGCTACCTGCTTAAGCAGGCTGATGCCGTTGCCGCCTACGAGGCAGCGCATCCGGCCCGCGTGAACACGAGACAGTAAACAGTCGGTCAGTAATCAGTGAGTCAGCAATCGGTTTCAGTCCACTCACTACTGACCTACTGCACACTGAATACTGGCCACTCAAAAGGCGACAGCATGACCAAAATCTTCCTCTACGACACCACCTTGCGCGACGGCACGCAGCGTGAAGGCATTTCCCTTTCACTCGACGACAAGCTCAAAATTACTCGGCGGCTCGATGAGTTTGGCATCGACTACATTGAGGGCGGCTGGCCCGGCTCGAATCCCAAGGATGTGGAATATTTTCGCCGGGTGGGATCGCTGGAGCTGAAGCACGCCAAAGTAACCGCTTTTGGCAGCACCCGGCGCAAAGGCATCAGGCCGGAAGAGGATGCGAATTTGCAGCTGCTGATTGAGGCCAACACGCCCGTGATAACGCTGGTGGGCAAAAGCTGGGATTTGCACGTGACGGACGTTTTGGAAGCGAGCATGGAAGAGAATCTGGCTATGATTGGCGATAGCGTGGCCTACTGCAAGTCGCAAGACAAAGAAGTGATTTACGACGCCGAGCACTTTTTCGATGGCTACAAGGCCAATCCAGAATACGCCGTTGCCACGGTTAAAGCAGCGGCCGTAAACGGCGCAGATAGCGTGGTGCTGTGCGACACCAACGGCGGCTCGCTACCCTGGGAGGTAGAAGAAATAATGGCGGAGGTGAGAACGGCCGTTGGCCCAAAGGTCCAGATCGGCATCCACACCCACGATGACGGGGAATGTGCCGTGGCCAACGCGCTTGCGGCCGTGCGCGCCGGAGCGGTGCAGGTACAGGGCACCATCAACGGCTATGGCGAGCGCGTGGCGAACGCCAACCTGTGCAGCCTCATCCCCGATTTGCAGCTAAAAATGGGGCTGGAGTGCGTACCGCCCGAAAAACTGGCCAGCCTTACCGAACTTTCCCGTTACGTGGCCGAAGTGGCGAACCTGGATCTGGACGAGCACCAGCCGTTTGTCGGGGCCAGCGCCTTTGCCCACAAGGGCGGCATCCACGTTTCCGCCATGCTCAAAAACCCGCTCAGTTACCAGCACATTAAGCCAGAACTGGTGGGCAACCGGCAGCGCAGCGTTGTATCCGAGCTGTCTGGCAAGGGCAATTTGGTGGACAAGGCGCACCAGTTTGGCCTTGAGACAGAAAGCCTGGATTTGCGCAAAGTTTTGGATCAAATCAAGGTGCTGGAATCGCAGGGATTTACCTTTGAAGGAGCAGAGGCTTCGGTCGAGCTCATGTTGCGGCGCACGCATCCTGCGTACGTGCCGCCATTTGAGGTGATTGACTATTCCGTGAGCGTTCACCAGCGGCGCGGGCGTGGCCTGAATGCCGAAGCTATTGTGAAGGTGCGCGTTGGTCCCAAGCGCATGCACACCGTCGCCGAGGGCAATGGCCCGGTCAACGCGCTGGACGCCGCGCTACGCAAGGCGCTGGTGGACGTATATCCGCAGTTGAGCAGCATTAAGCTGGTGGATTACAAAGTGCGCATTTTGGACGGCGAAAACGCGACGGCCGCAACCACCCGCGTGCTCATCGACACGCGCCAGGGCAACAAAAGCTGGAGCACCGTCGGCGCCAGCGCCAACATTATCGAAGCCAGCTGGCAGGCGCTGGCCGACAGCATGGAGTACGCACTGCTTAGTAACTGAGTAACTGGGCAACTGGGTAATTACGCAATTACCTTATTACTGATTACAATACAGCCATGACAAACCCAAACCACTCCCCCGCAAAAACCAGTTTGCACGAGCAAATTGAGCAGATGAACGCGCGGCTGGCGGCGCTGCGGCCCCGGCTAATTGAGGCTGAGGCGGAGCTCACGGAGCGGCTGGCGGCCATCAGCGCCTTTGAGTTCAAGCTGCGTTCGCGAATTGCCAAATTGACGGATAAGTTGGACAAGCTGGACGCAGAGATTCAGGAATTGAAGCGCAAGATGCGCTGGCTGGGCGAGGGCTGGCAAACCGACCCGGAAAATGAAGCGGCCGCCTGGGCCGCAGGCAAAACCGCTTCAGAATCGGGCGAGTATCGCTATCATACTGCGCCCAAAGAACCGCGCCAAACGCTGGCAGAAGAGGAAAAGGTCTCGCTGAAGCAGCTTTACCGGCAGCTTGCCCGCCGCTTTCATCCAGACATGGCCGTTGACGAAGCCGACCGCGACTACCGCACGCAGATGATGTGGGCCATCAATGCCGCCTATGCCGCTGGCGATTTAGAGAAGCTGGAGCAGTTGCTGCTGGAGCCGGACGCGCCGCACACGATTACCATTCAAACGGAAGAAGAGCAACTCGAGTTGCTAACGCGGGAGCTGACCCGCGTGCAAAACCGGCTGCAAGAGATTGAGGATGAGCTAGCCCGGCTAGAGAAGCACAAAAGCGCGGTGATGATGCGCCGCCAGGAAGAGGTGGCGCGGAAAGGGCGGGACTGGTTTGCCGAGGTGGAAGCGCAGCTGCGAGAAGACATTGCGAAACGGCAAATTGAGCGGGATGTGCTGGAGGCGCAGCTTGCCAGCATGGAAGATGATGAGTTTGAGGACACGGCCGTTTCCAATGAAGATTTCGCCGACATCGTGCTAGACGCCACGCTGGACAGCGCCTTCGAAGCCGAAATCTCCGCCGAATTCGACCGCTACATCCACCGCCGTCGCAGCAAGAATTACTTTGAAGAAGATTTTGATGATGACTATGATTTTGACTAAGAAAGGAGTGATAAGTGAAAAGTAAAAAGTGAAAAGTAGCCTACTTTTTACTTCTCACTTCTTACTTTTTACTCCCCATCATGCACCCATCCATCCAAAAAGTTATAAACGCCTCCCAAGAACTGGGGCTGGCCATTGAAGTAAAAGAGTTTGACCAGACGACCCGCACGGCGCAGGATGCGGCCGATGCCATTGGCTGCCAGCTGGCCCAAATTGTAAAAAGCCTTTGCTTTAGCGTGAATGATCAACCGATTATGGCCCTGGTTTCCGGCGCAAATCAACTGGACGAAGGCAAGCTGGCAGCGCTCTGCGGTGTAGGACGTAAAAAAGTGAAGCGGGCCAGCGCCGACATGGTGAAAGCGGCCACGGGATTTAGCATTGGCGGTGTGCCCCCATTTGGCCATCTTACGCGCATGACGGTATTTGTAGACGAAGATTTGCTGCAGTTCGAGACGGTTTGGGCAGCCGCAGGTACGCCGCATACGGTGTTTGAAATTGAGCCGAAAGCCCTGGTAAATGGCTGCGGGGGAACGGCCGTTTCCCTAAAAAAAGCCTGAGCCCGCAGAATGGCTAAACGGTTTATCTTTGCTGCCCTTATTCTTCTGTCTGCGGCTGGCCTGGGGAGTGGCATCCAATTCTACCGCCGCAATTTAGAATTTTTGCAGGCCGAAGGGCTAGACGGTCCGGTTATCCTGTTTTTGGTTGCCTTGGGCATTGCCGCGCTAATGACGCCATTCCACCTGCGTATGAACTGGGATAAATGGAGCGCCATTGGCCTGGCAGGCGAGTATTTACGGCGATTTAGCCTGGTGCTTGCGGCATTTACGGCCGTTTTTGGCGCAGTTCGCTTGATTGACCTGTTGCTAACCCTGCCCGCACGCTTGGGACGCAGCTACTTATTAATTCCTTTGCTCACGGTGATGGTGCCGTTGGCTATGGTGAGTATTGATTTGGCCCAGCAAAATATGGCGCGGACTCTGCGGAATTTTGCCCTTGGCTTCGGACTTTACGCATTTCGCATTTATGGCCTGCTGCTGATTCAGTTCATTACGATACCGGTGGCTTTTGTGCTTTTTCCTGCTGGCTTTTTTTTGCAGCTATTGAGCCTGGGCGACCTGGTGGCGCGTTGGGGTTTCCGCTTTTATCTCAGCGAAGCCCCGGTACTTTGTGAATGGTTCAATCTAACGGATAGCTGCACCGCAGGGCTCATTTCTTTTCATTTGGGGCACCTCGTTTTGGCGCTGACAGCCGCCAGATTTGGCCCGGCGCTGTTCGATTGGGCCTCCAATTGGTACAAAATCAGCCTGGAAACAATGCAAAGCTGGCTGGAAACTGCCTGAGTGCACATAGCAGGAAAATTAATTTCTAGTTTTTTAAGAAGAAGGATTCGAAATCATGGAAGCAAAAATTACCCTACTACCCGGCGACGGGATTGGTCCAGAGGTGGTGGCTGAGGCAGAGAAAGTGTTGACGGCCGTTTCCCACAAATTTGGCCATACGTTCACCACCCAAAGCGGGCGGGCTGGCGGCATCGCCATCGACGAAACCGGGGATCCCCTGCCTGAAGAAACGCTGGGCATGTGCCTGGAAGGCAGCGCCGTCCTGCTGGGGGCGGTGGGAGGACCCAAATGGAGCGATCCCACGGCCAGCGTACGTCCGGAGCAGGGGCTGCTCAAGCTGCGCAAGTCGCTGGGCGTGTTTGCCAACATTCGCCCCGTGCGTGTCTTCCCCGCCCTGGCGGAGGCCAGCCCGCTGAAGGCGGACCGGGTGCAGGATGTAGACATTGTCTTCGTGCGCGAACTCACGGGCGGCATCTACTTTGGGCAGCCCCAGGGCCGCGAAGTGGTAGACGGGCTGCGCAGCGGCCACGACACCATGCGCTATAACGAAGCGGAGATTCAGCGCGTGCTGCGCGTGGCCTTCGCCCTGGCGCAGCAGCGTAAAGCGGCCGGCGGACGAGGCAAGGTTACGTCGGTGGACAAGGCCAACGTGCTGGCCTCGTCCCGCGTCTGGCGCGAGGTGGCGCATGAGGTGGCGGCTGACTATCCAGACATCGAATAGATGTAGGAGTGCGCCCAAGTCATCGCGCTGACATAGCACAGTCGGTCACAATAAGGAGTGATTTGAGTGAAATCACGCGCCTCGCAAATCTTCTCGACACCGCGATGGATGTAGCCCAGTTCCGGCTCGGTATCGACAACGGTCTCACCATCTACCTTCACTCGCAGGGTCCACAGACCATGCGTCATCGGGTGTTGGGGACCCATCGTAATCCACATCTGTGCCATCTTTTCACCTCATTTTACCCTGTCCACATCAACAGGCAGACGCATGAAACCTTGGGCATCGTCGTACATCTCATTATGACCGTGATAGCGGAGATGATGTTGCTTCTGCAGAGGGTGGAATCCTTGTGGGCTATCGTGTGGGTTGAGCACTCGCATCATGTATTCATGACCCTCGAAATCAATCCCGACCAAATCCCAAGTCTCCTTCTCATTCCAATCAGCACCGACCCAGATTGACTGAACGCTGGGAACTATCGGCGCATCGGTTTGCGGCAGGGTGAGCATGACCTCATATTCCATCGGCACTTCGTCACCGGTTAACTTCGCCGCATCGTGCACCAATGCCTTACCGGGTTTTTGGTCGACCACCGGTATTCGCATCAAATGGGCGATTACCTCCCAGCCCTTTTCTGGCCCACCTTCAGGATGGCGTCGTTCTCAAGGATCGCCTTCAGCCGACCGAGCGCCTCGCCCTCCTCGATCTGGTCGGGCTTTGCGCCGCCATCGGCATGACCAACCTGACCACCACCGCGCAGGCGGATGAGAAGGGGCACAAGGACGCCAAGACCGCTGTGCCTGGCACGGCCGAGGGCATCCTCAAGGCCGTCCGCGCCGCCCTGCCGGACCAGAAGAAGGGCAGCCGGACCGGACGCCTGCGTCTGGCCTGAGGTTCAGGCGCGCGACCGCCATCGCTCGAAGCGAGAGCCAAGGCCGCGGAGGCGGCCGTCGGCGCCTGAGGCGGAGTAAGGACGCGCGGTGCTTGCCGCACCGCGTCATCGATGAGACAAGCGCCGCGCCGTTCGACCAGCCGTTCCACCTGATCACCAACCTGGCCTTCGGCGGCCGCTGGCCCGAGAGCGCCAACGCCAAGGGCA
>JBHIWP010000278.1:0-8160 GCA_041987425.1 Promineifilaceae bacterium (SeqCode) | reverse complement strand
ATGGATATGCCTCTAGACCCAGGGGATTTCCGCCTGATGGACCGGCGGGTGGTGGAAGCGATCAACGATCTGCCGGAGCGGAATCGTTTTTTGCGTGGCATGGTGCCCTGGGTGGGCTTCAAGCAAACGGGCGTGGAGTATGAGCGGGCCAGCCGCTTTGCTGGTGAATCCAAATTTGGCAGCGTGCGCCAGATGCTGCCCTTTGCCATCGACGCCATTACCAGCTTTTCTTACTTGCCACTGCAGCTGGCTACCTACCTGGGCTTCCTTATCGCCATCATCAGCGGGCTGGCGATTCTGGCCGTCATTCTAATTCGGCTGTTTGGGCCAGAAAATCCGCTCATTGGCCAGGCAACGACGCTGGTGTCTGTGCTGTTTCTGGGTGGCGTGCAGCTTATCAGCCTGGGGATCATTGGGGAGTATCTAGGGCGGATTTATGATGAGGTGAAGGGACGGCCGTTGTACCTGGTAGACAAAAAATGGGGCTTCCCTGAGGAAAAATAGTCAAAAGGCCGCACGATAAGCCGTGGCGCATGCACGAGTTTGCCCTACTAACCGCCTAAACGATACATCTCTGCACCTTTGGCGGGCAGGCGGGTGAAGGAGGTGCGCAGCTCGGAGTAGCGGTCGGTGCGGCGCTGCCAGACGCCGCCAATGAGTTCCAGCATCTCTTCATCACTGGCGCCTTCGCGCAGGGGGGCGCGTTGATCGGTGCCGTGATGGGCAAAGAGACAGGTGTAGTACTCTCCAGCGCTGGATAACCTAGCACGGGTGCAGTTGCCGCAGAAGGGCTTGGTGACAGAAGCGATGACGCCGATTTCACCCTCTCCGTCGAGGTAGCGGTAGCGGTTAGCTACCTCGCCTTTGTAGTTGGGCGGCACAGGTTCCAACGGCATTTCTGCATCAATTTTGGCGAGAATTTCGTCGGCCGTTACCACATCGTCCAGCTTCCAGCCGTTCAGATTACCCACGTCCATGTATTCAATGTAGCGCACAATGTGGCCGGTGCCTTTGAAGCGACGGGCCAGTTCCACCAGCGTGTGGTCATTGACGCCTTTTTTGACGACGCAGTTGATCTTTATTTTTTTGAAACCCGCTTTCTCGGCGGCTGCCAGGCCGTTTAGAACGCGATCAACGGTGGAGCGACGGCCGTTCATCACCTGAAACACTTCATTGTCCAATGAATCCAAACTAATCGTCAGCCGGTGCAGGCCCGCGTCCTTTAGCGCCTGGGCCTGTTCAGCCAGGAAGTAACCGTTGGTGGTCAGCGCCAGGTCCTCAATGCCAGAAATCTTTGCCAGCCGGGCGATAAGCGCGGGCAGATTGGGCCGGATCAGCGGCTCGCCGCCCGTAAGGCGAAACTTGGTTACCCCCAGTTGGGCAAACAGCCCGGCCAGCCGCACAATTTCATCGTCGCTCAGGAGTTGATCATTGGTGAGAAAGTTATAGTCTGCACCGAAAATTTCGGCAGGCATGCAGTAAGGGCAGCGGAAGTTGCACTTATCAATAACGGAGATGCGCAAATCGCGCACGGGACGGCCGAATTTGTCAACGATTGTAGGTGTTTGTGGGTTCATCAAATTACTCTCGGTTTTACCAATCAAGTATAGGCAAATCTACCTTAAAACGGCCGTAAGTCAATGGTTTTTATCATCATTTTCTGTTTTATTAACGTTGGGCGTGGGGGTACCGTCAGGCAAAACGTAGGGAATTCATAACCTAACTATATCTGTACAACGGCCGTTTCCGTGTATAATGCAGGCTGTTTGAAATTATTCGGGCGATAGATTTATTAAGGCTGGAGACTGGAGACTTGAGATTTTTCAGCCTCCGGCTTCCAGCCTCTGTTTTTTAGAGTGCCAAACGTTGCCCACATAGGAGTTTATTTTGCGAACATCACAACCCGTTTTACCCGGCTGGCTAACCTATTTGCTCTCCGTTGCTTTCGTCTTTTCCGGCATTGCGGTTGTCGTCTTTGCTTACTTTACTTTTCAGGTCATGCTGAATCGGCCGTTGAATCCACTGGAACAATCCGTTGCCGCTGTGGCCGGAGTCGATTTATCCTTAAACCAAAACGCACCGGCTGACGTACCAACTTTGGAACCCGGCGTACCAACGCCCACGCTTATTCCCACCAGCGAACCGTGGGAAGGCACCGATCGGGTAACCATTTTGCTCATGGGCATTGATCGCCGTCCTGGGGAGGCGTTTATTTCTCGTACCGATACAATGATGCTGGTTTCGCTCGATCCTGAGACTGAGACAGCTTCGATTTTATCTATCCCTCGCGATCTGTACGTACTCATTCCGGGGCATGGCCGGGATCGCATTAACACCGCTTTTGTTTATGGTTCTGCCGGGAATAACCCCGTTGGCGGAGCAGCCCTGGCTATGCAAACGGTGGAATACAATCTGGGCGTGCCGATTGATCATTACGTAATGGTCGATTTTAGTGCAGTCATTAACGGCATTAACGCGCTGGGCGGGATCGATGTGTATGTCCCTACGGCGATCAACGATCCCACATATCCCAGCATGAACTACGGCTTTGATCCGCTTTTCATTCCGGCCGGGCAGCAGCACTTTGATGGCGAGCTGGCGCTAAAGTATGCGCGTACGCGGCACCAGGACAATGACTTTGGCCGGGCAATGCGTCAGCAGCAGGTTTTGCTGGCTATTCGGCAAAAGGTGGCAGCGCTTGGTTTTACGGGTATGATTGCCCAGGCGGGCACGCTTTATCAGCAGGTGGAAAACGGCGTCCGCACCGATTTGAGCCTGGAGCAGATGATTCGCCTGGCAACGGCGGCCAATAGCATTGATTCTGAAAACATACGGAATGATGTGCTGGACTATGATTACGTATCCAGCTACCGGACCGAAGCCGGAGCCTCGGTGCTCATTCTAGAAAATGAGAAGGCGGCGGCTCTGATTCAGGAGATGTTTTACAAGAGCGAGAATGAATAATGCGTGATGTGTGAAACGTGATTTTCTCAGGCATTGCGTATCACGTTTTACAAAAAGATTTGATCGATGAATAGAAAAATGTTCGTTTCTCGGCTGCGCGAGCGGCCGTTTTTGTTTGATGGCGCAATGGGCACGCTGCTGCATGGTCGCGGCGTCTCTATGGAAACCAGCTTCGACGGTATCAACCTCACCCAACCAGCCATTGTGGCGGATATTCACCGGGCCTACATCGGGGCAGGGGCGGACATCATCGAGACGAACAGCTTCGGCGCCAACCGCTACAAGCTGGCAGAGTATGGTCTACAGCATCAAGTTTGCCAGATCAATCAGGCGGCCGTAAACATTGCCCGCCGCGTTATCGAGAGCGCTTTTCGCGAGGTGTGGCTGGCCGGTTCCGTAGGGCCCCTGGGCGTTCGTCTGGCGCCGCTGGGGCGGGTTTCGCTGGCCGAAGCTGCCGAGGCGTTTCAGGAACAGATCGACGCCCTGCTGACGGCTAAGCCTGGCGGCATCGACCTGTTGGTGCTGGAAACCATGTCCGATCTACATGAGATGGAAACGGCCGTTTCCGTTGCCCGTGAATTAGCCCCAGATCTGCCCATTGTGGCCCAGATGACCTTTACTCGCGATGATCGCACGCTGCTGGGGCATACTCCGAACGCGGTAGCAGAGCGCCTGGGAGCGCTAGACGTGGATGCCATTGGCGTTAATTGCAGCGGTGGTCCGGCCCAGGTGCTGCGTCTGCTGCTGATGATGCGCCAGATTGTGCCCGATAAGTTGCTCGCCGCCGCTCCGAACGCTGGTTGGCCGGAGCAAACGCAGCGCGGCCGGGTGCTCTACCCGGCAACTCCAGACTACTTTGGTCAATACACCCATGCCCTGGTTGAGGCAGGCGCAGTGCTGGTGGGCGGCTGCTGTGGCACCAACGAGGCCCACATTGCCGCCATGCGCCAGGCGCTGGACCATCCGGCATCGTCTCCTATTCCGTTACCAGACATTCAAATCGTGACCCAGGCGGAGAAGAAGACGGCCGTTCTAGACGCACCCACCCAACTGGCACAAAATCTGGCAAACGGCCGTTTTGTCGTCACCATAGAAATGAGTCCGCCCAAGGGCATTGCCACGCAGCGGCTCATCGAGGGAGCCCACATGCTAAAGGAGGCCGGGGCTAACCTGCTGAATCTGGCAGACAGCCCGCTGGCCCGAATGCGCATGAGCGCCTGGGCCGCGGCGCACCTGGTGCAAAAAGAGGTGGGGCTAGAAACGGTGCTGCACTTTCCCACGCGTGGGCGTAACCTGCTGCGCATTCAGGGCGATTTGCTGGCGGCCTACGCCATGGGCATCCGAAATCTGTTTGTTACCATGGGCGATCCTACCCGCATTGGCGATTATCCTGAGGCAATGGATAGCTACGATATCGTGCCCACGGGCCTGATTCACCTGATCAAGCAGCAGTTCAATAGCGGCCTGGACAAGGCTGGTAACTCCATCGATCAGCCGACTAACTTTATGGTAGGCTGTGCCCTCAACCTGACGCCGCAGGACCCGGAGCGGGAGATAAAGCTGCTGCGGCGCAAAATACGCAACGGAGCCGACTTTGCCCTGACGCAGCCGGTATTTGATCCGGTTGCCGCCAAAGCGTTTGTCGATTTGTACGAATCGACTTATGAAGAGAAGATTTTGCCGCTGATTGTGGGGGTGAAGCCGCTGTATAACGGCCGTAATGCCGAATTTTTGCACCACGAAGTACCGGGCATGTCCATTCCCGAGCCGCTGCGCCAGCGGATGGCCCAGGCCAGCGAGCCGCAGCAGGAGGGTGTGGCCATTGCCCAGGAGATTTTGGCGGAACTACGGCCGTTTACGCACGGCGTCTACTTCATGCCTGCCTTTGGCCGGTATGATTTGGTGGCGAATGTGATGGATGTGCTGGGAGAGAATGGAGATTAGTTGTGTCTCTGCTCTCCAATCTCTCGTCTCGCTTAGTAATCTGTGGGTGGGGAAACGGCCGTAAACGACCATTCCACTGTGTCTCCGTTCACCGTAATGCTGGCGGTATAGGTTTCGCCAACGGTCAACGCCTGTGCTGGAATCAACACAATAGCGTCTTGTTTATCTAAAATATTGCGTCCCTGCTGCTGTTGGTACTGGTTGCTGTTCACGTAGCGCGTTTCGTCGATAACGCAGTGCGTGATGTTCGTGCCGCTGCTGCTTGTGAGCGACGTTTGCGTGACGCTGGGCACAAGGCTGCCATCACCAATTTGCAAGATAATGGGCGGGCCGACGGGCTTTTGCAGGCCGCCACAGGCCGTCATCGGATTAGGAAATTCGGGCAGGGTGTAGTTAAGCACCCACAATTCGCCACCGTCTCGTGGATAGGTGAGGGGGTAAGTAATGCCCGCGGGCAGTTCACCCAGCTCACGCTTGCTAGAAATATCCAGTGTCGCCGTCATTTTGAAGCTGTTGCTGACATCGCGGAAAACGCCGAAGCCAGCTTGGGTCAGGCGCGGGTTTAGCATGGGCACGGCGTGGAACGGGGCCGTCATCCAATAATCTATGGCCCATAGATCGGACGCACCTTCCCAGCCGCTAATAGCAATATTGCCGTTTTGCCCGGCCTGGTCACCGCCTTGCGAGTAGCCCGGCTTATTCGGGTCTTCGGCGTGGATGCTCAAGCTGTTGTTCATCATGTATTGGCTATGGGCCAGACTGCCAGCAGACCATGCCGTGTTCTCCGAAAGTTGGGGCAGGCCAGCCTGGGTGCGGAACTGATTGTAGTAGCGCAGCCAGTCGGGGCCGGGAACGGCCGTTGGCGGCATCGTTGGGCTGGGCGTAGGCGGGATGGTCGCTGTGGGTGCTGGAGGTTCGGTAGGCTGGGCGCTTGCCGTTGGCTCTGGCTCAGGTTGGGTGGTGGCTTCTGCCATCACTGTAGCTGTGGGCATGGGTTCTTCGATTGCGGTGGCTGGAGGTAAGAGGGTAGCGGTTGCCGTAGGGGCCGCCAATGTTGCTGTGGCGCTGGGAGCGGCGGCCACCTCTTCGTTGGCAGTTGGTGTGGGGGAGACGGCCGTATCACCGTTGCTGCCTCTAGAAACAACCAGCAGCACAATCAAGGCGACATTTAACAAGCCTGAAACGATTAATCCAATACGATACGGTCTTACCTGGTTCTCTGATGCTGACATGATTTTTACCTGTTTGTGACAAACCAGGCGGCCACGTATCCTTTGCGTCCGGTGACGGTTTGCACGTTGAGCCACTGGTCTTTCTGCCCGATTTTGCTGGCGGCGTCGCCACTTTCAATTACCAGCAGTTCCGTACCAAAGGGCAGATAGGTGATGAGGGTGCTGCTGGCCACGCGGGGTTCGGTGCGCAGCGAGACGCTGGAGGCGTTGGTTTTTACCACCAGCTTTGTGGAAGGTGATGGCTCGTTGGCCTGGCTCGTCTTGTGGCTGCCGAGGGCTGGGTTAGAAACGGCCGTTACATACCACGCCGCCACATACCCTTCTTTGCCTTCAATATCCCGCACGTGGAACCAGTTGTTACGCTTGCCAATTTTGGCCTCGGCTTCGTCCGCGTCTTCCAGCACAGCCAGCTTGCTGCTTTGGGCCAGATATTTCACCACATTGGAACCAGAAATGCGCGGCTGGTCCCGCATTGCGAGGCCGTTTACGGTGGGAGAGATAAGCAGCGGTTCAGCTTTTTCGTCTTCACTGGTGGTCTTGGTGGCAGAAACGGCCGTGCTGGTTGACGTTTTGGGCGCGGGTTTGCTGCTGGTTGTTTTGTCCGCCTTTGGCTCTTTCAGTTCGCCAGTGCCAAAAAAGATGACTTCCTGAATGATTTTTTCGGCCGTTCCGGCAAAGCCAAAGCGGCCAACCAGAGTTGGGGGCTTCTCTGGACTGTTGTACGGGTCCCACATCTCATAGTCGTCCCCGTCTCTTTTAGTCAGCACTACCCAGTGCCCTTGAATGCCGGGCGCCGGTGAGTAATCGACCCGCACCACAGGCAATGATCCACTCGCCAGCGCAGCATCAATCTCGTCCAGCGGCGCGTCCTGGTTGTTACATTCAATGCGCTTTTGGTAGCTGACGCTGGGGAAAACCGAAGAAATGCGGAAAGCTCGCACCCATGGCCCCTGGAAGCCATCATTTTGCTTCATCTTTTCGTTAAAGGAGGCCACTGTTTCGCTGCCGCCGCTAAAGTGGTTGCCCACCATCGTCAGGCTGGTTAACAAGCAGCCAAGGTTACCGATAGTTTCAGTTTTACCAAAACCCATTACTGTTTTTTCCCAGCGGGGATCGTTCTGATAGAGCTGCGACCGAGCCATAAAATTCTCTCCTGTTGTGAACCGGATCCAATCGTATGTTTGGCAAATGAGCTGCTGATTTCACCAAAGCGGTTGGAATTTGCTGGATAAAGTAAGCCCGACTAACCTAACGAAACGCCTAACTGACGTAAAGCTGCTGGCAGATCAATGCCTGGCTGAAAGTGGATTGCCGCTATGCCAACTGCCTTAGCCGCTTCTACATTGTGGGCAAAATCGTCTATAAACACGGCTTCTTGGGGTCTGCGCTTTAAGCGGGCCAGCGCCAGGTGGAATATCCGCGGATCGGGTTTTGTTACGCCCTCTTCGCAAGAAATGATGATTTCATCAAAGGCGTCAGCAATGGCGAACTGGTCCGTAAGCTCTGGACGCAGATTATCGGCGTAGTTACTGATAACGGCCGTTTGATACCGCTGCTTTAACTCGCGAATGAAGGCAATGAGCACCATGTCCATCACGTCTCCTGCCCAGAACCCGGCCCGGAAAGCGGCCGTTTCAGTTGGCGACAGGTTTAGATGATTGCCGAGCCAGCGCCATAGTTCTGGTTCGGAAATTTCGCCGGACTGTGCTTTCTGGCCCATCTCGCTGTTAAACACCAGCGCTTCAGCACCACCTGGGGAGAGACCTAGCTTTGCTTCCCACTGCTGGCGCTGGGCGCGATCTTCTGTGCGTAATAGTACGCCACCGACGTCAAAGATGACTGCCTGAATCATTCAACTTCCTTTTACCCGAGGCGGTGGTTTGCGCTGCATGAACGCTGTGAAATGGACTATGTAATTTGGTCAAAGAAATGCAGGAGAAAACGTAGCACAGTTTATGTTCACCTGTCAACAGGTAAACATAAATAGGTTGGGGGATGGGCATGCCCCGTGCCCATTTAC
>JBHIWP010000277.1:0-8203 GCA_041987425.1 Promineifilaceae bacterium (SeqCode) | reverse complement strand
GCAAATTTTGGGCCGCTGCCAAATACGACTGGTTGTCGTCCTCACGCAGCAGCCAGACCCAACCGGTTTGTAAATCGAGCAGATCAGCCACCTGGGCCAGAATGGCGTGCAGCGCCTGCTCCAAATCGACAGAACGATTGAGCGCCTGGGCCATGCTGTTAATAATCGAAAGCTCGGCATTGCGCCGCCGCAGCTTCTCGGCGTGTTCATCTTGGGCCATGTGAGTATTTAACTGTGAAAACAAGGATGTGGCAAGTTACTTCCCCACTTGCCTACTCTCTCACCTGCTATACAATCCCCACCCATGTTACTGGCACTAGATATTGGCAACACCAACATTACCCTGGGCGTCTGGAACGGCCGTTCCTGGCAGCGCCAGTGGCGTCTTCTCACCAACCCGGCGCAAACGGCCGATGAATATGGCATCGTATTGAAAATGCTGCTAAAAGACGCCGGGATTCTATCGGACATCGATCAGGCCATAATGGCCAGCGTTGTGCCTGCCCTCAGCCACACCTTTAGCCGAATTTTTCAGCAGCAGCTCAAGGTTCCGCTGCTCACCGTCAGCTCAGACCTGCCGATGGGGCTCAAAATTCTGGCTGATGTGCCCTCGGCCGTAGGGGCAGACCGGCTGGTAAATGCGGTCGCCGCCTACGAGCTGTTTCAGGGACCCTGCATTATCATCGACATGGGCACGGCTACTAAGTTTGACCTGGTTTCGTCTAACCAGGAATTCTTGGGCGGCGTTATTGCCCCTGGCCTGGGGCTGGCCGCCGAGGCACTGGCCAGCCGCGCCGCCAAGCTGAGTCACGTCGCGCTGGAAGCGCCCCCACACACCATTGGCACCAATACGGTACACGCCATGCAGTCTGGACTGATTTTTGGCTATCTGGCGCTGATCGAAGGGCTGGTGGCCCGGCTAAAAGGTGAGCATCCCGACCGCTTTCAGCGCATACACACCCTGGGCACGGGGGGACTGATTGACCTGATTGCGCCACATACGGCCGTAATCGACCATCTCGACCCCTGGCTTACCCTCACGGGCCTGCGCGTTATTCATGAGCGCGTGATGCACGCTGCTGATGACAAGGTGACAGGGTGACAAGGTGACAGAATTGCAAAAGCAGCAAGCAGCAAGTGGCAAGTGGCAAGTGGCAAGTGATACGGTGGCAGATAATTCGACCTGCAACCTGCAACCTGCAACCTCTCACTTCTCACTCCTCACTTTTTACTTTTCACTATTCACTCTCTTAACGCTGAGCGCCTGCAACCTGGCTAACCCCCCTCGCCTGGCTACGGCCACCGCCCAGGCTGCCTTTACGCCCACCCCCAGCCCGGAACCATTAATCTTATCTGTAGCGACGCCAACGGCCGTATCCGGCGACAGTCCAAACAGCTCTGAGCAGGTGAACCCCAATCCCTCGCTCACCGTGTGGGTGAACGAAACGTCCGACGCCCACGAAACAATGCTGGACGAAATGGCGGCGAACTTTGAGGCACAGCACAGCATTGACGTAGAAATGGTGCTGGTATCGCCCCAACTGCTGCCCAATCTGGTGAATACGGCCGTGCTCTCAGACACGTTGCCAGACATCATCATTCATCCCATTGAGCTTAGCGTCGGCTGGGCCGAGCGGGGCATCTTTAGCGCGGCCGCCGCCGCTGAAGCCCTGGAACAGCTAGAGGCCGACACCTTTAATCCAGCAGCCCTTGCCCTGGTGCAAACCATCAGCGGCCAGCCTGCCGCCCTGCCCAGCAGCGGCTATCACCAGCTCATCATCTACCGTACGGACTGGTTCGAGCAGCGCAATCTGGCCCTGCCCAATAGCTTTCGCGCCCTCTCCGCTGCCGCTGAAGCCACGACCGACCGCGAAAATCTGATCGCCGGTTTTGTGGTGCCCACGGAAGCCAACCTGGTAACGACCCAGCAGATCTTCGAGCATATGGCCCTGGCAAATGGCTGCCAGCTGGTTGATGAGGCGGGCGAGCTTCAGCTTTTGGCGGCAGAATGCGCCGAAGCACTCACCTTTTATTACACCATCATTAATCAGAACAGCCCTATCGGTGTGCAAACAGACACCAGCACGCGCAATGCCTATCTGGCAGGGCGCACCGGGCTGATCATGGGGCCGCCCAGCCTGCTGCCCCAGCTGGCAGGGCTGGACGCATCCCCTACCTGCCCCGAGTGTGCCGCTGCCCCGGATTTTCTGGCGCAGAACAGCGGCTTTGTCACGGACATCAATGGCGCAGAATTTGGCAATATTAGCCTGCTGGGCATTACAGGGACAGCAGAGAGGGAAACGGCCGTTCTCTTCGCCACCTACTGGTTTAACGAGGGGTATAGCCAATGGCTGTCGGTTGAGCCGGAGCGCAAAGTACCCATGCGCTGGGGCACGGCTGATGCGCCACGCCAATTTATAGACGCCTGGGGCAGCCAGCCGCTCAGTGGTAGCGAGCACACCCTCGAATCGCTTTACGGCGCCGAGGTCGTTGCCACCCTGCGTGACGGCATCGCCACTACCGGACGTTGGGGTTTGCCGCAGGGGCAGGGCAGTCTCATCACCACTTTATATGAGGAACTGACGCTCTCGATTGTGCTGCAAGAAATGTTGAGTGGCTATTTTTCCAGTGACCAATCTATAATAGAGGCGTACAATCGAATTATTGAGCTTATTCCTGATTATGCTTTTCCAAACCTGACCGATAGTTAGAGATTGAAGATTAGAGACTGGAGATGAGACAAACTCCAATCTCCAGTCTCTAGTCCCCAATCTCACCTTATTTATCCCAAGATTTTCAAGCTACCATGACCTCGACCTTAGCCTACACAGAAGAACCATTTGGCATTCTCACAGACGATAATTTGTACCTGGACTGCGTGCTGGTGAAGCCGGTGGGGATGGCCGACGAAGATCTGCGTGCTATTCGGGTTTGGGTGCCAAAATATCCGCTTACCAAGTCCAGCGTCATCACCTGTGCCCGGCAAGAGGTACGATCACACGGGGCCAAACGCAAGGTGGCCCATCTGGTGTTTGACCTGCGCGGCACGGGGGACAGCGAAGGCGGCATGGGTGACCAGGGCTTTAAAAAAGACCTGCACGCCATCGCGGAGTGGGCCAAAGAGCGCTTTGGGCGAATTAATTTTGGCTTTTTGGGTACGCCAGATTCGGCAAACGGCCGTGTTCACCTCTGGCCACTGCGGGCAGGCTCGGTCATGGAAAGCTACCACTATCCCGCCACAGGCAAACTGCTGCCGCCCACCGTTCTTTACCTCTCCACCTACGGCAGCTTTAGCCGCACCGACGACGCCCTGTGCCAAAAATTGGCCGAGGCTGGCTATCATGTTTACGGAATCGATCCGTTACGCTACTTGCTGCACGCCAGCGCCAACCACCGCCTCAGCCCAGATGATCTGGCTGCCGATCTGCAAATTTTGATTCAAATGCTGCCCAGCAAGCCCATTATTTTAGGCCAGCCGCTGGCAGCGGGCCTGGCGCTGCTGTGGACCAGCCGGGTGAATAAAGTAACGGGCGCTGTAGCCATCGGCCGGGCACAGGCTGGCCTTTCACCCAGCCACATCTTTCATAACAACAATCCCTACACCTACTTGCTGCACCGCCACGTGCCAGACATCTCGCCGCGCCCGCTGGCCCTGGTGCAGCTAAAGGGCAATGCCCTGGGCGGCGATGAAGACGAGATAGCCACGCTGATGCAAAGCAGTAAGATGCCCCACCGTCTGGAGCAGGTTAACAGCCTATCGCTAGATTTGCTGCTGGATCTGCTGGCCTGGGTGCAAAAGCCCACCCCCTCATAAACATTCTCCTGCTGTGAAGGAACTCATCTATGCGAAAACGGTTACGTGAACTTGGTATCAACATTGGTTACTTTCCACCAGGCCCCTACAACGCCATCACCGATGTGCCAGGGGTGACTGTGGGCCACTGCACCGTCATTCATGACCAGCCGCGCATTGCCCGCACTGGCGTGACCATGGTGCTGCCGCGCGGCGGCGACATCTGGCACAATTATGCCTTTGCTGGATACCACAGCTTCAACGGCAACGGCGAGATGACCGGTATTGCCTGGCTTAAAGAGTCTGGAATGCTTGGCTCGCCCATTGGCCTGACCAACACGCACCAGGTAGGCGTGGTGCGCGACGCCCTGGTAGAGCGGTCGGTGCGGCTGGGCTACACCTACAGCTTTTTGCTGCCCGTGGTTGCTGAAACGTTCGATGGCTGGCTTAATGATATCAACGCCTTTCATCTAACCGCAGACCATGCAATGGCCGCCCTGGAAGCGGCAAAAGGCGGCCCCGTGCAGGAAGGCAACGTAGGCGGCGGCACAGGCATGATTTGCCACGATTTTAAGGGTGGCATCGGCACTTCTTCGCGGGTGGTGGAAATGGAGGACGGCCGTTTCACCGTCGGTGCGCTCGTGCAGGCCAACTATGGCGACCGCCCGCTGCTGCGCGTTGATGGCGTGCCCGTGGGGCAGCTTATCCCCGAAACGCACACGCCCAGCCCCTTCCCCAAGCAGGTTCCCGCCCCCTCCAGCTCCATCATCATTATTGTGGGCACAGATGCACCGCTGCTGCCCAGCCAGTGCAACCGTCTGGCGCAGCGGGCCACCATTGGGCTGGCTCGCGTAGGCGGCACCGGCTACAACGGCAGCGGCGATATCTTCCTGGCCTTTTCCACAGGCAACGACCTGCCCGCCCAGGGCACCAAGTTCCTGCGGGACATTAAAATGTTGCCCAACAACCACATGAACGACCTGTTCAACGCCACCGCTGAAGCCGTGGAAGAAGCCATTCTGAATGCCCTTTGCGCCGCAGACACAATGACGGGGTTTAAGGACCATACTGCCCACGCCCTGCCCCTGGATGCTTTGCAGGGGATCATGATGGCGTACGGTCAACTTCAAAAGGAAGTAAAAAGTGAAAAGTGAAAAGTAAAAAGTGAAAAGTAAAAAAGTCTTATCACTTTTCACTTTTCACTCATATCATTCACTCATGGCTTTCAATAGAAAACGGATTCCCCTCTGGGTCACGGCCGTCGCAGACCCAAACGCCGGGCGCAGCGGAGCGAACATCATCTATGGCGACCCCTTTTTCTACCAGCTCCTGGCGCGCTGCGTGAATATCCTCCACGCCGAACACAATCTTTGGCGTATCGGCCCCCAGGCGACCCTGACCGCCACCGTGCAGCGCCAGCAGCACGCCGCCTGCATCCAGCGTTACCCAGAATTGGTCGGCGTAGCTGTCCAGTCCGGCGGGATAAGTTACCTCTAGCTCAAAAACATCCCGATAAAACCGCACCTGCGCGTCCATATCGCTCACATATACAATCACTTCGATCAATCCGTTTGTCTTCATTGGGGGGCCTCCAAAACCTTCTGCATTTAGCGAACAGCTGTTCTGAATTGTAGCAGACGCTGTCCTAATCTGTAAATTGTTAGCGGACACGGCCGTTTCCCACAAATCACCACCGCTCGAAATACACAACTACCCTAAATGAGCGTCAACTTTGCTGCTTAGCCGCATGAAAATTCCGTCTGTGCCTGTGTATGTATTGGATACCTTTATAGATACATTTGCCGCCGCGGCTATGGATTGCGCTCGCAATCTTGCTAACATCAAATCAAACATTAAACTGCAAAAGGAGCTTTTAAATGAGCAATACCCCTACAGAAAAAAAGTTGGATGAACTGTATGAGTTAATTAAGGATATGGAAATTGCCCTGATGACCACGCGCGACGAGGATGGACGACTGGTTTCGCGCCCCATGGCTACCCAGGAACAGGGCCCGCTTGGTGATTTATGGTTTGTCACCAACATCGAAACGCACAAAGTTGACCAGATCCGATTTGACCCCAACGTCTCTATTGCCTACTACAATACCGACACGTACGAATGGGTGTCCGTCAGCGGCACGGCCGCTATCAACCAGGACCGCGCCAAAATCAAAGAACTCTACGAGCCCGACTGGAAAGCCTGGTTTGGCGATGAGGGGGGCAACCGAGACGGCGGCCCAGACGACCCTCGCCTGGCGCTCATTCTGGTTGACGCGGAAACGGCAACCTACATGAAGAGCAAATACTCCAAACCCCGCGTCCTCTTTGAGCTGGCCCGGGGAATCATCACCGGCAAGACAGCAGAGCTGGGACGTGAAGAGTTTCTATCACCTGAAGAACTTGGTTAATTGGGTGCAGATCAAGATTGGTCCATTCCGACAGAATGGACCAATCTAAGGCTACCCTAAAACCAATCTGCCATAAGCAATGGCGCCATAAGTCGAGCGTCTGGTTCGGCACCGTGTGCATCGGCGAAGCTGGCACGGCCGTTATACCAATCCAATACCTCACCACGACTAATCTTCGTCGGCTTGCGCGAAAGCATTGCCCCGTAGGACGACCAGGGCCAGTCACGAAAATCCGCGACAAAGCGATGCCTTTGTGGATTGCGATGGATGTAGGTGATAAGCGTTAGCAAATAGCGCTCACTGTCTATGCGCTTGCGGCCAAAGGGGGATTCAAATAAGGCACCCGTACGGCCGATTGCCTTGTTGAGCGCGCGAGCGTAGGCGATGAACAGGTTGTTGAAGGCGCGGCTGGGTTCTTGCAGCTTAAAGATTGGACCATTCTTAAAGAATGGTCCAATCTGTTCCTGGTGATACGCCTCCTGCTCTTCCTCTGTATACGTGCGAATGGCAAAATGAAAATGGTTCGGCAGCAAGCAGTAGGCGAATGTTTCAGCAACTGGCTGAATATGCCTGGCATAAAGCTGCAAAAAGTAGGAATAGTTTCAGCTGCTGAACAAATAAATTTTCGCCGTTGTTGCCGCGATTGTAGATGTGGTAGATACGGCCGTACTGCAACGGTTCGTTTGCCATTTTTTCCCTCCTGGTTGACTGGAACTTGGTCCAGTCTGACAGAGTGGACCAATCTAAACGACACGCGGCCCCTATTGTACCAAGATTGGACCATTCTCGAAGAATGGTCCAATCTGCGCCGGGCGTTTTTACTGTGCCAAAATATACCGGTTAAGCTAAAGGCAAGTTCACACCACTGAAGAAGCCAATTTAAGGCATGAAACGCTGAGTTTGTAGTGAGAAGAAGCCAAAACAGGCTTAACTGCGGCTACTTTGTGGGCTGAGCATCAATTCACCACGGGGAAATGCTGGTTCTGCGGCAATAATAAGCGGATCGAGGGTGCGAAACGGCCGTTCCGCACCCAAACCATGCCAATTTACATTGTATAAAGCTCAGTTTGTGCTGAAACCGAGCGAAACATGACTTGAAAACGGTCCTTCGGCCGAAAAAGATCGCTTGCACCTGTTCAACTCTTAAAGGTTTTGTGATAAATTAGTGCCTGCCAACTCAAGAATAAAGCAGGTGCCATGCCGGACAAATACGAAATTGCCAGCCAGAAACTGCTGCAATGGCTAAAAACCAACAAAGAGAAAGCAACCAATATTGCGCGGCCTGCCGCTGCCCCAGCCGCCAAATTGATGACGCTTACGGCAACTGTGGCAACGATTGTGGGCATTGCCCAGGGCAATGTTGAGGCCGTCGGTGCCGCTGCCCCAGTTTTCGCCAGCTTTGTGGGTGCGGTGGGGGGTGATCTGCTGGCCAGCCTGCTTGAACGTGTGGCGTCGGCCAAAGATCAGAACGAAGTAGAGCAAATTCTGCGCGACACAACCAGCCAAATCAGCCAAAAATTGGATCAAATAGCTGAAAAGCTGGATGAGCAGCTTACGCAGGACGTATTCCTCCAAACAATCAGCGGACTCAGCCAGCAGCACAACCGGCAAAATGCCGTGCTCCTAACCGAGCTGCGCCAGCTAAAGGAGTTGCTACAAACGCACCCCACCCTGCTTGTAAGCGGAGACTTTGAGCTGGAAAAGAGCAACTTTGCCCAACGAGACCAATATATTGCCAAAAAGATCACGGTAAAGCCGCCGCCTGCGCGTGTTTTAACCCGCGAAGAAAAGCGAGAGCAAGAGACGCGCCAACGCCTGATTGAAGCAGTACGCTACACCTGGATTGACAGCGTTCTTAAACCTGCCGTAGAAAATGAGCAATATATTGAGCTGGGCATGATTGAGCGCTGGGATGCGGTGGTTCAGCCTACCCAACGGCTGCTGCCTGTTGATCAGCCCATTCCTGCTGGCCAGTCGCTGCTCGATGTATTCAACCTGCAAG
>JBHIWP010000276.1:0-8207 GCA_041987425.1 Promineifilaceae bacterium (SeqCode) | reverse complement strand
CGCTCGATGTCGGTAACGGTTACGCCCGCATCATTCCGCCCAATGGCCACGATGCCTTTGTTGTTGGTGGAGCTAATGTGCTCTCCGGCCATGCTGACGATTGCCTGGGAGAGGTCGTAGCCAGAAGTTTGCTCCGCCTGCTCCACGGCCCGCGCCAGCGCCAGAGACGCCTCGCTGACGTCGATGACCATGCCCTTGCGCATGCCGCGTGACGGAGCCAGCCCCAACCCGATGATTTGCAAACGGCCGTCGCGCACTTCACCTACCAGCGCACAAACCTTCGTTGTGCCAATGTCCAGTCCAAAAATTATGTCTGCCATGTTCCAATACCCTCTTTTTCAGTGATCAGTTGTCAGTAGGTCAGTAATCAGTCAGCTTTGGTGATCTTTTCACTTTTACTGATTACTGTTTCACTGATTACTTCTTACCGGAAATCCTCGTGCGACCTTAAATCTCCGGTGATTTACTGCGCCAGGTAGTAAGGCTTTTCCTGGTTGCTCACGCTGACATACTGAGGCGTCAGGCCCTGTGCCAGCAATTCTTCTACAATACTTTCATAAACCACGAGTTTTTGTGACATGTCGGTCCCCGTACCAAAAAATACGCGCCAGCCACGGCCGTCTTGAAAACTCAGGCCAGTCGACGGCCGATAAAAAAGCCGGTCGATATTGGGACGCAATCGCTTCAGCTCCAGCGCGCCAACCAAAACGTCATGCGGCACAAAGCGGATGTGAGGCGTGACGGGTTCAACGACAATCGGCTCGCTTCCTTCCTCAGTTGCCGTGCTGTTGATGGCATTTGCTGCTTCAACTTCCACCTCAGACTGAATCATTAGCAAGCCGAGTGATTCTGACCGGGCCGGAACAAGCCGCCCGGTGCGGGTTACCCAAAACTGGTTGCTGCCTTCAATCCAAATAGCAATGGGTGAATCTTCTGTCACGTTTATAAGCACCTGATTGGGCCAGTTTAGCGTCACCGTGGCCGAAATAATGCCCGGTACGTTGTCCATAATGTGCTGTGCGGCCGTGCCTGGATCGGCCGCAAAAACGTGCGAGCCTGCCAGATTGCTGGCCTGTACTACCTCGGTGGCGGGCACAGAAATAACGCCCTCAACGGGGATAGCCGTTAGATAAAAATTTTCATCCAGGCCGATGAGCGTCATGGCGTAAATAGAGATCGCCAGCAGCCCCAGGCTGAGCCAGCGCGCCGAGAGCAGCATCTGGCGCAGGCTGGCCAGGGGCAGCCGCACCCGGGCCTGATTGCGGCGGCGACGACGACGAGCGTTTTTAGGCACGTGCAGGCGAGGCATGGGCATAGCGGAATCCATGCGCCGCATTTTGGGCTGCTTGCGTAAGCGTCGTTGCTGATTCTCTCGTTGTCGTTTCATAATTGCTCAATTGCACAATTACTTAATTACCCAATTGCAGACCGCGTAATTAAGTAATCAGGTAATTACTCCCTGGTTGTTTTCAGCCGTCCTTTCTCTTCATGTCTTTCGATGGCCAGGTCAATTAACTTATCCAGCAGCTGGCTGTAGGGCAGGCCGCTGGCTTCCCACAGCTTGGGATACATAGAGATGCGCGTGAAGCCGGGAATGGTGTTGATCTCGTTCAGGTAAAAACGGCCGTTCTCCACGTCCAGCAACAAATCCACCCGGCCCAGTCCAGCACAATCAATCGCCTTGTACGCCTGAACAGCGAGGCGGCGTACTTCATCACTTTGGGCGTCTGTTAAGTCAGCCGGAATAATTAGCTCAGAATCATCACTGACATACTTGGCAACGTAATCATAGAAGTCGCGGCGCGGGCGCACTTCTCCCACAACGCTGGCAACAGGCTCATCGTTGCCCAACACCGATACCTCCAGCTCGCGCACGGTGGCACCCTGTTCCACCACAATACGGCGGTCATAGCGGGCGGCCTCTTCCAGCCCGGCGTGCAGCTCGTCACGGCCACGGCATTTACTGATGCCTACGCTGGAACCCAGATTGGCTGGCTTGGTGAAGACGGGATAGACAAGGATTGCTTCAATTTCAGCAATGACATCATACGGCCGTTGCCGCCAATCTTTACTTTGTACCAGCAGCCAGGGCAGTACAGGCAAGCCGCTGGCCGTCATCACTTGCTTGAAGATGGCTTTGTCCATGCCCACGGCCGAGCCCACCACGCCAGCCCCCACGTAGGGCAGGTTAGCCAGCTCCAGCAGTCCTTGCACCGTGCCGTCTTCGCCATAGGGGCCGTGCAGCACTGGGAAAATAACGTCTAGCTGAGAAACGGCCGTTAAGCCCACGCGTTCGCCTTCGTCTAACTGCATCAAGCCCGTCGCTTTGGGATCTGGCAGCAGGGTGGCGGGGCGGCTGGTGGTTTTGCCTTCGGTCAGTGTACCCACGACATCGCCGGTGAGCCAACGGCCGTTCTTGTCGATGCCGATCGGAATCACCTCGTACCTGTCCGGGTTCAGGGCGCGCATCACCGACTGGGCCGAATTGAGCGACACTTCATGTTCGCCCGACCGACCGCCGAAAATGACACCAACCTTGAGCTTCTTTATTCCGTTCTTGGTCATAAAAAATTATGAATTGAGAATTGTGAATTGAGAATTGTGAAGGAGAGTTGTCATTAACCATTCACAATTAATTATTCACCATTCACAATTATCCAAAGCCCCAATCGCCAACCAGCTCCACTTCCAGTTCCAGCTCTACGCCAAACTGCTCGCGCACGCTGTTCCAGGCTTCGGCGATGAGGGCGCGAATATCTTCGGCCGTGGCGTCGCCTTCGTTCACAAAAAAGTTGGCGTGTTTTTCTGAAATATGGGCTCCCCCAACGCGGAACCCCTTTAGACCGGCGGCCTCAATCAAGTAGCCGGCATAGTAATTTTCTGGGTTTTTAAACATGGAGCCGACTGTGGCCCCGCCCGGCTGGGTCTGCTTGCGATGGGCCGTAAAGCCGTCGGCGCGGCCCATTAGCACGTCAACCGGTTCGGGAGTCAGCTCAAGCTCAGCGCTGAGCACCACGCGGCGAGAGATTTCCCGGCCTTGCTCTTGCTTGAATATGCTTTCGCGATAGCCGTAGTTCATCTCATTATTGCTGTAAATGCGCTGGCCGCGACCTGGTTCCCAGATAACGGCCGCGCGCAGTTGGCTGTTCATGTCGGAGCCGTGTGCCCCGGAGTTGCCTACCACTGCACCACCCACCGTACCCGGCACGCCAATGGCCCACTCCAGGCCGCCCAGCCCTTTGCCAATGCACTGGCGAGCCAGCGAAGAGAGATTCATGCCAGATTCCACCGTGCAGATAACGTTTGCCCCCGTGTGGCGAAAGTTAACCGCCCGTGCCCGGTTCATGATGACCAGCCCACCGATTCCCTGATCGGAAATGAGGATATTGGAGCCGCCGCCAAGCAAGGTGTAGGGTATCCGTCTTTCATAGGCGATGGAGACGGCCGTTTCCAGCTCTGCTGCGGAATTCACCACCAAAAATAGCTGGGCGGGACCGCCCACGCGGGCCGAACTGTACCGGGCCAAAGGCTCATCCAGCTTCAGCCGGTCGCCAAACGCTGCCTGTAATTCTTGTATAGTTGATACCCGAATAGAGGTTCTCACGTTCATGCATCACTCCACAGTTGAATGCCCACATAAATCTGTTGGGCTACCTTGTTGCTATCGCCTGCGCCCAGGGTAAGCACCACGTCATGCGGCCGTACCCGGTCCAAAATATATTGTGCGGCATCATCCAGGTCGGGGATGTAAATAGCCGCAGGGTGGTTCATGGCTTCCAGCACTACCGACGTGTCTATTCCTAATGAATCTTTTTCTCGGCTGCGATAAATATCAAGCGCCACCACGCGATCTGCTTCAGCAAAGCAGGTGGCAAATTTGTCCATCAGCAATCTGGTGCGGCTGAACGTATGCGGCTGCCACACTGCCCAAATGCGTCGCCCTGGGTAGCGCTGCCGGGCGGCTTTCAGCGTCATCTCGATTTCAGTGGGGTGATGCGCATAGTCATCAACAATTGTGACGCTGGCCACCTCGCCAATCAGCTCAAAACGGCGGCTGACGCCGCTAAAGCTGCCCAGCGCTGCCCGAATAACGTTGAAATCAATTCCCAGATCCGTGGCCACAATAATTGCTGCCAGGGCATTGAGCACGTTGTGCTCACCCGGCAGGCGCAGCCGGGCCAGGCCAATCATTTGCCCCTCGGTTTCCACCAGAAAGTCCGTGCCGCCCAGCTGGTTGGGGCGCAAATCCAGCGCCAGATAGTCGGCATTGGGCTGCTGCCCTTCGGCGGTGCCGATGGCGTAAGTGCTCACCTGCACGCCGGGCAGGTCCAGCTTTTCTAGTAGGGCTTCCGTTTCTGGGTCAGAGGCACAGGCCACCAGATGTCCCCCTTCGGGCAGCAGGCGGGCAAACTGTTCGAATGCCTGCTGATAGTCCGCCACGCTGGGGAAAATATCTGGATGATCGTGCTCAATGTTCAGGATGATAGCCACCTCTGGCTTGAGACCCAGGAACATATTGTCGTATTCGTCTGCTTCCACCACAAAGTAGTCGCCCTCACCGAAACGGCCGTTGCTGCCCAGCGAGGGCAAAATGCCGCCAACAACCACCGTTGGGTCTAGCTCTGCCTCCATGAGAATGTGGGCCAATATGCCGGTGGTGGTGGTCTTGCCGTGCGTACCAGCTACGGCAATGCATATGCGGTCGGCCATCAGGTGGCCCAAGAACTCAGAGCGCTTCATCACCGGGATTTTCGCCTCGCGCGCGGCCTTTAGCTCTGGATTCTCTTCTGGGATGGCGGAGGAGATGACGACCAGATCTGCACCAGCAATGTGTGCGGCATCATGGCCCTGGTAAACGGCCGCACCGGCGGATTGCAAAGCGG
This sequence comes from Promineifilaceae bacterium (SeqCode), assembly GCA_041987425.1. Lineage (GTDB taxonomy): Bacteria > Chloroflexota > Anaerolineae > Promineifilales > Promineifilaceae > Leptofilum. The sequence continues at coordinate 3,324 of JBHIWP010000276.1, read as the reverse complement.
CCGTTACCTCATTGGTCTGCTGGTCAGAGCCAGAAACCACGAAGCCCCGCCCCAGCAGCACCCGGGCGATCGCCGATATGCCCGATCCGCCGATGCCAATCAGATGAATGTGCATATTTGGCTGCAAAGCAAACGGTTTATCACTCATCTCTAAAAATAAATCCTGAATCACAACACTTCTCACTTGTCATTCCCGCAAAAGCGAATGACGGGTTATAGGACAAAACTACAATTTTGCCCTGCTAAATCATCACAATAATGACAAACAAGAAGACAATCACCACCAAAAATGGTAAATAGGGCGCCAGCAGCGGCAGCGGCAGCCGCCCCATTAATGAATCCAGCCCCAGGGCAAAGTCTGGCCGGGTGAGTACCGTAACATCGAAGGGATACGGTTCCCCTATCGGCAGCCGCAGCCAACCACTGCCGGGCTGCGCCCGATACTCCAAAAATGACCAGAGCGAACCGACAATCAAATAACCGTTCAGAGCGCCAATGATCAGCCCCAGCAATTTATCCTGAAAATTATCGCGCACCCGCAGCCTTTCTCCCAGCCGGGTTCCGGCAAACGCTGGTCCCTGGTAGCTAAAAAAGGCAACTGTCAGATGCAAGATTGCCAGATAGTAGAATCGCTGCCGCTCTACCGGGATTGCGCCGCCGGTTGGGGCAAAACCGAGCAGCAGGCCGCCAAACTGGTTAATGGCAAATAAAGATAGAATTAGTCCTGAAGTGGCAATCACTTCTCGTGTCCAGCCCCGTAATGAACCAATAATGGCAAAAAATAAAATCATTAACCAAAACAGGGTGCCCAAACTTAGCATCTTCTCACTCCTTCACGCTCTTTTTAGCCACATCTTCAATGAGCGCGGCCAGGTTTTCGGCCCCATTGGCAATGTCCAAGGCGTGGGCGGCCTGGCTCATTTGGGCTAATTTGTCGCGGTCTGCCATTAACGATTGGATGGTTGGCAGGAGCTGTTCGTTTAACGTTTCGTCAGTAAGCTGTACGGCCGTTCCCCGCTCGCACAAATAATCGGCGTTGACCTTCTGGTAGCGCCAGGCCCAGGTGAGCGGCACCAAAATTGAGGGCAGGCTAAAGGCAGGCATTTCGCCGAGCATGCTGGCCCCGGCGCGGGCCACGACCAAATCGGCCGCCCGGAAGGCGTGCCCCATCTCTTCATGCAAATAGGGATACGGCCGGTAAAATTTGCGCAGCGCCTGGGGCAGCTTCTTGGCATTAACCGCCACTTCATCCCAGGTAAACGTGCCGCTGATATGAATGATCTGCATTGATTGCAGCAGCTCAGGCAAGATTTTTATGAGCGCGCGGTTGATCACCTGCGCACCCCGGCTGCCACCAAACACCATGAGGGTGGGGCGGTCCGGCCGTAAATCAAAGGCTGCCAGGGCCTCTTCCAGGCTCAAATCCGCCTTGGCCCGCAGCTCTGGCCGCACCGGATAGCCGGTAACGACCAGCTTGTCGGCAGGCACATATTGGGCCGAGCCCTCAGTGGTGGCGCCTACTTTTTGGGCATAGGGCAGGGCAAAGCGGATGGACTGGCCCGGTTCCACATCGGGCAGGTAGATGGCGATGGGCACGCTCAGCAGGCGGCAGGCCAGGGTGAAGGGAAAGGACATGTAGCCGCCAGTCATAAACATCACGTCAGGGCCAAAGCGGCGCACCAGCCGCAGTGCCTTGCCGATGCTGAGCAAGAGCTTGCTGCCGTTGATGAGCTTGTGGTGCAGGGGCACGCCAGCAATCGCACCACCAGTGATGGTCTCTAGCCGTATGCCTGCTCTGGGAACTAACGTTTGTTCCATTTCACCCCTTGTGCCTACCCACAAGATATTTTCGTTGGGCAGACCCTTGTTGCGTAATGCGGTGACGGCTGCCAGGGCGGGGTAAATGCCGCCGCCAGTGCCGCCAGCGCAAACCAATACACGCATCATTAAAACCTGTCTGTAGCCGACGGCCGTTTGCTCCGCCGGGTTCTTCTTGTTGGCTGCTGCCGCTCGCGCACGTCATTGGTTTGCGGCCGTTTTTGCAGCGCTGAATCACGCGAGACGTTAAGCAGAACGCCAGCCCCGACCATGGTGATGGACAAAGACGTGCCGCCATAGCTCAAAAATGGCAGCGGAATGCCGGTAAAGGGAATAACGGCCGTAATCACCGCGATATTGATAAACGCCTGGAAGCTGATCCAGCAGGTAATGCCCATTGCCAGCAAAAAGCCGAAGCCATCCCGGGCACGAACGGCCGTGCGCAGCCCGCGCCACACCAGCATGCCCAGAAGGCCAACCACCAGCAGCGTGCCCGCCAGCCCCAATTCCTCACCCAGAATGGCAAAAACACCGTCTGTATGGGCAAAGGGTAGCGGACCAAACTTTTGCGTACTTTCCCCTAAGCCCACGCCAAATAGGCCACCGCGGCCCAGAGCAATCAGCGATTGCTGTACGTGCCAACTGGCCTGGTTGGGATCAGAAAGAGCCTGCGTGTAGGCATCGACGCGCGCCTGGGCATGGGGCAGTGTGTTGATCAAAATGAGGAAGACCAGGCCACCCAACAGACCGGCCACGGTAAACTGCCGCCAGTCAGCCCCAGCCACAAAAAAGAGCGTAAAGCTTACCAGGGCAATCAGGGCCGTGGTGCCGAGATCTGGTTGACGCACAATCAGCGCGCAGACCACCCCGACAATAACTGAAAATGGCAGCAGGCCATATGTTAGCAGCTTGATGCGGTCGCCTTTGCTGGAGAGCCAGTGAGAGATGTAAATTATCATTGCCAGCTTGGCAATTTCAGATGGCTGGTATGAATCGTTGTACAGTCCGCGCTGGGCACCCAGATCTGACACGCTCGTAAAGAACAGTACAAATAAAAGCCCCAGCAGCGTGACACCCAAAAACGGAACCGAAAAGCGGCGCAGGATGTGATAATCGAACTGCATGATGCCAACCATGCCCAAAAGCCCCAGCCCCATGGCCAAAAACTGCCGCCTAAAATAGTAGGTAGCGTCATCTTGAAAGCGCAGGCCGTAATCAAAGGTGGTGCTGTACACCATAAGCATTCCCAGCACCAGCAGCCCGGCAATGGCCAGCAGCAGCCAGTAATCAAACCGGAAGCGCAAAACCGGGTTCACGCGGTTGCTTCTTTTACGAACGATGTTGACTGTTGTCATAGTAAATCCTATCGGGCAAGATCGATCCATTCTCGCAGAATAGACCAATCTATCGTTTACAACGCATGCACCAACTGCCGAAATAATTCCCCACGTTCCTCAAAGTCTTGAAACGCGTCATAGCTGGTGCCGCCGGGGGAGAGCAGACTCA
>JBHIWP010000275.1:0-8214 GCA_041987425.1 Promineifilaceae bacterium (SeqCode) | reverse complement strand
ATGCTGTGGGCCATGTGGCGAATCGGCTCTAAGCTGCCAGGCGTTCACAGGCTGGTATGGCTCCACTAACGCCGTGACGCGCTCTCCTTCTTCCAGCGGCACCTGGATGATAATTTGTCGCATCTCCGCCCACCCTAAGGAATTTGCCGGGGTGTGATCCAGTCCAGAACCAGCCCGGCTAAAATGCCTACAGTAATCACGCCCATTGTGCCCAAAATGCCGGCAATGATGCGGCCCGTCGTCGTTGTGGGGGTAATGTCGCCGTAGCCGATGGATGCGGCCGTTATCACTGCCCAATAGACGCCTTCGGAATAAGAGATAAGCTGATAGCCCTCATCCCCAAGCTCTACATCGGCCAGCTGCTCAACCTGTTTTTGCAAACGGCCGTTTTCTGCATTGATAAAAAGAAAGGGGAAAATAAATAAAACCAGCACAATCTGAAAGAGCAAATAAGTATACAAAATGCGGCGACTGCGGCGAACGCGCCGAATTTCATAGGCATTGGCCCGGTAGCGCAGGCGGCTCAGCTCATCGCTTTGGTCCACAAGATACGTGGGCACCAGCCGCATCAGGCCAAACATCTTCTCTAAATCTTTTTCTTCCTCTTCGTAATGGTAGAGTGCGCGACGCAGCAGCGTGGTGGCATGTTGTTTCAGCCGCTGGGCAAATTCATCATTTTTAAAACGCGATTGATAAAGGGAATCACTAAACTCAACCATGTGAGTGGGGGAATCCCAGTCCAGCTCCACAATTTCCTCTGCGTCCACCTCGTGCGCCAAAAAGGTGACGTTATCGCGTTTCTCCAAAAGGTGAGGATTGTCCTTCATCTTTTGCAGAATAGACTGGCGCAGGTCAACGGCCGTTTCCTCATCGTGGCCCTTTGCCTGGTTATACTTCTCCATCATTTCAGATAGTTCATACGCGTCCTTTTGCTCTTGCTGCTCTTTTTCCTGCGCGTTTTGAGGATTATCTGATCTGTTGTTGCTGCTCTTTTTTAGTTTTAGTATAGACATTGTCGCAACCTCGCCCCGGTGAATTTTAGAAGGCTCCAAAAGCTTCACCTTTTAGCATAAGGTTGCAAAATTATTTTATGAAGGGGTGAGGATACAGAAAAAGTTATATCACCAGGCACATTTTGGTCAGTCTGTTGGCTCCTCGCTGATCCGGAGATAGCGATAGCCCCGGTTCCAATAGATGAGGGGCGGTGTGCCTCTTCCGGGGGCGGCAGAGTCCTGCACTTCGCCAATGTAAATGGTGTGGGTGCCAGCTTCGTACCGATTAAAGATGGTGCAGTCGAGCCAGGCCAGGGCATTTTGCAAAATGGGCGCGCCGGTTACGGCCGTTCCCCAGTTGCCCACAGCAAAACGATCCTCATCCTTAATCCAGGCAAAGCGGTTAGACAATTCGCTCATCTCCTGAGACAAAATGTTCACAGCAAAGACAGCCCCATCCTGCTGCAACATCTCATGCCCAGACGCCCGATGATCAATCGCGATCATAATGAGCGGCGGCTCTGGAGAAATTGAGGCAAAAGCGGAAACGGTAAGCCCGTGCGGTTTTTCGTAACCTGGGGCTTTGATCGTCACAATCGTAACGCCTGCCGGAAACAGGCGTAGGGCTTCCCGAAATTTTTCTGAACTGATTGACATACAAAATCCTTTTTTTGAGAAAGTAATTGGGTAATTGAGTAACTGGGTAATTTGCCAGCCAATTACTCAATTACCTAATACTCTTAGAACATGACCGCATACAACCTTACCCACCGTCCATTACAATGGCACTTACATGAATATCGGTGTGGGCAGGCCCAAAAAGGTGCGTATCACTTTAGCAATGTCGCGCAGGTCGTGGATTTGGGCGGCAAGCTGTGCATGTTGGGGACCCATCAGCAGCGTGGGCACGGGGTTGCGCGTGTGCTGCCGCTGGCTCTTTTCTTCAATGTTGCCGTGATCGCTGGTGAGGATGAAAAGGCCATTTTCATCATCCCAGGCATTCAGCAGGCCGCCCAGCACCCCGTCGATCGTTTCCAGGTGGGCGGCGGCTTCGGCCAGCGTGCCGCGGTGCCCGGCCCGGTCGCTGGGCCAATGCTCAAAGAAGCTAAAGTGGTAGCTGCGGGCCACCTGGGCAATTTGCTGCCCGGCCTCGGCCAGGGTGAGCAATGGGATATCACTATAGCCTAGATGATCGCGCCAGCCTTGCCCGGTAAAGCCCGGGCTAACGGCACGGCCGTTTCTTAAATCATCGGCCGTCATCAGCGGCAAACCGGCCTGAGTGGCCGCCAGGGGCACGGCCGAAAGCAGCCGCTTGCCGCGCGCCACGGCGTCGAAATAGCCCTGCGGGTAGGGGGTGATCAGCGCCGCCTTCCCGCCTGCGTCTACCACCTCCTGAAACAGCGTTCCCTGAGCAATTACTTCCTGCACGGCCGGGTTGGGCTTGGGGCCATAATGCTCGCCCACCAGCTCCGGCACGTTGCGCCCGGTGAGAATGGTAGCCTGCCCGGTGGCGCTTTGCGGCTTGTTGGGCATGTTTAGGTTGGCGTCGGTGGGCACCAGGCTGGCCCGCAGGGTATTGATCGGTTCGCGAGTAAGGTACCAACCTTCGCCCAGCAGGCTGGTGAGGTGGGGCAGATTGGCGGTGACAAAGGGGTTGATTTCCGGATCAGCCCCGCCCAGTCCCACGCCATCGAGAAAGAAAATGTGTACGTAACGGCCGTTTTGCATAGGTTTCCAGTTTGCGTGTTTGCAAGTTGGTTGCAGGTTGCAAGTTTGTGAATGAGTGTAGCGTGGGGTTTGGGGGTTGGCAACCGGCTGTTGGATCGATTTCTGATCGCACGGCCGTTATCATCCGAAAACCTGGGGACAAATCCCCTGGCTAATGTTGTCGCTAGTATCTGTGTCTAACCGAGTTGCTAAGGTGAAATCTTTACAGCACGAGAAGATCCTAACCAACCCTCTTGACCATTTTCTAGCTTTATTTTGTACCAGCTCTCATTTTCATCTATCTCAATGACTTCAAATTCCTCTGCATCGTAAGCGGTACCCACAATTTCAAAATCTGTGCCCGGCCCAGACCGCACATGAGAATCACCCGACACTCTAATCCTGACTGCCTCATCGTGGCTGCTTCGAGTACTGGTTGGATTTGTCGTGGCTGGCTCGCCATTTTTATTTACGCTTTCTGGCGAAGCATCAACGGCGTCAGCCGGCTCGCTGGGAAAGTATTCTTCTTCAAAAACTTCCAACATGGACCTTCCATCTAGCCTTATTGTATTTTTAAGTAAGCTGAAGCTAGACCAAAGGTAAACCACGATGATCAATACCAACGCAACAACCATAAGGATTAACCGTTTTATGCATGAAGCGCCTTTATTTGGGACACGTCCAGGTTTGGCAACGGCCGTTCGCCGCGGTGGCTCTGGTTTTGGATGAGATGGAATCTTATACGATTGAGGCGACGAACTATTTTGTTTAATGAAGTACTTTACAAAATCACCATAGGCTTCGGCTTCCGCCCGCTCTACCTCAAGATAAGCCCCATGGCCAATAATCTGACGCCTGGCATTATGGTTTTGGATTCTCTTTTTGTCTTCATAAGCAAGATGACGTTTAGCCTCCCAAAGATTGAGCAGATCGACCCATCCTGCTCTTCTACCCTTTAAACCCTCTTCCAGTTTAGTAACTTCTGCCGCCAGTTCTTGACGAAAAAAGTCTTCAATCGCGCCATGAAAAGCTAGCAAGGCAAAGCCATACTGCTGCTTGTTCCCTCCGGCATTTCTGATCAAGTTATCAGCATTCTGCAATTTTTCTTCAACCATACTGTTTCCCCAAACTGTTTACATTTACAACGACTTTGCGGTTGCCAAAATTGCCCTAAAATCTATATATCCCCGAAAAATTACTCTATTTCCTTAAAAGTTATTTCTTTGGTCATCTAGCTTTGTTTTAACTTGTAAAACGAGTTGAAACAATTCAGCAAAAAATTCATGATCATTGCGCTTCTTTAGATTTACTTTGTAATTTCCGCGGCCCGCCAGGTAAAATCCCATTGAATCTAACTGGTGAAACAACCAATCAACATCGAAGTCGAAAACCATCTCGTACTGCTTACGAGAAAAACGTATGTTTGCCCCCTTCAAGTTATTGGAAGCATATAAATAGAAGACACGAATCTCTCCACGCTTAGGTGGATTGCCCTCACCGGCAGAAAGCATTGCTCGAGATCGATATGGTATTGCCTCCCCAGCACCACCGAGAATAAGGCCCATTTGTTTGCAGTCGGCTAAAAAAATTCGCAATCGAGCAGCACCTTCAACTCCAATCATCTTTTCAACCCTATCAATCGCATGTTGCCAATTCTCCGGGAAAGTATCAATAGATGGCAATTCCTTAGCTCGGTCTAGAGTCATAAGAAGCAGATTGACTAATCCTAGTATGGCTTTTGCTTGAGTAGAGCTATAGTTAATGAAATTGTGTGCCGTCGGGTTTCGATACAACATAAATGCTCCACTGAACAAATTTCTCAATCCCTCTCTTTCCTGGTTAGATTTAATAATGTATTTTCCCAGAGGCCCATTTTCTTCATCAAAGACAGCACTTATTAATTTCCGGCCATATAGCTTTTGATTGTTCATGATCCGTTTCATCCGATCTTCAACTAATACAAAGGCGTTTCGTACCGCATCATCGTACTTCCCACGATGAATTAATGGGGCACACCATTTGTAAAGTTCTACATCAAGCTCAGATTTTGATTCTAGAAATTTTTGAAGTTCCTGCATTTCGTGATCATTAAACAACATTTTATTCCTTTCCTTCTTTTTCCATAATCTCCAGGGGCGGGAGGTTGTTGACGATTTCGACGGTTTCCAGGCTGACGGTGATGACCTGCTTGATGAGACGGAGGATGTAGGTTTCGTCGTCGAGGTTGTTGGGGTCGTTGGTGATGCCGCTGCGCCTGTCGGTTTTGACGCGGTATTGGTCGATGACCCAGTCCAGGGCAGAGCGGTTGCCGAGTTTGTAGTCGAACACCTGGGGCGAGATGCCGTGCAAGGTGAGGAAATCGTTGTATTTGAGGCTGGTTTCGTCTTTGCTGAGGCGCATTTTTTCCACGCGGTAGTCAAGCGGGAGGTCGGGGTTTTCTTCGTGGCGCAGAGGGTATTCGGGTTGGGATTCGTAGTGGACGTGGATTTCTGCTAGCCTGCGGCCAGCCTGGACGAATTGCCAGAAGTGCTGCGGCTGGACGAAGGGAATGCGCGGCAGTTCGCGGCGCAGGTTGGCGGCGTAGGTTTCGCGGTAGGTGGGATGGTGCAGCAGGGCGTAGACGTAGTGGAAGATGTGCCATTTGTCTAGCGGCGGTGGAGATTGGTCCATTCCTGGCGACGGTGGAGATTGGTCCAATCTTTGAGATTGGACCAATCTGGGGGCGGTGGCGTAGGAGGTGCGGAACTGTTCCAGCGCCTTGAAGTAATCGCGGACAGGTTTGTGGGTGGTTTTCAGGTTCAGATGAGGCATCTATTTTTCCCAATTTTGAGATGAACGGCGTGGGGAAGATTTTAGCATAAATTTTTGTTTGTGGGCGTAGGGGGGGCTTGGATCGATTTCTGATCGCACGGCCGTTATCATCTAACCATCTTTATCATGTAGAAACAGAAGTGATGATAGTTTTGTGTGCAAAATTAGCTCTCAATAGCAGTATAATGGTGCCATCTTAAAGTAAAGGCTATAAACCCAGGAGGTTTAACCAATGCAATTTCCCCTTACGTTAGAATTTAAAAAAGTAGCCCTGTCACCGCAAATATCGGTGCTGGACGCCAGCGGCAATCTCGTGTTTTATGTCAAGCAGAAGCTGTTTAAGCTAAAAGAGGCAATCACCGTTTTTGCCGACCGCGAGCAGACCCAGCCGCTTTACACCATCAATGCCGACCGGGTCATTGATTTTTCGGCTCGCTACCGCTTTAAGGACAGCAACGGCATGGAAATTGGCTCTATCAAGCGAAACGGCCGTCGCTCCCTCTGGAAAGCGCGCTATGATGTCTTCGATACCAACGATCAGCCGCTGATGCGCATTGAAGAAGAAAACGCGTGGGTGAAAGTGCTGGATGCGCTGCTGACCGAGGTTCCCATTATTGGCATGTTTGGCGGCTACTTTTTTAACCCCGCATACCTGGTAGAGCGCCCCGACGATTCGCTGGCGCTGAAGGTGGTGAAAAACAAGGCATTCCTCGAAAGCAGCTTCACCATCACCCAGGAAAGCCCGCTAAGCGAGCAGGAACAGCTGCAAACGGTGCTTGGCGTGTTGATGATGACCCTCTTAGAACGCTCCCGCGGCTAAGATGAGTGACTTTATTAGCGCCATGGTGTGGTTTGGCTTTTTGTGCTGCCTGCCCACCCTGGCCATTGGCGGCCCGGTTGGGTTTGTCCTCTACCGCAACAAGCAGCGCCGAGAAGGCAGTGCAGCCATTGCCAGCGCGCTGATGCTACAGCCCACCGCCAAAGCAAAGCAGATGCAGTGGTACGAGGGGCGGCTGGCAGACGGCCGTCTCCTCGCCTACATTCCCATCATATTCCAGCGCAGCACCTATAATCACGAAGGGATACGGCGTGGCCGACACGTCTCGGCCGCCCGGCTGGTGGTGGAGGTGAAGCGGGAACAGCCCCTAAACGCCGACATCTTTCGCCATGAAGCCTGGAGCCAGAAAAAAGCTCCTATGGGCAGCTTCGAAACGGCCTTTGTGGCCCAAAATGGCGAAAAGCTAACCGGCAGCCAGCAAGCGGCTCTGCTGGCCTTCATTCAGCAAAACCCCGGCACAACGCTCTGGCTAGGCGACCGGGAAGGCGCATCCACCGATGTGTTCAACGCGCCGGAAGTGATGACCGGGGCGACCAGCTTCCTGCTGCACGAATACCAGGTGGCGAACCCCACGCCAGAAGAGATTCGGGCAAAAACGGCCGAACTTAGCCGACTTGCCAGCTTGTTTGATGAATAGGCCTTAAGTGAAAAGTGATAAGTAAAAAGAGTAGTGGAAATGGCGAAGTTTCAGCGTAAAGATTGGGTATCGTGGGCGGGTGTGGCGCTGCTGTTTGCCGCCATGCTGTGGGGCATCATTGCCATTCGCGCCAGCGAGATTCGCCAGTTTCGCCGCGAGGGTGTGACTGCCAGCGCCACCATCGTAGACAAGTTTACCACCCGCAGCAGCAGCACCAGCACCAGCGACCACAACCTTGCCGTTACCTTTATGGCCGGGGGCGAAAATGACGAGCCGGTCCACATAGATATGGAAACAGGTGAAGCTGATTTTGGCGCGATTGACGTGGGCGTCTTTAGCCGGGCCAGCTTTGAGGTAGGCAACCAAACGTATGACGCCATCGAAATTGGCGATACGGTTACCATTTACTATCTGCCCAGCGACCCCAGCGAAGCGCTGCTGCAAAGCCAGGTTGATGACTATAATCCGATATTTATCTGGGTCATCGTGGGGCTATTGGTGGTAACGGCCGTCATCTGCCTCATCATAGCCGTTTTTGCCCCCTTTGCCGCAAAAAGTGTGAACAAATGAAAAGTGGGCCGAACAGAGGCCCACTTTTTACTGCTTACTTATTACTTATCACTTTTCACTTATCATCCCCTACTCTCCACCACCCGCCAAAACCGGCCCCTTCTGCAAAAACGCCTCAACCAAATCCAGCTCTTCATTAAAAATCTTGCGCGAAATGGGCGGGGTAATAAGTTTTTCAATAAATCCGCGCACTCCCGGCGCCGTTCTGGCCTGCGTATGGATAGTTACCCTGGCTGCCTGCCCACTGTTTACGGGATCGACAGTAAAGGTTGTGAGTACGCCAGCCGCCTTGTCTTCCTCTTGCAGCACGCGGCCTGGTTCCGGCTCAGTCACCACCATATGGTAGGTGACTTTAGCGCCAAAGACATGCATTTTGACGGTAATTTCGGTCCCTGCGCCAATTCCGCCCTTCTCTACGATAATTTCTGTGAAGTACGGCCAGGGCAACACGGCCGCATGGCTGTGATGATAGTCAGCAAACACGGCGTATACGGCCGTAGCTGGCGCGTTAATCACGCGCGAAACGGAGACTACATACTGGTTCATATTGACCTCCAAACTGAGAAATCATTTTTTCTACAATATCTGCCAGGGGATAGTTGGTCGGGTCCAACAAATATTGTTGAATCGCGCCTTCTACCACGCTGTACAGGTAATAA
>JBHIWP010000274.1:0-8279 GCA_041987425.1 Promineifilaceae bacterium (SeqCode) | reverse complement strand
TGGGGCGTGCTAACCGACTCCGAGGACGTAATGCACGTGACGGTGCGCGATTTTCGGCCGCACGTGACGCAGCTAACGGCCGTTGGCCGCCATGATTTAGCCGTGCGCATTATTGCCGATCAGCTGGACTCCTTTGCCAGCGGGCTGAATCAGTACGTGCGCGACCTGACCCTCATTGTCAGCACGTCCTACGAAAAGCGGGGCCTGCTTATCCGGCGATGATATTCTGTATTGTCCGCAGATTACGCAGATTTTCGCAGATTTTGACCCATTAATCTGCGTAATCTGCGAAAATCTGTGGATAAAAATTTTGATGACAAACCTTAATCAAGACCCGCTCATCGGGCAGCAGTTAGACGAATATGAACTCGTTTCCCTTTTGGGCTATGGGGGGATGGCGCGCGTCTATCGCGGGCGGGACGTGCGTCTGAAGCGGGATGTAGCCATTAAGGTAATCGACGCCGTCTACCGGGCTGACGAGGCTTACCGGGCGCGTTTTGAACGAGAAGCCCAGGCCATTGCTCAGTTAGAGCATCCTCACATTGTGCGCCTGTATCGCTATGGTGAGGTTTCTGGGCTTTTCTACATGGCCATGCAATTTGTTCCGGGCAAGGATCTGTTCAGCTATCTGGCGGAGCTGAAGGCGCAAAACGAGTGGATGCCAGCGTTGGAAGCGGCACGTTTTGTGCGCGAGCTTTGTGGGGCACTGGATTATGCGCACAGCAAGGGGATTATTCATCGCGATGTGAAGCCGTCCAACATTTTGCTGGGTGAAGACGGCCGTTCTTACCTCACTGATTTTGGACTGGCCTTGCTGTCTGACAGTGAAACAAGGGGAGACATTTTTGGCTCGCCCCACTATGTGGCTCCCGAGCAGGCAATCTCTTCTGCCAGCGTGGTGCCGCAGAGCGATTTGTATGCCGTGGGCGTCATTTTGTACGAAATGTTTACCGGGCAACGGCCGTTTGAAGGTGCCGCGCCGTTGGAAATCGCCATGAAGCAGATGGGGGAACTGCCCGTCTCGCCGCAAGAAATTCGCCCTGATCTCAGTCCGGCCTTAACGGCCGTTATTCTCAAAACGCTGGCTAAAGAGCCCAGAGATCGCTACCCCAACGGAAATTTGTTGGCAGCGGCCGTGGAGCAAGCATTGCAGCAGCCTGAAGAAATAACAATGGCTGCCCTGGGCGGAACAGATCACAATCCAGCCCCAGCTTTCGGGCCGCCACCACCTCCTGTGGTTGCTGGCGCGCCGCTTTCAACAGCGCCGCGCAGTTTGCCACCGCCTCCGGCAGCTGTGGCGATGGGGCAGGCGCAGCATGTGGTCGTCCCCACGCCCAAAGCAGAGAGGAAAAAGTCTGGCAACGGCCGTTCCTGCCTCTACTTTTTGCTTTTCTTGCTCATTTTGGGTGGTGTAAGCGGGGCCGCTGGCTGGTTTTTCGTTTGGGAAAATCATTCGGTAAACGATCTAGTTTACCTGGCGCAAACGGGTGGGCTGCCGCCAACGGCCACTGCCACGGCAACCGTAGCGCCCACAGAAACACCAACCACGACGCCTACGAGTACGGCGACGGCCACAGCGGTTCCTACAGAAACCGCGCTGGCGACGAATACGGCAGCAGCCGCATTGCCTACCAACACGCCTTTGCCTAGCCCGACGCCTTCACCAACCAATACCTCTACGCCACGCCCCACGGCCACCGCCACCAGCACCCCCACCGCTACGCCGCTCGTCATACAAACTCGCGAACTAGACGGAATGCCCCAGGTGCTCATTCCTGCCACCACCTTCATGATGGGCGCACGCGATGAGGACACAGTGGCCGAGCCGGACGAACGCTCCCGGCACGAAGTAGCGGTCGATGCCTTTGCCATTGACCTGTATGAAGTAAGCGTGGCACAGTACGCAGCGTTTCTCAATACGCTGGGGGCATATGTAGAGGCTTGCAATGGCTTCACCTGCCTTATTACCAACTTTGAGACAACCAGCAGCTACCTGACGGACGATACGGTTGAATATCTTGCCGTTGAGGGTTTTGGCAATTTTCCCATTAACAACGTGAGCTGGCATGGGGCCAACGCCTACTGCCAGTGGGTAGGTGGGCGGCTGCCCACCGAGGCGGAGTGGGAATTGGCGGCAACGGGCGGCGACGGCCGTTTCTATCCGTGGGGTGACGCGCTGGAAGTTGATGAAGATGGCACCATTCCGGCCGTTTTTGACGGCGTTTTTGCTGATTTGCTGCCTGTGAATGATATGGCTGCGGGAACCAGCCCCTTTGGCCTGCACCACATGGCGGGCAACGTTTGGGAATGGGTGGTCGACGGCTACGATCCCCTTTACTATGACAGCAGCCCGGCAGAAAACCCCACTGGCCCTGTAGTCGGCGGCACCAGCGAGCGCGTGCGGCGCGGCGGCGGCTACGACAGCCCGGCGGCAGACCTGCGCACCACCAACCGGGCCAGCGCACGTGCCCCCGAATTCCGCGAAGTCCCGAGCACGGGCTTCCGCTGCGTCACCGTTCCCTAAAGATCATTTTGTATTCCGAATTGAATCTGGTAGATGGCAATGCCAAAGGCAACGGCGACGTTTAGCGAATTTTTGACGCCGCTCATGGGCAGGGCAAAGGTGCAGTCGGCCATTTGCTGCACGGCCGGATCAACGCCAACTTTTTCGTTACCAATGACGAGGAGGATGGGGTGACCGGGGTTTGTGGGTAATGAAACTGTAAAGAGGTTTACGGCCGTTTCCCCCTCTTCCAATACCCAAATCGCATAGCCCGCAGCTTTAAGCTTCTCAGCAGCCTGAACACTGTTGCGGTGCTGCGTCCAGGGCAGGGCACTTTCGGCGCCAAGGGCCGTTTTAGCTAACCTGGGATGCGTCGGTGGGGCGGTGATGCCGCCCAAGTGCAGATGCCTCACGCCTGCGCCGTCGGCCGTGCGCATGATGGAGCCTACGTTGTACAAACTGCGAATGTTGTCCAGCAGTAGCTCCAGGTGGCTAAAGCGCGGTACAGATTGGGGAAATGGGGCCGCAGAGGCGAGCGGTGCGGTTGTCAGGGCGGTAGGCTCGCCGCAGTGGGGGCAGCGCTCGCCTGTCGGATCACCCACCGCCACGGGGAAGCGAAAGTGACACGCCGCTCCCTTGCACTGCCGAATCTCATATTGCTGCATCCTGATGCCGTTCTTAGATTGGTCCAATCTCGCAGATTGGACCAATCTTACGCCTGCGTGCCCACTGTTTGGCTGCGCCGCTCCAGAAGGAGAACGTCCCGCCAACGGCCGTTTTGCTCCCCCAAGCGCTCCCGCCGCCCCACCACGCGAAAGCCGCAGCGCTCGTGCAGCTTTACGCTGGCCTCGTTCTCGGGGAAGATGCCTGCTTGCAGCGTCCACATGCCTTCGGCTTCGGAGCTTTCCACCAGCGCTTGCAGCAGCCGCTTGCCAATGCCCTGGCCCCAGGCCGAGGGCGCAACGTAGACGCTCACTTCCCCCACGCCAGCGTACACGCAGCGGCTGGAAACGGGCGTGAGGGCGGCCCAGCCCACAACCTCACCGGCCTCAGACCGAGCGACGAAGCGGCAGGCAGGCAGATGGCTTTGGTGCCAGGCTTGCCAGGCGGGCACGGCCGTTTCAAACGTCGCGTCTCCCGTCGCAATTCCATCGGCATAAATCTGGGAAACGGCCGTCCAGTCTGCCGCTTCCATTTGGTCTATTGTAATTGGCATAGCGTCTCCATTTATTACGCCCAGACATAAGGATTAACGCTGCAAAAGATACTTTGTCTTGCAGGCAAAGGCAAGGGCATATTGCTGGCTTCGGCTTTGCAGCGATGAAGATTAAATACGTGGAGCAAAATCTTTGGTGGTGTCGCAATAAGGAGGACTAACGAACAATAAAACTTTAAAGCGGGTAACGGGAATCGAACCCGTACTCTTTGCTTGGGAAGCAAATGTGATACCGTTTCACCATACCCGCGCAGCGTCAAAATTATAGTCTCGTGGCAATTAAGTGTCAAATTTAGAAAACGACCGTTTTGCCCTTGCACCTCTATTTTTTCGGCCTATAATGACATCTTACAAATGTAAAATATTTCATGAATATGAGATTTTATTTTGTGGGAAAGGCGACTTCAAATGAGTAAACTCTCTGTCTCTTCCCCGTCAGCCGTAATTCGCAAAAATCATAAATCGTAGAGGGTTTTATGCAGAAGGCCGTGATCTTGTTGGTAGAGGGCAAACGAGCCGGGCAGTATACGGCCGTACCGGCTTTGGAAAAAGCGGGTCACCATCTGAAACTGTGCCATACTGGCGCGGCCGCCATCAAAACCTTAAAAGATTTCGAGCCACACCTTATCATTTTCAACGCTGCTACCATGCGCACCAACGGCGCTCGCACCTGCCGCCGACTGAAAAAAAGCAATGAAGAACTGCCCATCATTCACGTCCGCGCCGCAGGCGATCCCCAGGACCTTAGTGCCGACGCCGACGTTTACCTGGAACAACCTTTTACGCCCCGCAAACTTCTAAATCGCGTTAAAGATCTGCTGCCCATTGACCACGCTATCGAAGAAACGGTTCGGTACGGCCACATTTCGCTGTACCTCTCAAAAAAGTCGGTGGATGCAGGCAGTGGCGAAAACCGCCTGACCCCGAAATTAGCCCATCTGCTTGAGCAGTTTTTACGGCATCCTTGCCAGGTGCTCACACGCAGAGAGCTCATGCAGCGCGTTTGGAAAACAGATTACATTGGCGATACGCGCACGCTAGATGTTCATATTCGCTGGGTGCGCGAGCACATCGAAGAGAACCCGGCAGATCCCCAGTTCCTCAAAACGGTGCGTGGCAAGGGATATATCCTGACAATCCCGCCGAATAATCTTAAATAGTCGTTTCCTCTTCTATCTTTTTCGCTTCTTCCTCTTCAAGCTTCATCAGCGGTCTGAGCCCAAAGCCAGCTAACGAAACTATAACGCCTAACCCGCCAAAGAGTACAAACATCAGCGCCATGCCAGAGCCAGCAGAGGTGCCAACGAAACGGCCGAACGTTCCAGCCAGCATTCCCCCCGGCCGCAGTGCAGGTTCAAAAAATGTATCGGCCAGTGGACCGGCCAAAAAGGCGCCCAACAAAACAGGTAAATCCACCAAAATATCGCGGGCGGCAAAAACGCGGCCCTGCAAGTCTGCGGGAATAATCGACTGCCACAGCCCATAAAAGGCGCTCACCAGGACAGGCGTCAACATTGCGCCTAAAAATAGCGTTGCGCTCCACCAAATGCCCTCGCGACCAAGCCCAAACAAAATGCCATTAAAGAGGAAGCCAAGCGCAAGGGACAGCAGAATGGCTCGCACCTTGCGTCTGGGACCTCCCCAAAGGCTGGCAAGCGCGCCACCAGCCAGCGCGCCCGCAGCGGAAGCTGCCTGCACGGTGCCCAGCACCACCTCGTTCCCACCCGTGCGGGCCAGAATAAAGGCGGAGATGATGGCATACTCAGTAAAAGCGGCAAAAAAGTTTGTGACGGTTAGCGTCGCTTGCAGGCCAAGCAGTTCTGGCCTCTGGCGAATGTAGCGAAAGCCAAAGAACATCTGCGTCGCCGAGAAGTCGGGCGGTTCCTCGCTTTGTTCAGGAGGTGGCACAGTGACAAGAGTCAGCAGCAGGCTGGCCACCGTAAAAGTTGCCAGGTCAATCAGGATAATGCCGCCGATGCCAATTAGGCCAATTAAAACGCCAGCTAGCGGAGGTGCAGCCACGTTTGCCAACGAAAAAGAAAATGAGCGCATTCCAGCAGCACGGCCGTATTCTTCCTTTGGCAGCAGGGTCGCAGCGGCTGTTACGTAAGCGGGAAGGTGAAAAGCTTCCAAAGCGCCAACGACAAACGTGGTTACATAGAGATGCCAGACCTCCAGCCATCCATTGGCAAAGAGTAAGTAAATGATCAAAGAGATGACACCGGCTCCCAGGTCGGCGCCCAGCATAATCCGCTTGCGGTCGTAGCGATCAACGACGATACCGGCGATGGGGGTCAGGAGTAGATACGTTACCAGCCCCGTGGCGACGATAAAGGCCAGCGGCGCGGCGCGCCCGGTTTTGTCCCAGGCCCAAATGGTCATGGCAAAGGTGGTCATCGACGTGCCAAGCACCGAGGCAGTCTGGCCCAGCCAGATGATGAAGTAGCTATGAAATTTTCTCATGATGGTTTGCTTTAGGTGAAGTGCGGCCTCTAAAACAAAAACGCCACTGCTAAAGTGGCGTTATGCTGCTACATGTTGTGCGATGCTGAAACTAGCTGTCTTGCTTTGCTTGTTCCAGCGCGGCCATCAGGCGGCCCTTGCGGCGTGCGGCGTTGCGCGGATGAATCACGTTCTTACGAGCCGCTTTATCCAGCGTCTTGTACGCCATATTGGCAGTCGCTTCTGCCTTTTCCAGATCGCCATCAGCAATAAACTGACGGGTCTTCTTGACGTAGGTGCGAGCCGCTGCAATATAGGACCGATTGTGCGCCGTGCGCTTTTCCGTTTGCCGAATTCGTTTCTTCGCAGATTGTATGTTAGCCAAAGTAATAACCTCCGTTATGCTTGTGAAAGCAGTTTAAGTTTGGTTGCTTCCACATAAACCTTAGAGGCGTGAGAGCGGGGGAGATAATAACATAATCACTCAAGTTTGCAAGTTTTTGCCAGGAGTGGGACGCTTCATTTTGCCACTTGGCGATTTGCTCAGCGTATTAGCGTTTTGTGTGCGAAAAGCTGCGCGTCACGCCTGCCGTTTTAGAAAGGTGCCGCCCAGCGGAGGCAGGCTGATGACGATGGAGTGTGACCTATCATGCCAGGGAACTTCTTCCGCCACAAACTCCCCTTCGTTGATGACGTTGCTGCCGCCATAGACGGCCGTATCACTGTTCAGCACCTCGCGATAGACGCCCGGCTCCGGTACGCCCAACCGGTAATTGTGACGCACCACGGGCGTAAAGTTCAGCCCCACCAGCACGGCTTCATCGCTATTGTGTGCCTGGCGGGCAAAGGAGAGGATGCTGCGCTGGGCATCGCGAAAGTCAAGCCACTGAAACCCCTGCCAGCTATTGTCATCTTCGTATAGCGCTGGCTCTGATGTGTATAGATGGTTGAGCGCCCGGACAAACTCATGCAGGCCGCGATGCTCCTTGTAATCCAGCAAATACCAGTCCAGGCTGCGCGCTTCGCTCCACTCCTGCCACTGGCCGATGTCTCCGCCCATGAAGAGCAGCTTTTTGCCAGGGTGGGCCCATTTGTAGCTGTATAGCAGCCTTAAATTGGCAAACTTTTGCCACAAATCGCCAGGCATCTTGTCCAAGAGGCTCTTTTTTAGGTGCACCACCTCGTCGTGAGAAAGCGGCAGCGTGAATTTTTCACTGAAAGCATAGAGCATGGAGAAGGTGAGGGAGCCCTGATGGTAAGCGCGATACACTGGATCATTCTTGAAGTAGCGCAGCGTGTCGTGCATCCAACCCATGTTCCATTTGAGATCGAATCCTAAATTTCTGGGATTGTCGGCGATAGGGTGGGTGACGCCGGGCCAGGAGGTGGATTCCTCGGCAATTGTGAGCGTGTGAGGAAAGCGATTGTGAACGCGTTCATTGAATTCGCGCAAAAAGCGCAGAGCTTCAATATTTTCTCGCCCACCATAGCGATTGGGCAGCCATTCACCATCTTCACGGGAAAAGTCCAGATAAAGCATGGAGGCCACGGCATCCACGCGTAGGCCGTCAATATGGTAGTTGTCTAGCCAGAAGAGCGCGTTGCTGATGAGAAACTGGCGTACTTCATTACGGCCGTAATTAAAAATGTAGGTGCCCCAGTCTGGGTGAGCGCCCAGGCGCGGATCTTCGTGTTCGTAGAGGTGTGTGCCGTCAAAAAAGCCCAGGCCATGCTGATCCATGGGGAAATGCGCTGGAACCCAGTCCAAAATGACGCCAATCTCGGCCTGGTGGCAGGCGTCGACAAAGGCCATAAAGTCGTTGGGCGTGCCAAAGCGGCTGGTAGGGGCAAAGTAGCCAGTTACCTGGTAGCCCCAGGAGCCGTCGAAAGGGTGCTCAGATACGGGCAGCAGCTCAATATGGGTATAGCCCATTTCTTTGACATAGGGAATCAGCTCATCGATCAGCTCACGGTAGGTTAGCCATTGCCAGCCGTCTTTCAGTTTCCAGGAGCCCAGATGCACTTCATAAATAGAAATTGGGCTATTCAGGCCGTTGTGTTTGTCACGGCCGTTCATCCATTGCTGATCTTGCCACTCATAGCTGTTGATGTTCCAAA
>JBHIWP010000273.1:0-8299 GCA_041987425.1 Promineifilaceae bacterium (SeqCode) | reverse complement strand
AACAGGGTGACGGTGTGGGGCTACACGGTCGATCTGCTGGAAAACAGTGACCTGTCTGTGACGTCCCGCCCCTTGAGCAGCAACGCCCCAGAAACGGCCGTGCAGGAACTCCACTTCACCAGCCGCTATCAGCTCAGCTGGGCACAGGCTTTGCGCAGCCTTAGCCAAATGCTGGGCCAATACAGCGGTTTGCTCCTGCTGGCGCTGCTCTTTTTACCGCTGCCGGGGGCGCTGCTTTTGCAGATACGGCCGCTGCACCACCTGCTGCCAGACCCAATGGCCCGCTTGGGCCTGATGTTGGCCTTGGGAACGGCCGTGTGGCCCCTGCTTTGGTATCTCTTTTCGCTGGTGGGCGGGCGCCTCAGCAGCTGGCTGCTGTGGTTTTTGTTAGCAGGTGGCTGGTTACTCTTCATTTTTCTCAGTCGCCCAGGCACTCTCTCACGCAGATACTTTGTCGCCCGCTCCTTCCAGCTTTCCTGGCACAAGGAACACACTCTCTTGCTATTTTTGCTGGCGGCAGGGCTGGCAGTACGCTTGCTGGCGGTGCGGGACATTGTTTTTCCGCCTTGGGTCGATTCGGTGCGGCATGGGGTAATTACGGCCGTTATGACCCAGTCGGGCCAAACAATTACCCAAACGGGCTACGAGCCCTTCCTTCCTGTCGATCGTTTTCCTTATCACTTTGGCTTTCACACCCTCAGCAGCAGCCTGACTATGCTGGGCGGCTGGCAGATTCCCCACCTGCTACTGGGGCTGGGCCAACTGCTCAACGCCCTCCTGCCGCTGACTGTTTACGCAGGCGGCTGGCTGCTTACCAGACGGCGGCAGGCCGGGCTGCTGGCCGCGTTTCTGGTAGCAATTCCGCTGTTTTTCCCTGCCTACTATGCTACCTGGGGGCGCTACACGCAGCTTAGCGCCATGCTGCTGATGCCGGTTTTGCTGGGGCTAACGTGGCGGCTGGTACGGGGGGCCAAAGGTTGGCGCGTGACGTGGTGGCTGTTGGCGCTGCTGGCTGTCGGGCTGTTTCTACTTCATTTTCGGGTGTTTGTTTTTTACGTGCCGTTTGCCGGGCTGCTGTGGCTGCTGAGCCGGGGGCAGAACGGCCGTTTTCTCTGGCTGGCTGCTGGTGCGAGCCTGACTATCCTGATACCACACCTTATTTATCTGTTCCAACGCAGCAATCCCGGGGCAGCACTGGGCGCACGTCTACCAGATTACACCGCTTTCCCAACCAGCTATTACAGCGCCGGGTGGGATCGCCTGTTTCTCTGGCTGGCTTGTGGGCTGCTGCCGATTGTTTTTCTGCTTTGGGCATGGAAACGAGCCAGGTGGACGGCCGTTCCTCTGTTTCTAGCCCTCTGGTCTGGAGTCGTTTTGCTGATGCTCTCAGGAGACTACCTGGGTTTTGCCGCTCTGCCGCTGGTTAACCTGAACAGCTACTACATCACCACCTTTTTGCCGCTGGCGCTCTTCCTGGGCAGCGTGGCGACGCCGGGTGTGCGCTGGCTAAAGCGGCAGCCAGAACTGTTGCAGCTGGCTGGGATTTTGCCGCTGGTAACGTCAGGCACGGCCGTTACCCTGTTTGGTCTTCAGCAGCAAATCACCATTCTCAATGAACAAACCATTCTGGCGCAACCGGCCGATGCTGAGGCGCTGGCCTGGCTGGCAGACAACGTGCCTACAGATGCGGCAATAGCGGTCAACAGCTGGCTGTGGCTGGGAAATACCTGGTCTGGCAGTGATGGCGGCGTCTGGATTGTGCCTCTGACCGGGCGGCAAAGCAGCACGCCGCCAGCGGACTACATTTACAGCCGGGAGCTGGCTGATTTTGTGCGGCCGTTTAACGAAGCGTTGGCGGCCGTGCCGGACTGGCACAGCCCGGAAGCTGCCAGGTGGCTACGCGACCAGGGGATGACGCATATTTTCATCGGGGTTCGCGGCGGGCAGATGGACCCGGCTGAGCTTTTAGAAAATCCAGAGGTGCGTTTGATTTACGGCCGTAACGGCACCTTCATCTTTGCCCTGGAATAAACCTTTACCAAAACTCAGTGCCCGGTTCGCCTTTGAATGGGCCAACCACGTCGCTGGTAATCCAGCCGCCGTAGAAGCTGCCTGGCTGCGGGATCACCAGTTCGCCATCCACGTAGCAGGCATCCATCGGCTCTGCATAAAAGGCTACATACATTTTTATTGCCGCATACGGCGGGCGCGGATCGAGATAGTACCACGCCGCCACAGGCACCTGCTGGTCGCCTACCATCAGCCCGTAATAATGGGCCTGCCCTTTCCATTCACATAGCGAGGTGCTGTAACGCGGTACCAGGTACTCTGTTTGAATGTCTGCTGGGGGAATGTAGTAGTTGGGCGGATGGCTGGTTTCCAGCACCCGCATGGCCCGGCGCGTGTCGGCGATGGTGACGCCATTAAATATTATCTGAATGTGCTTGCTGATCTCTTCTACCCGGGGCGGGCGGGGATAGTCCCATACCGATTCTTGCCCCGGACCCGGTTCAATTCGTTCTGGTTTCATGCGTGCCTCAATTATTCATTACTTTGATCACCCAAAGTTTAGCTATCTTGACGATTGCTGCCAAACGGCCGTAACAATGTCTACAAAGGCCTGCTCCAGCGGGGTTAACGTTCGGCCATGGCGCGTGGCCACAAGCGCATCCCAACCAAACTGAAACTTGGGGACGGGCAGCTCTTTCAGGCCAAAAACGGCCGTTACTCGGCGCGGCAAAAAGGTAATCGTTTGCGGCTGTTGGGCCATTGGCAGGGCAGCCGCCAGAGGAACCCGCACGGCTGCCACTTCTGCCCGGCTCATCTGGCGCAGGCTGGCAATGTACGCATCAAACGCCTGCCCCCAGTGGATAATAATGGGTTGGTAACGCCACAGGGCTGCAATGGAAACGGCCGTTTCCCCCACCAGCTCATGCTCCGGTGATACGGCAACAACCATCTCGTCGTGCAGCCGCAGCAGCGTCTGGACCTGCGATGCGTACCGGGGAAAAGCCGCGGCCAGGGCGACATTCACCACGCCATCCAAAAGCTGGTTAATGGCAAAGTCAGAATGCCCAGTCTCCAGGTAAAGCTCCGCCTGAGGGTAGGCCTGGCTAAACCGCTTAACAACCTCGGGCATGAGCGACGCCGCCAGCGAAAAAGGACAGCAAACCGATACCAGCCCAATTTGACCCTGCTGCGCCAGCTGCACCGCCTCCTGGCCCGCCTGCAAAATCGACAGGGCACGCTCTGCATAGCTCTCAAACAGTTCGCCCAGGGGCGTGAGCACAAGCGGCCGTTGCCCCCGACGAAACAGCTCGCCGCCTAAACTTTGCTCCAGCTGCTGGATGCGCGCGCTGAGCGAAGGCTGCGTCAGGTTGAGATGTGCGGCCGCATTTGTAAAGCTACCTTCTTGTATAACGGCCAAAAATGCTTCGATTTGCCTGATTTCCATTTCTACCATCCAATGCTTCAATCATAGAAAAAATCTATCTCGTACATAATAACTATTTGTAGCCTGTATGTAAATGACATGCTAGGCTATGGGGATAGAGAAGTTATTGAAGAATGGCAACTCTTTTAGAGGAGGCTCCCCATGGGCAAAAAAGTCTTATACGTAGAAGATAACCCAAATAATGTGCTGTTGGTGCAGCGCATTCTTGCGGCTGAAGGGCACCAGCTACTGGTTGCGCTTGATGCGGCAGCCGGTTGGGAAACGGCCGTCACTCACCAGCCTGATCTCATTCTCATGGATTTGCACCTGCCCGGAGAACTGAATGGGCTTGATCTGACCCGACGCCTGAAGCAGCATCCCGCATTGCAGCACATTCCCATCGTTGCTCTCACCGCCCACTATTCTGCGGAAGTGGAAACGGCCGCTTATACGGTAGGCTGCTCTGGCTTTTTGCGCAAGCCAGCCGATTTACGTCAGATCCGGCAAACGCTGCACACCTTTTTAAACGGCGGAGAAACGGCCGTGTCTACGCAGGCCGCTTCCCAAACCTACACCTTCATCTAAATCAAACCCTGAAAACAGGCTGCACAAGCAGACAAGCATGGATTTCAAAGAATCTGTGTTTATCTGCGCCCTATTCCCCTGGACAAAACATGACCTACCTTACTCACCTTGAATGTTCCCTCACTGGAGAAAAATACGAGGCCAATCAGCTCATCCGCCTGAGCGACGCGGGCCAGCCGTTGTTGGCCAGATATGACCTGCCCAAAGCCCGCGCCGAGCTAGACCGCGACCAAATCATGCGCCGCCCGGCCAGCATGTGGCGTTTTCATGAGCTGCTGCCCGTTAGCGATCCGGCCTGTCGTATCACCCTGGGAGAAGGTGGCAAGCCAATCCTCAAGCTAAACAATCTGGGCCAAAGCCTTGGCCTTACCCAGCTCTACATGAAAGACGAGGGGCAAAACCCTACCGGCAGCTTCAAGGCCTTGGGGTTGGCAGCGGCCGTTAGCCGGGCATTAGAGCTGGGAGCCAGGGAATTTGTCATTCCTACGGCTGGTAATGCTGGGGGCGCACTGGCCGCCTATGCTGCCCGCGCCGGAGTGACCGCACACGTCTACATGCCGAGCGATGCACCGCTAATCAACATTATGGAAGTGCAGATGAGCGGCGCAGACCTACATTTGGTCAACGGCCTTATAAACGACGCCGGGCGTGAAGCGGCCGAAGCGGCGGCCGAAGGCGGCTGGTTTGACGTTTCTACCTTAAAGGAGCCGTACCGGGTGGAAGGCAAGAAGATTATGGGCTATGAGCTGGCTGCGACGTTTGACTGGCGGCTCCCAGACGTCATCATCTATCCTACCGGCGGCGGCACGGGGCTGATTGGCATGTGGAAAGCATTCGATGAAATGGAGCAGTTGGGCTGGATTGGCAGCCAGCGCCCCCGCATGGTGGCCGTGCAGTCGGAAGGCTGTGCTCCAGTGGTGAAAGCATTCCACGAGGGGGACGAAATGACCAGCACCTGGGAAAATGCGTCTACTTTGGCTGGCGGCTTGCGCGTTCCGGCGGCAATTGGCGGCCGTTTGATGCTGCGGGCTTTACGAGACAGTGGCGGAACGGCCGTTGCGGTGTCGGACGGCCGTATCATGCAGGCACAAAAACAGCTCGCCTCGCAAGAAGGCATGTTTGTCTCCCTCGAAGCCGCCGCCACCGTCGCCGCTCTGGAAGAGTTAGTCACCCAAGCGTGGATCAAATCAGACGAGCGTGTTCTCATCTTCAACACCGGCAATGGACTTAAACATCGTATACTTCTGACGTAGTTTTTAGTGATAAGTGAAAAGTAAAAAGTAATAAGTAATAAGTGAAAAGAAGCCCACTTATCACTTTTTACTTCTTACTCGTTCCATTTTCACTTCCAACACTTCTTGACGAATCCCCCGCCCCATGCTACCCTACGCGCATTATGAACCCGAACGTTTTCAGCTATTATGGCAGCTATTTGATAACACAGACGCCGCTGGCGTGTGGGGATAAAGTTGCCTGTCACTGACAACTAAACTAGATTATCCAAACCACCCAAGACGCGGCTAACCACCGCGTCTTTTTTTATTTTTCCACAGATTATCCACAGAATACCCACAGAGAAGTGAAGGCTCTGAAGCAAAATCTGTGTAATCTGCGGATTAAAACTACCAGGAGAATACCTCATGAATGCAATCGAAGAGCTACGCTGGCGCGGTTTTGTCTATGACCATACCGAGAGCGTTCCTGAACTACTCGCGAAGGAGAAAGTCACCCTCTACAATGGCTTCGACCCGACAGGTGACAGTCTGCACATTGGCCACCTGGTGCCCATGATGGCGATGGCCCGGATGCAGCGTTTTGGGCACACGCCCATTGCCTTGGCCGGTGGCGGCACGGGCATGGTAGGGGATCCGAGCGGCCGTTCCGCCGAACGCAACCTCCTCACTCTGGATGAAGTACAGGCCAATCTGGAACGCATCCAGACTCAGCTGGCGGGCATTCTCGACTTTGAGGTTAAAAGCAACCCGGCGCGGATTATGAACAATGCTCACTGGCTCACCGAGCTTAGCCTGATGGAGTTTCTGCGCGACATTGGCAAGCACTTTACGGTGAACTACATGATGGCTAAAGATTCGGTCAAGTCACGCCTTGAGCGTGAGGACGGCATCTCCTACACCGAGTTTAGCTACATGCTGCTGCAAGCCTACGATTTCATGTACCTGTACGAGAATCACAACTGCGTCCTGCAAATGGGCGGCAGCGACCAGTGGGGCAACATTTTGGCGGGCGTGGAGTTGATACGCCGGGCCAAAGGCCAAAAAGCACACGCATTGGTCTTTCCGCTCATCACCCAGGCAGACGGCACCAAGTTTGGCAAGACCTCTGCTGGCACCAACGCCTGGCTGGCGGCCGACCGTACGTCACCCTACCGGTTCTACCAGTTCTGGCTCAACACCGACGATGGCGATGTGCTAAACTACCTGCGCTACTTCACCTGGCTGGACCAACCGGAGATTGCTGAATACGAAGACAAGCTGTTTAATGCGCCGGAAAAGCGGGAGGCGCAGCGGCGACTGGCGCAAGAGGTAACGCAGATGATTCATGGGGAAACGGCCGTAACCAAAGCCGAAAAAGCCGCCGAAGTACTGTTTGGCGGAGACCTGGACGGCCTGGAAGCAGCCGACATTCGCGATATCTTCGCCGACGTGCCCTCCAGCGCGCTGGCTAAAACCGCGCTCGAAGGCGACGGCCTGTCCGTGGTGGATCTGCTGGTAGACACCGGTCTGGCTACCTCCAAAGGCGACGCCCGCCGCTCCATCCAGGGCGGCGGCCTCTATCTCAACAACGATCGCATCACCGACGCCGGGCAAACCGTCACGCTTAACCAGAGCATCGACGGCCAGTTCGTCATTCTGCGCAAGGGCCGCAAAAAATACCACCTGGTGCAAATCCACTAGCAGCAGAGGCGACCAGAAAAGGTAAAGATACGCAACCGAGCAAAGGAGCCCTCATAAAAATAGGGTGAAATTGCTGCTTTGCCCTGGGCAATCTCATTGACCGCAATCGGACGGACAGATTACACTAATTTTTGTCTACGTCCTTGCTATTCCCAGTAGACAATTGTCGACAACACAAGAGAATCAACATTGCCCCTAGCATAATCCGCCTGGATGATGGTGCTTCAATGCGTATCGATTCGAGAGATAGCGTCTCGATCCCCTACGTCCAGCAGTCTGATGAGCAGCTAGTTGTTGCGGCCGGTGCCGGCCGTACAGAAGCGATTGGCGTGCTTTACGGCCGTTACTTCCAGCCGATCTACAACTTCACTCTGGGCAACGTACGCGGCAATCAAAAAGTCGCGGAAGATATTGTCCTGGGCACATTTGAGAAAGCCGTCAAACATCTGCAGAGCAGCACGATTCGGCAAAACTTTAAGGGATGGCTGTTTACAACGGCCCGCCGCGAAGTGCTAAGCCTCATCCGTAAAGAAAAAGTTGCGGAAAAACATACGGCAAAGCTGCTGCCAGAAACAAGTGACAGCACCGCAGATCCGCATAGGCATTTGGAAAAACAAGAGCTGCGCAAGCTGGTGTGGGAGGCAATGGCGGTTTTACGCCATCCCGACAGGGAACTGCTGGAACTGTATATGAGGCAGGAGTTTTCGGCGCAGGCGATTGCCGATATGCGCGGCATATCGCTCAATTCATTTTACACCCAGCGCTCCCGAGCAAAAACGGCGTTCAAAAAGGCCATGAGTTCCGTCACGCTGCTGCGGCAGGGGCGCAACGGTTGCACGGATTTGGACGACATGCTGACCAGCATGCAGGCTACCGAACTCACCCTACCCGTACACAAAGCGATCCAGAACCACAGAGCACACTGCCCACAATGCCAGGAAAACGGCCGTCGATATGCTTACCCGTTGGCCATTTTTGCTGGCCTGGACGATGTAACGGCCGCGCCGGGCGTGCAAGACGCCTTGTGGGAACAGCTTCTGGCCAGGATGAAGGAGACGGCCAACGGAGACTCACAGTCAGTACGGCAAAGGTTACGATCTGCAACCAAGGGGCGTCTGCTTTTTGGAATCGGCTTTGTCGCCCTGCTGGCGTTCGCCTGGGCCTTGCTGGCCTGGTTCCAGCCCAACAGCCCACCCCCTGTTACCGATCCGCCAGACGTCCACAGCACAAGCCATGAACCAGGCCAACCGTCCGCTAACCCCGTCATTTCAATCGTCTGGACGCCGCAAGATGTGGCCGCTTACTCAATTCGATGGAGCCAGGTGCCTGTGGAGTTGCCCAATCAGCAACCAGACCTGCCGGGCGA
>JBHIWP010000272.1:0-8306 GCA_041987425.1 Promineifilaceae bacterium (SeqCode) | reverse complement strand
ACGACAAACACGCCACTGCTCTCCACGACGCCGGTGACGGCCACCACCTCGTCGCTGGGGTCCACGCGCAGGCCAAGGCAGCCGCCGCGCGCGGGCACCTGGGTCTCGCGGAAGCGAATGCCCTGCGCCTGCCGGGTAGCCAGGAAAATCTCCTCACGGCCGTTGGTCCAGCAAACGGCCGTAATCTGCCCCCCCTGTTTTACGTCATGGAAGCTCATACCGGGGATCAGGCTCTTGCCAAAGTAGCTGGCGGCCACCCGCTGCACCCAGCCGCGCTGGCTGGCCAGGATGACATATTGTCCGGCCTCCGCAGGCAGTGCGCCCACAACGTGTTCATTGCCGTGGAAAGGGAATCGCTCGGTGAGGCTCTGGCCGGGGGCGCGCAGCTCCTCCGTCTGGTGAATATCGGCTACGGCGAGGGGGAACACGCGGCCGAGATTGCTGAAAATCAACAGCCGCTCGCTCTCATCGGCCACGGCCAGATGGGCTGGATAGTCGTGCTCATCTGCGTCCAGATCAAACACACCGATGCCGCTGCGGCGTTGACGGCCGTACAAATGCCGTGCCGTGCGCTTGGCCACGCCCCGCTGGCTGATGGTGATAATTTGCTGCGTGGTGGGTGGCTCGGACGGCTCAATGTCGGGGCTGCGGCGGCGAGGCTGGCTCGATTGGGCGCTTTGCAGCTCAGCCTCCAGCGCTTCAATGTAGGCCCGCACCTCTGGGCGGACGTTGCTTAAATCGGGGCGTTCCACGTCCATATTTGCTCCTGCGAAATTCTGTGATGCAAAAAAATTTGACGCAAAGGCGCAAAGAAGCAAAGAAAAAATCTTTGCGGCTTCTGCGCCTTTGCATGCTTTGCGTTAAAAACAGTCCCCTGATCATAGAGAGGGAGTGCCGAATCGGCAATACGAATTGTGGGATTGGCTGTTTGGGGAAGAACGTGAGTATAGAATGTTACGGCCGTTGCTATTTGACCCAGTTTCTAACTAGATGGCTAAGGCAAAATGTCGGCGATGGAGACGTTGGTTGGCAAAGTTGGCGAAGGTGAGGTCGTTGAAGGGAAGGTTGTGGTGAGCCTTGAGTTGGGCCATTAGCCCCAGATAGTTGGCTAAGATGCGCTCTTGCCTGTTGAGGTTATGGGAGATGCTCCAAATCGTTAAGGTCTTTGTAACGACCGCTTGCCAATTTGTTCTGTTTCAGATGTGTCAAGCTAATCAGGTTCACTCTTACACCATCTATTTCATCCACGACCCGCTCTGCAAAGCAGGTTTCAAACTCAACCCCAGAAATTGAGGTTAACAGTTCCAGGCGCATAGGAGGGACGCCCATACGGATTACCTGATTTTCTTCCAAAAAAAGCTCTTCATTTAATTCAGGGACATCAAAACCAAACTTTTTGAGCGTTGCAACAACTTGTGCAGCGTTGACCGGATTTATAGCTACCCAAATATCCATGTCTACGGTAGCCCGTGGATAGCCATAGTAGCCAACTGCATACCCGCCAATCAACAAATATTCAACGCTGTGCTCGTTGAGTAACTGTAAGAACTCTTTGAAGTCGGCAGGTAGCTGGATCGTAGCCATAAACAATTTGTCGCATCAATTCGAGCGCGGCAAGACGCTCTTGAGGGGTCTTTTTTTGCCAATAAGCGTCGTCATCTGTTTCGTTTTCCAGAGTAGTAATGGAAAACACTGTTTTATCTATCTTTGTAGAGAGAGCATTGGATTCCATAGATGCACTATAGCAGTTTGTTGGTAGGCAATCAAGCGAGAATTTGCCGAAAGTTAATGGCCCAAGGTTAACGCAAAATATCGGTGATGGAGACGTTCAGGTTGGCAAAGTTGGCGAAGGTGAGGTCGTTGAAAGGGAGGTTGTGGTGAGCCTTGAGTTGGGCCATTAGCCCCAGATAGTTAGCCAGTATGCGCTCTTGCCAGTTGAGGTTTAGGTGGGAAACGGCCGTCTTAATCCCCGCTTCATCCCCCTCCAATTCAATAAAATTACCGTAAGGCATCTCATCGAGCACAATTTCCACATTCTGCCACTGAAATGTTTCGCGATACTTCTCATACACCTGCAGTGGGGCAAACCCCAGTCGCTGGAAAATCTGAGACAGCGTATCGAAGTCGCTAACTTCAACTTCCAGCTCTTCACGCACCTTGGCTTCACTTTTGGGCAGATTTTTGGGTGTGCCTTTGTAGGTAAGGGTAACGGCCGTATCCTGCCGCAGACGCAACAAAGAGAGCTCACGGTACAAACGCTCATCGGTCGTATCAAAGCGCACATTTCTTTCATAAATACGTGCCCTGGTCAGCTCCGCCCCCGCCGCCAGCAGCCGCTCCCGAAACGCCGCCAGATCCGGCATCAAGAACTTCACCTCAACTTCCAGATTCTGCCCTTCCGCACCCACTTATCACTTGTCGCTTAATACTGACATACTGATTACTAATCCACTGGTTACCGATTACCGCTCACTGTTCCCCCGTAATCAGCTCGTCATCAACATCCTCATCCACAATCACCACCAGCACCTGGTCTTTTTCCACACTGGCTCCCTGCCCCACGCTCACCCGGGCCACAATGCCGTCCTTGGGCGCACGCAGCTCGTTTTCCATCTTCATCGACTCCAAGATGATCACTTTGTCTCCTTTCTGCACAAACTGCCCTTCCGACACGGGCACGGCCACAATAAGGCCAGGCATCGGGGATTTGATCTGGACCTCGCCCACCACGTCGCTGGCAACGCCACGCGCCTTGGCCAGCCGGTAGGCCCGCTCGTCCTGCACCTTCACGGTGTAAAGTTCACCTTTCGTCAGCACTTCCCATACATCGTCGCGGGCTTCCACCACTGCCTCCAACGACTGGTTGTTCAGCAGCAGCGACAACGCATCTGCCTCCGGCAGGTGCTGAAAGTCGATCTCGTACTGTTTACCATTGACCACAATCCGATTATTGTGCTCAATTTCAATAATAAATTCTTCGTCGTTTACCGTAGTTATGTATTTCATGGGCTATCCAACGGCCCAATTACCTGATTACTTAGTTGCCTAATTACAAAACGTAATTAAGTATTTGCGTAATTGAGTAATTGGGTAATTATTTTCTCAGCCTTTCCCAGCGGCTGTACCATTTCCAGTTGCTTACGTCTCGTGCGCCGGGCGCTACAATCTGGCTGGCCTGTTGGCCCTGCTGGTGGGCCATGAGCGTGGCCAGAATAGCTGCTTCCATAGCTAGCGGCGCTTCGCGGTCGCTCATGGAGAACCGTTCTTCCACAAAATGCGTGTCGAACTGGCCGGTTAAAAACCGGTGGCTGTCCATCATGTGCTGGTGGAAGGGAATGTTCGTTTTTACCCCCATCACCCGGTACTCTTCCAGGGCACGGCGCATGCGCAAAATGGCCTCGCCGCGCGTCTCACCGTAGCAAATGAGCTTGCTGATCATCGAATCGTAATAGGGAGTGATTTCATAGCCGGGGAAGACGCCGGTATCGACCCGTACGCCGGGGCCGGTGGGCACGCGGCTGACGGTGATCATGCCGGTAGAGGGCAAATAGTTGTTGTATGGATCTTCGGCGTTGATGCGGCACTCGATGGCCCAGCCCTTCATTTTGATATCTTCCTGCTTGAAGCGCAGCCGCCGCCCGCGGGCAATGCGCAGCTGCTCCTGCACAATGTCCACACCGGTCACCAGTTCGGTGATGGGGTGCTCCACCTGAACGCGGGTGTTCATCTCCAGGAAGTAGAAGTTCTTGTCTCGGTCCAGCAAAAATTCAATGGTTCCGGCGCTGACATAGTCAACGGCCTGGGCAGCAGCCACGGCCACGGCCCCCATTTTCTGGCGCAGCTCTTCATCCACTACAAAGCTGGGGCTCTCTTCGATTACCTTTTGATGGCGGCGCTGCAGGGAACATTCCCGCTCGCCCAGGTGGATGACGTTGCCGTGCATGTCGGCCAACACCTGGATTTCGATGTGACGGCCGTTTTCAATCAATCGCTCCAGGTATACCGTGTCATCACCAAAAGCGGACGCGGCTTCGCGCCGCGCCGCAGCCAGCGCGTCTGGCAAATCGCTCGATTTATACACGGGGCGCATGCCTTTGCCGCCGCCCCCGGCCGAGGCCTTTACCAGTAGTGGGAAGCCAACGGACTTTGCCGCTTCAAT
Source organism: Promineifilaceae bacterium (SeqCode) (assembly GCA_041987425.1). Lineage (GTDB taxonomy): Bacteria > Chloroflexota > Anaerolineae > Promineifilales > Promineifilaceae > Leptofilum. The sequence goes on along the minus strand of JBHIWP010000272.1, from coordinate 4,147 downwards.
CAGCTCTTCATCCGTCTCGCCAGAGGCACCGGGCACAATGGGCACACCAGCGGCAACGGCCGTTTCGCGCGCCGTCTGCTTGTCTCCCATAATCTTAATTGCTTCAGGAGGCGGTCCTACAAAAACCAGCCCGTTGTCCACGCACGTCTGGGCAAACTCAGCCCGCTCCGATAAAAAGCCATACCCCGGATGAATCGCTTCTGCGCCGGACTTTTTGGCAATGTCAATGATCCTGTCCATCCGCAGGTAGCTGTCGCGGGCCGGTGAGGGGCCAATATGATACGCCTCGTTTGCGTAACGGACATGCAGGGCATGCCGGTCCGCATCTGAATACACCGCCACCGTGCTGATGCCCAGCTCGTGGCAGGCGCGCAAAATGCGCATAGCAATCTCGCCGCGATTGGCGATGAGTAATTTGTTAAAACGCTTGGGTAGTAAACTGTCTGTAGCCATTTTTTCAGTGATCAGTATTCAGTGACCAGTATTCAGTAACCAGTATCTGTTGCTTTTACTGATTACTGCTCTACTGACTCACTGATTACTGCCTAAAGGGGAATATTCCCGTGTTTCTTCGGCGGGTTGTGATCCCGCTTGTTTTGCAACATGTTCAGGGCATTGATGAGCCGGGGGCGCGTCTGGCTGGGTTCGATGACATCGTCAATATAGCCGCGCCGCGCCGCTTCATAGGGATTGGCGAACTGTTCGCGATAATCTTCTACCAGCTCTGCCTTGCGCGTAGCGGGATCTTGGGCACCGTTTAGCTCGCGGCGGAAGATGATATTCACCGCCCCATCTGGCCCCATCACCGCTACTTCGGCCGTGGGCCAGGCCAGGTTCAGGTCAGCCCGGATGTGTTTGCTGTTCATAACGCAGTAGGCACCGCCATACGCCTTGCGGGTGACGACCGTAATTTTGGGCACGGTGGCTTCGCAGAAGGCATAGAGCAGCTTGGCACCGTGCCGAATAATTCCGCCGTGCTCCTGATTGATGCCGGGCAAGAAGCCGGGCACATCCTCAAACACAATCAGCGGTATGTTGAAGCTGTCGCAAAAGCGGACAAAGCGCCCGGCCTTTTCGCTGGCGGCGATGTCCAGCACGCCCGCCAGCACCATGGGCTGGTTGGCCACAATCCCTACAGAGAAGCCGCCTAATCGGGCAAAGCCCACCACAATGTTTTGGGCAAAGTGCTCTTGAATTTCGTAAAAAATGCCGTCGTCAGCAATGAGGTGGATGACGTCTTTGATGTCGTATGGTTTGTTGGGATTATCGGGCACAATTGTGTTCAGTGCCGATTCGGTGCGCAGGCTGTCGTCCTTGCTGGGCACAAAGGGCGGGTCTTCCATATTGTTGGAGGGCAGATAGCTCATCAGTTCACGAATGAGGTAAAGGGCGTCGGCTTCACTCTCCGCGGCCATGTGGGCCACACCGCTTTTTTCGTTGTGCGTCATGGCGCCGCCTAACTCTTCGAAGGAGACTTCTTCGCCGGTAACGGCTTTGACGACGTCTGGCCCGGTGATGAACATGTAGCTACTTTCCTTCACCATGTAGATGAAGTCGGTGAGGGCGGGCGAGTACACTGCACCACCTGCGCAAGGGCCCATGATGGCGCTAATTTGGGGGATCACGCCGGAGGCCAGGGTGTTGCGCAGGAAGATATCGGCGTATCCTCCCAGGCTCACCACGCCTTCCTGAATGCGCGCGCCACCGGAGTCGTTCAGGCCGATGACGGGCGCGCCATTGCGCATGGCCATGTCCATGATCTTGCAAATTTTTTCGGCGTGGACCTGGCTGAGGCTGCCGCCAAAGACGGTGAAATCCTGGCTGAAGACGTAAACGAGACGGCCGTCTACCGTACCCCAGCCCGTTACCACAGAGTCGCCCAGGAACTTCTGTTTGTCCATGCCAAAGTTGCGCTCGCGGTGGGTCACAAAGGCATCGATCTCGCGAAAGGAGCCTTTGTCCAGCAGCAGATCGATCCGCTCGCGGGCGGTCATCTTGCCTTTTTCTTTATGGCGGGCAATGCGTTCTGGTCCGCCACCTTGCTGTGATTCTTGTCTAAGTTGCTGAAGTTTTTCCAGTTTATCGCTCATAATAAAAATAGGTGTGGGTGGCGCGCCGGAGCGCCCACCAGGTAAATAGACTATCGACGGTTAAGATGAGGCTGGCAAGCAGCCACAAGGACCAGTTGCGCGGCGGCTGAGCAAACAGCAGCCACACGGCCGTTTCATACACAGTGTACCCGGCGATGGTGAGAGGGATGGCCTTGCGGGTAAACGGCCGTTTTAGCCAAAGCTGCCACGTCAGGCCAAAAAATAACAATGTAAAAAGTATCGCCGCTGCCAGACGCAGGCGCGGGTCTGGCTGAAGGTTGAGAACGTCTTGTAAATTGAGCTGTTGGCCAATGGCAATGGCTCGCCCAAGGTTCCATGTTCCTAAAAAAATAACACTCCAAATGGTAATAGTTACGCTGCGGGGTCGGTTTGGAGCAGTAAAGCCACTCATTACAAAAATTATAGAGGATTGCGTAAGAGTTGTCAGATATTTGCCTGCGAGCCGGTTGGCAACGCATAATAGGCTTATGCACGAACCCCCACAAAACCTAGATGAAGATTGGGAAGGGCTGGACCCCACGCCCACCCGCAGCGGCTCGCAAATGATGCTCTATGCTGGCATTGGAATCGCTGTATTGTTTGGCTTGGTGGTGTGTGCCGTGGCGGGCTATTTGCTCTGGGCACAGTTCCGGGAGCGCACCACGGTGGAGGAAGCGCCTGAAATTGTGGTGCCCACATCAGCCGTGGAAGAAACGGCCGTTTCGCCCGAAGACACCCCCGCCATTGCCGCCACAAGCACGCTGCCCGTTACCCTGGCCCCCAGCAATGCCGCCGTTGAAGCCGCAAGGCTGGCCGCGCCGCCCACAATCGATGGCAACCTAAACGAGTGGAGTGGCACCGTCAGCGCCACCTCAGCCAATCGTGTGTACAGCGTAGCAGGGTGGGACGGCTCGTCAGATTTAACGGCCGTGTGGCAGCTTGCCTGGGACGATGAAAATCTGTACGTGGCCGTAAGCGTAACGGACGATACGCACGTGCAAACGACCAGCGGCAACCTGCTTTATCGTGGAGACAGTGTGGATATGCAGTTTGATACGGCGCGCAACGCTGACTTTGGCGACGGCCTCAGCCCTGACGATTTTCAGATCACGCTGTCGCCGGGAGATTTTGCCGGTCGTGCCCCCTCGGCCTTTCGCTACCAGGGCACGGTTAGTGGGTCCATTTTAGACGCGCCGGGCGGCCACAGCGTCACCGTGGCCGCGCAGCAAACCAGTACGGGCTATACGCTGGAAGCCGCCATCCCCTGGACCGATCTAAACCTGACGCCCAGTGAAGGCTTAATTATTGGCCTGGCTCTGAATGCCAACGATAACGACACGCCAGGAACGGCCGTGCAGGAAGTCATGATGTCTCACATGCCGAACCGCACGCTGACCAACCCGACGACCTGGGGGACGCTTACGTTGAAGTAAAAGAGTGAAAAGTAAAGAGTGATAGGTATTGCCCACTTTTTACTTTTCACTTATCACTTCTTACTCAAAATACATGAATATGGGGAAATGATGAGACACAACGAAGCAACCTTCAAAAGCGCCGACGGCCTGGATCTGTTCTACCAAAGCTGGTTGCCAGATGGCGAACCCAAAGCAGTAATCGTTATCGTTCATGGCATGGGTGAACATAGTGGACGGTATCCGTACGTGGTGGAGGCTCTTGTGGCAAAGGGCTATTCGCTTTATGCGGCGGATCATCGGGGGCACGGCCGTTCGCCCGGCAAGCGCATGTTTGTCAATAAATGGACCGACTACCTGGATGATTTAGGTCGCTTTGTAGTGTTCGTGAAGGGGCAGTGGGTAGGACGGCCGTTCTTCTTGGATGGCCACAGCATGACTCATAATAGTTGTAATCGAAGAATTTCTGCAAGGAGGACATGATTGAGATTGAAGCTGCTACTCTGTCGTTTGTCTTTGTCGTCGAGAAATTGGGGATAAGCCACTCTGCAATAGATGGGTCTTTAATGTTCTTCATGATCTGTTCGTCCACCATTCGGTCGGCCATTTAACCATAATCCACTGTAAACAGAGTCCCATAAGTTT
>JBHIWP010000271.1:0-8316 GCA_041987425.1 Promineifilaceae bacterium (SeqCode) | reverse complement strand
TATCTTGCCCCTATCACGCTGCTATCAAAAGGGCGTGGTAGGATCCGATCAACTTTCTCCCTCCTCCTTTAGTCTCAGCCCGTTAACCAAAGCCACGGCGTGGTTGAGGTCCGCTTGCGCATCACGTAGGGTTTGGATGGCCGCCTGCAGTTGGGCGGTTGCCGCTTCCAAAGTCAATGCTGTACTGTCACCATTGCTTTGTGAAACCAGTTGGTTAGACACAACGGCCGTTAGCCGCTTACGCTGCGGCCGAGACAGCAATTGTTGATAGAGCGCTTCTGTTTCAGCCGACGGCGCTACCGCCAGCTCTTTGGTCAGGGCTAGACAGCACGCGTGGTACTGGGCAATCGCTTTGGCGCGACGGCCGTTCTGCGCATACAGCACCATCAAATTGCGATGGATACCCTCGCGCCACGGCTCAACATGCAGAATCCGCTGCGCATAATCGATGCTGGCATCGAGGTTGCCCTGCTCCTGGTGAAGCGTCATCAAGCGCCGCAAGCAGCGCAAGTAGATCAGCCGCAGCCGTTCGCGCTCTTGCAAGACCCACGAATCATAAAAGCCGTGCAGCAGGTCCCCTTGATACAGGCCAACGGCCTCGTCGAGGGCGCTGATGGCAGTTTGGGCGCGTCCATTCTTAGCAGGGACCAAGCCCTCTTTAGCCTTTTCCTCAAATAAAGCCACGTCAAGCCACAGGTTTGCTTCCCGATTTAGCCTGATCTGCTCAGGTGTCGTGGCAAGCAGGTCTGGTAGCTGGTCATTAACCTGCCGGAACGCCTTACGCAGCTGCCACAGGGTTGTGTTCAGGCAGCGCCGGGCGCGATCAAGCTCTGAATTCTGCCAGAACGACTCGGCAATCACTTCACGCAGGTGAACCTGATGGCGGTGCAGCAGCAGGAAGGCGAACAATCGGGCGGCCGTGGGGCGCAGCGCCAGTTTAGCATCGGCCTGGGGACAAACCTGGAAGTTGCCAAAGAGGTAAACTTGCATGAGCTGTATCTCCGTTGTATAGGTAACTTTAATAACGCGAGTTGTGATTGCTCTGGGAAATAGCAAATTTGGTTTTGTCTATAGAGTATAGCGATCAAGCGCTTCCAAAACGCTTCCACAGTTTTTTGGGGTAGTTGGGGTGGAAAAACGGCCGTTTCCCCCACCTCCCCGTGGAAAAAACGGCCGTTATTGCCCTCCCGCAAGCTGTTGAACAGTGGTCTGAGCAAAACGCATGGCAGCCGAAACCTGTTAGATTCAGCGCCAATGCAGACATCATAAGATAAAAACGCTTCCAAAGCGCTTCCACAGTTTTTTTGGGAGAGGTTGGGGAAAGCGAAACGGCCGTTTCCGCCAACATACCTGCAGGGAAACGGCCGCTACAATAACAATTTGAGAAGAGTTAGCCGTGATGTGAAACGGCCGTTTCATCACCCCAATTTCTTGGGAAGCCATTGTTATTAACAGACAAATGAATGTCTGTGCCAAACATAATTATTGACTATTGAGCTCAAACTCCGCGAGAATTTCACCGGTTTCTGGTCGATAAATCGTCAGGATGTACGGCAGAGACATATTGCCTGCCGATCCATAGGATATCTCAACGATGTCACCTTGCTTAACTGGGTTGTTCGTTTCGCTGATATCCCGAAGCACCAACGTGTTATTCGCAGTGAGGTTAATCAGGTTTTGGAGGGCTGCCGAACCTGAATCAGTCTCTGATTCTTGAGCGGTGGGTGCAAAAATGAGATCTTGACTGTTAGTACCAACGATTAGCGCCCAGCCATTCATGCCGCTTGTAATTCCGAGAAGTGGGTGATCTTGATAATAGGGAAAATTACGATAGCCAAAAAGATTACCTGTGGCAAGAGTTGCTTGCCCCTGGGACTCAGTAACGGTAGCATCATCAAGAATCATACCGGTCAAAAAGACAGGATCCTGCAGCGTATCTTCTTGTAATTCAACCCAATCTGGTGAAACACCTTCCGGCACCTCCGTCGGTGCTTCCGTTGGTTCCTCTGTTGGTTCCTCGGTCGGTTCTTCTGTTGGTGCCTCAGTCGGCGCTTCTGTCGGTTCTTCGGTTGGCTCCTCGGTGGCTTCTTCAGGGGTTTCTCCTTCGCTGTCCGGGCCATCGGCGACATCTGTTGCCACGGCAGCGGCCGTTGCGACGGCTCCACTGCCTTCTTCAGCCAGGCGCGTTGCGGCATCGCCCGCCTGGTTGGCAAGGTCCTCTGGATTACCGCAGGCAACAAGCGCCAGCAATAAGATGATGGCTAAGGGCAATAATAGTTTCTTCATTAGATTGTCTCCTTTGTAAAGCATTACAATGAAATTTTTGTTATCCGTCAGCGTTAACGGATGTGCCATCCATCATATGGATCAAACGCTTCCAAAGCGCTTCCACGGCCGTTTGCCCAGGATGCACATCCTCTAAATCTGCCTATAATGTGGTGACTTGCGAAAAAACGTATGGACCGATCATCCTACAGGAGGCAGCAGTGGCAGAAAAAAGCAGCGCGACGCAGGCAAAAAACTATATCGTTGAGCAGGGAGACAGCCTGACATTAATCGCCAGAAAGATTGGGCCCAGTTCTGGGATGAGCGAGCCAGCCCTGGTTAATCTGATTTATGAGCTGAACAAAGAGGTGATTGGCAAGGATAAAGATAAGATTCGCCCCGGGCAGGCGCTGCGTATTCCTCTTGGTTTACAGAAAGAGGCGATGGGGGAAACGGCCGAACCGCAGTCCACCAAAATCAAAGTTGGCTCTATCATTCATTTGCAAAGCCACCTGCCGCAGGGCGGCTACCTGGAGGCGCGCGGCGCCATCAGCGAAAAGCCCGTGATCACCAAATGGCATGACCCCCACATTCGTGCCTTCGTCGCCACCCACACCAGTAAAGATCGCGACAAGGGGTCCGGCAGCTGGAAGATACTTTCCGCCGCCGGCAAGCCAGAGGGCCAACCGTTGGCACACGGCGACACCATTTATTTGCTCAATATGCGTCCCAATGTCGGTTACCTCGACACCTTCGAATGGGTCAGAAACCTGGAACCGTTTAAGCAGTTCACCAACATGACCATTGGGGTGTTCACCTCAGACGTGCCCCGCCGAGGCGAGGGCGTGTCCGGCATCTGGACAGTTCGTCTAAGCGAAAGCAGCGGGCAAAGCAAGGCAGAAATTGAAGATGGGGCAACGATTTACCTGGAAAATTTATATCCTGGCGCAGGTTATCTGGTCGCTCACGGCGACGTGGCGCAGCATGAGCTGTTCAGCGACTATGAAGGGCAACAACATTTCGTGTTTACCACGCCCCGCCAGCGAGTGGACGATCCCGCCTACCGCTGGACAATGACCCTGAGCGACCATCAACCCGAAAAAGTGCCTTCTACCTTTTACGCATGGCATGAGCTGGATAGCAAATTTGTTGACGCTGGTGCCTTCAAAATAGAGTTGCCACACAACCAACCTATTCTTTCACTCAACATCAGCTCGGCGAACGGTGGCGAAACATTAACCGGGCATGCCAATGAGACGATACAAATTAGCGCAGCCTGGGATGCTGCTCAACAGCGCTATGTCGTCATTGCCTCATCAGATGAGCGTGTTTCCCTGGATTGGCAGGTGGGCGGCCGGGTAAGCGAGCTCGTTTTTAAGCGCAGCGATAAGCAGGCGCGTCGCATTGACGGCACGATAAAGTATTTAGAAGAAGATGCTATCAAATTCAAGGCGAATCAGGCGCTGGCGCTCGATTGGCAGCAATTTTTCGATTCCACCCTTTGGCAGTCGCGCATGGTCAAGATCGATGTGGCCTTGCAGGCAACCGGGTCGGCGCTAAGCGCTCTCCTGTCGTCACCAGAATGGCAAACCCCGGATGAAGGGGAACGGCCGTTTCTAAAGACTCAATTAGGCCATATTCAGCAGCTGCAGCAGAGCATGGCGGCATTTTGGCAGCGCTTTAGCGCGATCGCTGTAACATACATCAAGCATCTGAACAAGAAAGGGCTGCTCTCGCCGGTGCATCTAATTAAGGCCTGCCTCAAGGAGTTCACCATCGATTTAGAAATTGTACAGCGCGCCATTGAACAACGGCGCTCGGTGCAGGCAGAAAATTCAGATTCCAACGGCAATGACCAGGCCAACAGTTTAATTGTGACTGATAAATTGGCCACCATGGCCCTCACCCCTTTTCAACATCTAATAACAGAGTCTTCTGATGTGATTCCAATTACCTATTTCAGCCAGGCGATTCATATTCGCCGCCTGCCTTACGTAGACAATTTCGTGCTGGTGGGCCTGAGCTATGATCTATCGATCGACTCATCACCGCAAGAGGCTTTTCCTTTCGAACTCATGGCAATTCCGCACGAGGTAGGGCACTTCATTTATCATCACGGCAAGCTGCAGAAAGACAGCCGGTACGCTTATGAAACGTTGGCCGATGTGTATAGCAGTGAAGCATTTATGAATCACCCCTACCACCACTGGTTTGAGGAAATTTTTGCCGATTTATACGGGTGTATGGTGGCTGGCCCGTTAACGGCTCTGGGCCTGTTGGCTCTGCTGGCTACGGGTGACCGGGAACGGCTGCTGCTGGATGATGAAGAACACCCGACCCCCATTTTGCGCCCTTTTTTCTTGTCTGAAATGCTGCGAATTTTGAGTGAGAAAAGTGGCCGCTGGCAGGCTGGGCAAAAAGCGTACGATTTTTCCGACGTAGCCAAGAGCCTGGATGCCAATTGGACGACGATGCTGGAACGCTGGGGCTTTGTCACTGAAGGGGTGGTCGACGGGCGGCCAGCCAGAATTCAGATTCCCAGCCAAACGCAAGGCCACTGGGAGGGGTTTATTAACGTGGAAACGGCCGTCTCCCAGGTTCGAATAATTATTCAAGAATTTGTAGACCTTTTAAACCACACCTACCAGAATCGCGAAAAGAAACCCCTACAGCCCTGGTGCAAAGCGTGGGGCACTCTGGATGATTATGTTGCCGAAATAAAAGAGCTGCCGCGCTCCAAACGGCTGGCTGACAAGAAGCCCGTCACCCTGGATAGTAAAAGGTCAGGGCAAAGAGAGAGAACAGGCAAAAAGAGAGTGCCCGTCCTGCCTGAAACCGACGGCGAGTTCAGCGTCGCCGCGCTGCAAACTATCTTGAATGGGTGGGAAGATAGCGGGCCGTCTGGTGGAAGCGGCGGAACCCATTTTCATTGAAGCTTTCGGTCGTTACGTGAGTCTTTCGGCAAGCTGCGGATCGTTAATTTGGGCGTTTAGTAGCCGCGCTCGCTGCAAAGCCTCGCTGCTTTTTTCCAGGTTTTCTGTTTCGGCATAAAGTCTGTACAAGTAATAATGACCATAGGCCTGCTCATACAGGTCACCTAATTCCGTAAAAATGGCAACACTTTCTTTGAACAGGGAGAGGGCAAGGGGCAGACGCTGTTTTGCCTGATGTAAAATGGCTAATTGGGTCTTGACGAGCGCTTCCCAGCGCAGGCTGCCCAATTTTTGGAACTGTTCTAAACAGGCGTTGGCAAATTCCAGTGCCTCATCCACCTGATCTTGACGCCGGCACAATATGATGCGCTCAAATAATACGGCCGCATGCTCCCCCAAATCCTGCAGCATCAAACTGATATTTGCAGCTTCACGGAGGCATTGTTCGGCTTGATCGTGCTCGCCCAGGATGCCCTTCACTCTTCCCAAATATCGCAGCGCCTCCACATAGGTGGCTGACGGCGATAGCGGTCGCAGATACGATACAGATTTTTCTAAATGCCTGCTAGCCGCTTCCAGGTCCGAGGTGTACGTCAGGTGAAAAAGCGCCAGGATGTTTAAACTTTTGGCAACGCCGGGACTGTTCTTCTCTTCCTGAAAGATTCTCCTGGCTTCATTAAGCAACGTTTGGGCCTCTTCAGCTGCGCCCAGCTCCAGCTTGATACGGCCGTAGAAAAACTTTGCATTGGCAATCCCTAAGCTGTCTTCCAGGTGCATCATCAAACGCATTGCCTCGGCCAGGTGGGCGTCGGCCGCTTCATACTCATTGATCTCCATATCCACCTGCCCTAAACGCAGCAGCAGCCGCGCCCGGGCGGGCTGAGCCTGGAGATGGTGCGCCGCCTCAACCCCAAGTTGTAACCCTTGGCGCATATCATGAAAGCGTATCTGGTTAAACCACGGTTCATCTAGCTGGGCCACGAAATCCAGCACCTGCTGCCACTGAGCCAGGCTGTGGGCTGTTGCAATGCCCTCTGCAAGATTGCGCCACTCTGGCTGAAGCCTGGCATAATCGGTTTGATTCGCTTTGGCATAGTTAAAATAGTAGCGGGCAAAGCGCCGCCCAACGGCCGTTCTCTCATCTCCCAGCTTCTGGGCTGCAAATTGGCGCACCAGGCTGTGCAGCGCGTAGCGTTCGCTTTCCTGCTCTTGCTGCACCAGCGACTTGTCGCACAGCGCGTCCAGAACGAACAGGGTGGCTCCGGCCACCTCGGCTGCGGCAGCGACCGTAAAGCTGGCCGGAAAGATGGCAAGCGCGGCAAGCACCTTCATCTCTTCGGCCGATAGCATCTGCCACGACGTCTCAAACACGGCTCGCATGCTGCGATGGCGCGGGTCCACATCGCGCAGTCGCGTGCTGAGAAAATCTAGCGATTGATCGATGGCCTTGATAATTTGGGGCAGCGAGCGGCGGCGCACCCAGGTGGCGGCCAGGGTGATGGCCAGCGGCGAACCGTTGACCAGCTGGCAAATGTGGCGCACCTGGGGAAGATTAACGGCCGTTACCGCAAAATCACTCCGGGCCATCCCGCCCCGCTCGGCAAATAGGGCCTCGGCGGCATTCATCTCGGCCTCGCCCACGGGCAACCCGTCGAGCATCACTACAGACTCCGCGGCAAAGTTGAGCGGCTCGCGCGAGGTTGCCAAAATGGCAATGTGCGGTGCCCGCCGCAGCCATTCGGGGATAAAAGCGATGGCTTCCAGCGCCACTTCGCTGTTGTCAAAAATAAACAGCAGCTGCTTGTCGCGCAATATAGCCAGTACCTGCTCACCCGTTAGCTGTTTTTCGTCTTGGCCAAATCCTATCGCTTCACCAACGGCGATCTTGATCTGCTCTGCATCCCCCTTTATGGCCTCCAGCGGCACAAACCAGACGCCGTCTGGAAAGCTCATCTTGACCTGCCCGCCCACCTCAATTGCCAGGCGCGTCTTGCCGATGCCGCCCGTGCCTACAAGCGTAACAAGACGATAGTTGGGATCGACCAGCCGCAGCAGCAGCTGCGCCTGTTCGGCTTCACGGCCGAAGAATGTGCCCGTTTGCACAGGCAGATTGTGGGGAACGGCGGCTGGTTGGGGGAGAGTGGGCAAGGCAGCGGCCGACTTGACAGTGGCAAATAGTGAATTTGTCTCTTCTTCCGGCTCAACGCCCAGCTCATCCCACAGCAGCTGCTGGCACTGCTCAAACTGGGCCAGGGCCGCGTTGCGGTCGCCCAGTTGGTACTGGGCCAGCATCATGGCCCGGTGGGCAGCTTCCAGCCATGGCTCAAAATTTAGCTGGCGCTGGGCAATATCGAGAACGGCCGTCCACTCCCCCTGCACCATCATGGCTTCACGCAGCCACGTCATGGCCTCCAGCGCCCGCTGCTGCACGTGCTCGCGCTGGGCCAGCAGCCACGCCTGCCACGGCTCGCTGGGGAAGTTGAGCCCGGCCAGCAGCTCGCCATCCACCAGTTCGACCGCCTCTTCGAGCCGTGCCAGGCAGGTGGGGCAGCCCGCCAGCTGGCGATGGGCGTGCGCCTCAACGGCCGTTAGGTGCTGCTCAAATTGGGAGACATCCACCACGATGTTACGGCCGTTGCGCAGGGCAATCTGTTTGCGGTCAATTTCCAGCCAGGGCGGGTTGGCCTCGTCATCGCCAATTACCTTGCGCAGGCGGGTGAGCCGGTTACGCAGGTAGGTGAGCGCTTCTTTGTCGGGGCGGTCGGGGGAGAGCAGCCCGGCCAGCGTGTCGCGGCGCTGTGGCTTACCCTGGTGAGCGGCCAAATAGGCCAGCAGGGTGCGTTCGGCGTCGGTGCGGAATACGGCTGTGTCTTCCCCCACCTTCACCTGCAGCGATCCAAGGAGTTTTATTCGTAACGCTCTGCTCATGACAACAAATGGTGAGTTATGAATGATGAATTGTGAAGGATGAATTGTGAGCGGTGCCCTCATTAATAATTCACAATTCACAATTCACAATTAATTATTCGCTTGGGTGCGCTATGGGTGCGCGGTCTTTCTATCTTGTGGTCATCAGTGCGGTTCACAGGGAATCGCCAAAAAAACCACAGTATAGGAG
>JBHIWP010000270.1:0-8332 GCA_041987425.1 Promineifilaceae bacterium (SeqCode) | reverse complement strand
CACCATCAGGGGGCTTATATTTAAGAGAATATTCTGGTCAGAATTTAACGTCTGGGGAATCACTTTTAAAGGTGTTTCGCCCAGCGTTACCACTTCACGAAAAAAAATAGTTTTTTTTTCGTGATGCTCTCCCGAGCGGAGAACTTTATGAAACGTTTTTGGCCTAGCGGCCGTGCCGTGATGCTCACGCCTGATGGGGTCGAGGCAAAAGGAGAAGAAGACGGCACTGTTGTGCTGATAGAGGGAAGCGAAGTGCAGCCGCTGGCCTGGTTTTTCACCATGCGCGGCTGGCAGCGCGGCGGCCGAGAACGGCGCGTGCCGCGCACCTGGCTTTGCCTGGCGGTCGAATTACAGGCAAATAAGAAGCAGATTTCGGTATACAGCTACATGCCATTTGGCCAGGCGCGTGCCTGGATTGATAGTGAAGACGGCCGTATCCAGTTCCATGAAATTTTCCCCAAAGACGTCTACGACAACTCAGTAAGCGCCCGCATTAGCGGACCCAGCCGCCCGGAAATTCCGGCAGAAATTCTTACCAGTGCCGAGGGCAAATATTGGCTGGCCGAACGCCGTCGCTGGACCGAAGGCTTCGAACTGCCGCCGAAAGAATTTGAGCAATTTATGAACCACGTTCAAACAACATTGAAATTGTGAATTTTGAATATTTAATTGTGAATTGTGAACGGAGCGTTTCATTCACAATTCAAAGTTCACAATTCTCCACTCACAATTAACCCGGAGGATTTCCCACGATGTTTGACTTTATTACCGAAGAGCACAAGATGATTCAACAAGAAGCGCGCCGCTTTGCCCAAAACGAAGTAGCGCCCGTGGCTGAACATCACGACCACACGGGCGAATTTCCCATAACCACAGTACGCAAGATGGGCGAGTTGGGCTTTATGGGCATTGAAGTGCCAGAAGAGTACGGCGGCATTGGCATGGATACCCTGGCCTATTCCCTGGCCCTTACCGAAATTTGCAAGGCCGATGCCAGCCACGGCACGGTGATGTCCGTCAATAACTCGCTGTATTGCCACGGTATTTTAAAATTTGGCACGGAAGAGCAGATACAAAAGTATGTGGTGCCGGTAGCCAATGGTCAGAAGATCGGTGCCTACAGCCTGACAGAGCCGATGTCTGGCAGCGATGCGGGTACGATGAAGAGCCGGGCGGTACTGAATGAGGCCGGGACCCACTATGTGATTAACGGCCGTAAATCCTGGGTCACCTCTGCACCCTACGCCGACTACATCGTGCTCTTCACCATGACGCAGCCAGAGAAGAAGCACCAGGGCGTCACGGCTTTTATCATCGAGACGGACCATGCAGGTTTTGAGCGGGGTAAAACAGAACCCAAGCTGGGCATTCGCGCCAGCGCCACCAGCGAAATTATCTTCGACAACTACGAATGTCCGGTTGAAAATCGGCTGGGCAAAGAGGGTGAAGGGTTCAAAATCGCCATGACGGTGCTGGATGCCGGGCGCATTGGCATTGCCTCGCAGGCGTTGGGCATTGCTGAAGCCGCGCTGGAAGCCAGCATCAAGTATGCCCAGGAGCGCGAAGCCTTTGGGCAGAAAATTGGGCAGTTCCAGATGATTCAGCAAAAGCTGGCCGACATGAAGTGCCGTGTCGATGCCAGCCGCCTGCTCATTTACCAGGCCTGCCTGGCCAAGAAGGCGGCCAAAGAAACGGGCGAGCGGTATTCATTGGAGGCCAGCATGGCCAAGCTGTATGCCAGCGAAACGGCCATGTACGTGACCACCGAGGCGATTCAAATTCACGGGGGAATGGGCTACAGCAAGGAGATGCCGCTGGAGCGCTACTTCCGCGATGCCAAAATTACGGAAATTTATGAAGGCACGAGCGAAATTCAGCGCATGGTGATTGCCCGCAGCTTGACTGGCCTGCGATAGTTACGCGGTCCGCATTAGGTTGGTGGAAACGCCGAAGGCAAGCTGCTCTGCGGCCTCTAGTGATATCGTTTCAGCCTCCAGATATAGGGCTTCACGTTGCGGCTCTGATTGATTTACCAGCTTTTTGTGGGCTGCCTGGGCCAATTCTTCGCCGGTTGTGGGATAAGTAGTGACGAAGCTAAAAAGCAAAAGAGCTTTCTGTGCTTCCCCATTTTTCTGTAGGGCAACGGCCGTATCCATGAGAATAGCGAGCACAATCTGTTCCGCTGCGATGTCACGCGCGACTCGTATGGCCTCGCGGTAGTGAGTCATTGCTGTCTGCGTGTCGCCTGCTTCTCGGGCCACATTACCCAGCTGCTTTAGCGAATCGGCCATTGCCCGCCGATTGCCCGCCCGTCGATTCAGGTCGTAACTTTCTTCGATCAGCGACTTTGCCTTCGCCAAATCGCCGCTTAAATAGGCTGTCTGCCCCAAATAATTTAGAGCCTTGCTTATGCCGTGTTTGTACTGAATTTTTCGGTAGAGGTCCAGGCTCTCCTGGTATAGTTGCGTGGCTTCGCTCAGGCGTTGCTGCTCCTGTGCTATTGCCCCCATGTTAATCAAAGCTCTGGCGCAGCCAAACTGATCGCCCACTTCTTGCGAAATCGTCAGGCTTTCTTCATACAAAGTCCATGCTCTGGCATAGTCCATAGTGGCATCTGCCAGCGTATTTGCCAGGCTGTTTAACGACAAAGATATCCAGTATCCATCTTCTAGATGGCGCGCCCGGGCCAGGCTTTCTTCAAACGTTGTTACCGCCGTTGTATAATCCCCTTGCCAATATTGGATGCGTCCTAAACCAATAAGGGCAAAGACTAATTCTGGGGCCGTAGCGGATTGGCTGCAGCGAGCAATAACCTGTTTGTAGAGCACGCTTGCTTCTTCATAGCGGCCCAGCCAGCCGTTAAATTCAGCCTGCCACACCTGTGCCAGATCGTAAAGTTGCTTGCTTTTCGGCAGAAGCTTTTGCGCAGCAACGGCCGTTCGCTCTGCCGTATCCAGTCCCTCTTGCAGCCACCCCCTGGCCCAATAAAAGTAGAACAGCGTTTCCACCGCTTTGCTGGAATCCTCAAGCGCTTGCGTCTCCAAAACGTGGTCCCAGGCGGCCCGAATTTCGTCAATAGCGGCGGCAATTTCGTCGTAGGCGGCTGTTTGTGCACCGCTCTTTACCTCGGTTGCGCGCTCTTGCAGAAAAGCCATGTAAAAAGCACCGTGCTTTGCTTTCGCCTGGCGGTGCTCGGCTGGATAGTTGTCTAGCTGTAAGGCAGCATATTGGCGCAGCATGGCGTGCAGTTCAAATACGGGCGGGCCATTTTCAGGGTCCGAGCGCTTTAGCAGCGATTTATCTGCCAGAGCGGCAACGACTTGGGGAGAACAGTCGGCAATTTCCTGGGCGGCGCGAAGGGTGATGGTGCCTTGAAACACCGACAAATAGCGCATGGCTGTTGCCTCTTCTGCTGGGAGCATTTGCCACGAATAGTCAAAGACGGCCCGCAGGGTACGATGCCGGTCAGGCACATTGCGCATAGAGGTGCTGAGGAAATCGAGATTTGTTTGTATTTGCAGCAGAATGGCGGCGCAGCTTAGCTGCCTAATCCAGCTGGCCGCCATTTCAATGGTAAGCGGCAATCCGTCTAGCAGGCGGCAGATATTGACCACATGATGTAAGTCTTCATTGGAAGGTGCAAAATCTCGCTGAATGCGGCTGGCGCTTTGTAAAAACAGTTCAACGGCGGGGAAGGTAACGGCCGTTTCTAGCTTTGCTTTTTCCACTTCCTGATTCCAATCCGGGGGAGGGGAAGCCAGCCCTGGCAGATCGAATACCCATTCCTCCTGCAGCTGCAAACGGATTCTGGAGGTTACGGCAATTTTTACCAGGGGCGCTTCTTGCAGAATCGTGTTAATGACGTTTAAACACGTGTCCACTTCTTGCGCAGGCTCTAGCAGATGCTCGATATTGTCCAGCAGTAAAAGCAGCTCCTTTTCGCGCAGAAAATCTATCAGTTCATGCAGTGCAGGTCGGCCACCGCTAAACATTACGTTTAGCGATATGCCAATTGCGGAAAGTAAGAATTGAGGTGTGTTGAGGTTGCCCAAGGGAATGAACTGCACGCCGTCGGAAAAGCGCCCGGGGAAGCTTTGGGCTATCTTATTGCCCAGCTCAACCAGTAGACGCGTTTTCCCCACGCCACCAGGGCCAAGAATGGTTACAAGCCTATAAGCAGCAGTGTGCAGATTATCATACAGCGTTTGCAGTTCTTGTTCGCGGCCTACCAGTTTGTTGGGTTGAGGCGGAAGGTTGGGGCGAATGCGATGCGGCGCGGTGCGGATACGGGCTAAGAGCGCGCTGGTCTTGGTCGTGGGCAAAACATCCAGCTCCTTAGCCAGTAATTGGGTGAGGGTGCGGTACTGCTGCAGCGCGGCGTTACGCTGCCCGCTGCGCCACAGCAGCTCCATCATGTGGCGCTGGGCGGCTTCGTGCAGCGGGTTCAGGCTCAGTAAACGGGCTGCCTGTTCGATTCCCTGCTGATAACGGCCGTTTGCCAGGAAATGCTCTGTAAGCTGGAACAGCCCGCGCTCGGCCAGCCGCCGGAAGCGATTCTGCTGCCCGCTTTGCCACTCTTCAAACCCCGACGCGTTTGGAATAAGGAAGCCTTGCAAAAAGTCACCCTGGTAACGATCCAATGCGTGACCTAGCTGATCGATAGTCTCCGGGGTCGGCGGCTGATGTGCCGGGAGATTTTCGATTAGACAAGAAAAGTTAAGGGCGTCAATTTCGTGAGGGCTTTCATTGTTAAAAGCCACCGTCTGGCGCGTGATGGTGAGGTAAGATGCGAAGGGCCGACGCAGCAGTTTTAGAGCGGTGCGCAGGTTGGCCGCTGCCTGAGTCTCGTTTCGATCTTCCCAAAAAAAGGTGGCCAGATAGTCGCGTGAAAACGGCCGTTGCTCGCAGGCCAAATAAATGAGCAGTGCGGTTGCTGTGCGCGAGCGTAGCGGTTTTACGGCTGCGCCGTCGACGCTGAAGCTAAGTTCACCCAGCAAATTCATTGAGAGCATATTGAATTATCCAAAACCAAAAGCCTTGTGGCTCGCCTGATTCCCAGGCGTGCACGTTTTGTACACGCTATTTCATTATACTGCCTGCCATGTATAAACCAATGTTAATTTGTGGAGGTAGTAATTGTGAACCGTAATTTTAGAACAGTTGGATTAATAATGATTATGCTGCTGCTGGCAGCGTGTAGCAATGTGCCTACAGAGGGCCTGACCTCTTTTATGAGCGCTAATGAGACAGGTACTTCTGAACAGCCTGAGGCAGCCTATTTGCAGAAAGGCGTCACCCAATGCGAAGGTGTTTGGACGGCAGAAAGCAATACAGTGCGCCTTTCCTTTCAATTGGAGAATAACGAATTGTTGTTTGACGGGGGCGAGCAGTTTTTGTTTGGTGGCGGCACCCGGCTACTGGCAGAAGGCATGACCAACGCTAGCGGAGAGGTCCGGTTGCGCTGTGATGGAACTGCAGAAATGACCGCCATGCCCCTAAAGGCAAATGGTCAAACGATCGGTTGGGTCGGTCACCTGACGATCCCTCAACTAACGGTAGAATCTTCTTCAGGGGAGCAGCAAACCGTAGAAGATGCGGGTCTACACGGTCTACTTTCTCCATCTGCTGGCGAGCTCTCAATTATGTTTGAGACGCTTTATGGCGGGGATGTGTCTACTGATATGCAATCATTCTTCACCATGCAGAAAGCCTTATTCGTTAATTATTCCGATCCTGCTTTTGTGCAGGCGCGAGCAATTGAAGCCGGCCTTTCTGAAGAAAATGCAGCGCGCCTCGGAGCACTTTACGGCGAGGATGATGTAGCCAACCAACGTCGTCTGTTAGTCGATATGGTCACCTCTGCCACGGACGAGGCTTATGGCGCTGAAGTTGTCGAAACGACGGTGAAGACCCTGCACGCGATGGGGCTGAATGCAGCGAAGATTTCGCAGTTGTTTGAGGAAGAGACGAACGGCCGTATCTCCGTCGATCTGTCAAACGTTGACCCTGGTTCCTTGGCTTCAGCAGCAATTGAGATTACGAAGCGAGACGACGCCGGAAACGTCGACTATTCACTTGTCTCCAGCAGCAGTGAATCAGACGAGGGCAGCTCGGAAGGCAGCGACCCCGAAACGGATCCAGGGAGCGACCCGGGCACTGACCCAGGAACCGACCCTGGCACAGAACCACAGCCTGATCCTGAACCAGATCCTGAGACGTCGCCGGAAGGCAACCTCCCTGGTGGCCGAACACCAGGTGAATTTTTCCGTGATTTGTTCTGGAACGTTTTAGGCGGTGTGGGGACCGGTGCTGGATTTGGCTCCATGGCAGGTGGGGTAGGTGCCTGGCCCGGTGGGGCACTGGGCGGGCTGGCCGGGGCTACCTTCACGGTGCTGGGTGGCTTCTATGACCCTGATCCCAATGGCTCAGGTGGACCCTGTAAAAGCCCTATTGTCAACTGCTAGATGTAGCTAATCTATCTTATGGCCAAGGTTGGGCCAATCTTTGATGTAGATGTTTATGGGGTTATACCCCTAACTGCTCGTTAAAAACTTACCCCTTTAGATTAACCGGTGACATGACGTTCGGAGGTTCTGACATATTCCTAGAAATTAATTAAGGAGTATCGTTATAAACTAGACAACTCCAGCCCAACGGCGAGACTTTTACCGGCAACACCTGCGTGGCGAAACCTACCGAGAAATTGCTCAACGCGCAGATGTATCCAAAGAGTGTGTACGCTATTGGTGTCGCCGTCAACGAGATGGCGGTAATTGTGCAAGTCGCTATCATCGTTCACCACAAGGGCTACTCAGTCGCTTTTCGCCAATGATGCGGTATGCCATTTTGCGGTTGAAAGTAGAGCATCCGCGATGGGGACGAGAACGCATCCACTATCATTTACAAAAAAGGCGTTCCTGTCAGGGTTTCCCCTTGCCACACCCATCCAGTATTGGGCGTTATCTGCACCAATGGCCTCGATTTCGCCGACAGCGGCGGAAAAAGCCTGCTCAGCGAGCCAAAGCCCCATTGCCAACAGCCGTTCACCAACGTTGGCAATTAGACTTCAAGGTTGATATCGAACAGGCAGATGGGCAGAAGCTCGCCCTGCATACCGTAGTTGAGCAATATAGTGGTGCCTGAATTCATGCCCTCTTGTTGTGCAAGAAGACATCGGCGCGGAAAGTTGAGCGCGTGACCTGGCGTGAAGCGCAGACGACCTTACGTTGTGGTTTTGCCTTCTGGGGCACGATGCCCCAAGAGGTGCAGACTGATAATGAAACAGCCTTGATAGGTCGCCCTGGTAAAGATTTTTCTTCCGATTTCTACCTTATGGTTGCAAGGCTTGGGCATCGCTTATGCCACGATTAGACCAGGAAAATGCACCGACAACGCTGAAGTCGAACGAGGCCATCGTACCCTCAATGACTACGCCATTGTCGGCTAGGAGAAAAAGCCAGCAGCCAATCTACAACTGGCCGTACAACAAGCAGCGCGCGAGTTAGTATTTAACTTACCACCTCGAGCCAAAGCCTGTAATGGACGTCCTCCAACGACAGCTTATCCAGAACTTTTGAAGCCACGGCGTCCTTATCAATTAGACTACGAATTGGCCCTTTTCGACCTCGGTCGCGTTGACCACTTTCTGGCTTCTTTTCTGTGGGTGCGCAAGACAGACAAGGTGGGCCGACTGCAATTAGGAGGAAAAAGGCGAAGATACTGTTTGGGACGAAAGTATGCTCAACAGCAATGTTGCATTCTCTTTGACCCAACGGACAGGCATTTAGTTTTTTCACTAAATCAGAAGCCACTGCCTCAGGCAGTGAGTAAGATTAAAAGGTTCTACCGTAAAAGGGGTACTATAAACCACCTAGAAGGTGCAAAACTTAAAGGAGGTTTATAGTGACCCGGTTTAAAAAGCTATCGCATTCAATTTATGAATGCAAATATCATGTGATCGTTTGTCCCAAATACCGCTATCGGATACTCAAAGATGAGATAGCTGAGTATGTGAGACAACAACTGTATCAACTCTGCCAGCGCAAAGACAAAATTGAAGTGCTGGAATTAAACATACAAGCGGACCACGTGCATTTGGTCCTGGAGATACCACCGAAATATGCCGTGTCAGACACGATGGGGTATCTGAAAGGGAAGCTAGCCATGGCGATGTTTCGCCGCTACCCAAAGTTGAAACGACGATACTGGGGCGAGAAGCTGTGGGCCAGAGGCTACTGTGTGAGCACGGTAGGGCTGGACGAAGCCAAAGTGCGCAAGTACGTCAAGTGGCAAGAGGAGCGCGAGAAAGAGGCCGAGGCAAAGCAAAGAAGCC
>JBHIWP010000269.1:0-8369 GCA_041987425.1 Promineifilaceae bacterium (SeqCode) | reverse complement strand
GGGTCGATATCCTCAACCACACAGCTGGGATTAGTACCAAATGCCACGCAGGTTGCGGATTCTTCCACAATTTCGCCATTATCCACGGTGAGCGTATAGATGGACTGGTTCACCGTGTGGCTGGGCGTATAGGCTACCACAATCATATATCGGCTAATTTCTTGGGCCTGCCACGCCGTTTCGGCTGCCTCCAGTTCTTCTGCCCATGTGGCCAGAAGCTGACCACGGTTGCCCGCTTCGGCAGCAATGGTAGCCTGAATGGCCGCCTGCATAGCTGCTGCCGCATCGGGAGTAGGGGAGGAAGAATCCGGGTTGCTTGCCTCGCCGCCACAGCCAATACCGCTTAATAAAAGTGTGAAAAAAAGAAATAAATGGTGCCCAAAACGGCCGTTCATCACAAACCTCACTTTTTTATTCACTTGTTGCCGCTGCACAAAATAAGACGTAAGTCTAATGTTAACCTTGCTCCGCTAGGATGTTCCTGGACTGAGACAAGGCGTACAGGCGTTGACCAACCCTCGCTAAACCATTAGACGTAGTGAAACAGAAATTTAAGAATTAAGCAGCAAAACAGAAACCCATTGCAGCAGAAGTTCTAACATCGAAAACGAAAGTATGCAGCCATTAGAACAAGAGCAGTTACTCAAGCGCAACAAGATTGTGGAAACAGCGGCCAGCTTAGAAATACACCTTTTCGGCGCGCCAACATTTATATTAAATGGGCAACCTTTGGCCGAAACTACATCGCACAAAGTTGATGCGCTGTTAGCCTATTTAGTTTGTCATCCCTACCCACATTTGCGCGAAGCCCTGGCCTCATTGTTATTTAATTCTCACTCCCGCAACCATGCCAACAACAATTTGCGCGTCTTGCTTTCTCGGCTGCGCCGGGTCTGTGAAGACAGCATTCTCATTAATCGGCAAACTGTTCGGCTGAACCCTGCCTATGAAGTGTGGCTGGATACGGCCGTCTTCCAACAAACCATCCTCCACCACCCAGAGAAAGCTCTGAAACTGTACCGCGGTGATTTCCTCGAAACCATTCAGGTGCAGGAAGCAAAAGGCTTCGTAGAATGGGCATCGCTTATACGCGAGCAGCATCGCTTGATGGCCCTGGAAACGCTGCTACAGCTTATCAACCGCTATGAAGAAGATGGCCAGCTTGAGAAAGCAATTCCCCTTGCCCGACAGCTTGTTTCTATCGAACCCCATCACGAAGGCTGGCATGGCTGGCTAATTAAGCTCTATCTGCAAGCGGGCCAGCGCCTGCAGGCAGAGGCTCAATTAGAAATATGCCGCCAAATTTTGCACCAGGCTTTTCAAAGGAAACCCGCTGCCGCCACCCTTTCCCTCCTCCATCCTTAACGCATTTTACAAACAATTTACAGATTGATTGCAACTTTCGTCACTGCTTCTGGTACTTATAACCAATAACGGACGGCAGCGTTAGGCTGCCAAAGGTTTGGCTCTCGCCAATACCGCCACCACCAAGGAGGCAGTCTCATGGTTGACGTTTATATTGTTGTTTACTCGCTTTTGGGCATCTTAATTTGCCTTCCCGCGCTGCTGCTGGCGCTTAACTTGCTAATGCCTCAAGTCACCAATCGCATTGAAACCCGGCTAGAACAAACGCCCGGTAAATGTTTCTTTTTGGGCGTGCCGGTAACGGCCGCTTTTCTACTGTGGATCGCCATCACCGCCAACGTACCCAATGGTGTGGTGCGCGGCACCGCTTTTGTAGCCGCCTTTGTGGGCATGGGGCTGGGCACGCTAGGCGCAGCAGGCATGAGCCGCCTGCTGGCCAGCCGCGTCAGCCTTCTGGCCAATCCGAGTTCCGAAGCCATGAACTGGCTGCGCGGCGCGGTGTTGTATGAACTGGCCTGCCTCTTTCCCATTGTTGGCTGGTTTTTGTTCGCTCCCATCGTGGGTATCACCGTGCTGGGCGCGACCGTTTTTGGCCTGCTTGGCTGGCTGCCCCGTCCCGCGGTGAGCGAGCAGATTGTAGTAACTGGCAATCAGTGAGTCAGTAATCAGTGCATCAGTAATCAGTCACCTGCTTACTGAATACTGACCTACTGAATACTGACCTACTGCTCACCAACCACAAGGAGCCTGAACATGAAACTAACCCGCCGCGACTTCCTCCGCCTGGGCGGCCTGACGGCCGTTGCTGCCGGAACTGCCGGGTGCAGCGTGATTGGGCATGAACTGGCCCAGGACGAACTGCCAGAAGCGCTCACGTGGCCAACGGCCGTTCCCGGTGCGGCGCCCACCACTGAAGGCGCTCCCGGGCTGCCCCAGCAGGCCGTAAACCCGGTGCGGCGCCTGCTGAACCGGGCGGGCTATGGCCCAGTGCCTGGCGAGGTCGAGCGAGTCATCGGGCAGGGTCTGGCAGCCTATCTGGACGAACAGCTTAATCCCGAGGCCATCGACGACACGGCTAATGACCTGATCGCCCGCCACCAGCACCTGTATCAGATGGACGCCAGTCTGCTGCTGGAGCAAGAACCGCGCGATGCTGCTGTAGAGCTAATCGGCACCACCTTTATGCGGGCCATTTACTCAAAACGGCAGCTATACGAAGCCATGGTCGAATTTTGGAGCGATCATTTCAACATCTATCTGCGCAAAGAGCAAGTAATGCCGCTGGCAAAGATTGTGGACGATCGGGACGTGATACGGCCGTACGCCCTGGGCAACTTCCGCGAGATTCTAGGCGCATCGGCGCAAAGCCCGGCCATGCTGCTGTATTTAGACAACATCAGCAATGAAAAAAGCCACCCCAATGAAAATTACGCCCGTGAACTGCTGGAGCTGCACACGCTGGGTGTCGATGGCGGCTACACCCAGCAAGACGTGCAGGAAGTGGCCCGCATTCTCACTGGCTGGACCGTCGCCCGGCGCGGCCGTTTACGTGGGCAATTTGTTTTTGATGAAGCCAGGCACGACTTCGGCGAAAAGTACGTGCTGGGGCATACCTTTCCGGCCGGGCGCGGGGAGGCAGAGGTGAGGGAACTGCTCGATTTGCTGGCAGACCATCCAGCCACGGCCCGCTTTTTAGCCACCAAGTTGGTGCGCCGCTTCGTGGCCGACGAGCCGCCCACTGTGCTTGTAGACCAGGTGGCCGACGCCCATTTGCAAAGCGGCGGAGACATCAAGGCAATGCTGCGCGTGATATTCCTGAGCGAAGGGTTTGCCGCCGCGCCGCCCAAGCTCAAACGGCCGCATACCTACATGGTCTCAGCGCTGCGCGCCCTGCACGTGGACTTCCGCCTGGGGCGCGGCCGGGCCATCGGCGACTGGATGCAGATAATGGGCCAGCCGCTGTTCCACTGGCCGCCACCCGATGGCTACCCAGACGTTTCGGCTGCCTGGGCGGCCAACTTGCTGCCCCGCTGGAACTTTGCCCTGGCGCTGCTGCACAATGAGATTCCCGGGGCAACAGTGCCCCTGGAAAATATTCTGGCTGCGGGAGAGGTAACAACGGCCGCCTCCGCCGTGCAGTTGTTCGCCGGGCTGGTGTACGGCCGCGCCCTGCAGGAAAACGAAATCCAATTATTTACTGACTACATCGGCAGCCGTACGCTGCAGAACGACGAAGCGCATTCCCGGCTGCGCGACTGCATTGCGCTCATGCTGGCCAGCCCGGAATTTCAGTGGACGTAGAGAGTAATTGCGTAATTAGGATATTGGGTAATTAATTACCCAATTACCCAAGTGGAGAATCTGATGAATACCCAAATAAACCATTGTCAAGAATATGAGCAGGTCAGCCGCCGTACCTTTTTGGGCCGGGGCATGCAATCGGCCGCAGCGCTGCTGCTGGGCAACAAGCTGGTAGCGTTGCCCACCTGGATGCCGCGCATTAGCCTGGCGGACCCACACGTGGGGCCAGCGGGGGACACGCTCGTCTGCATTTTTCTGCGCGGCGGGGCCGACGGGCTAAACATGGTGGTGCCGCACGGCAATGACGAATATTATGCCCACCGTCCCCTCATTGGTATTCCCCGGCCAGACGACAACCGCGCCAGCAACGGCCGTGCCGTAGACCTCGACGGCTTCTTTGGCCTGCATCCGGCGCTGGCACCCCTGCACGATATTTACGCTGCTGGCGACATGGCCTTCATCCACGCCACCGGCTCCCCCGACGAATCCCGCTCCCACTTTGAAGCGATGGATTTGATGGAGCGGGGCGCCACAGAAAACAGCGACTATACCGGCTGGCTGGCGCGCCATCTGGCCACGCTGGACAGCGGCAACAGCTCCTCGCTGCGCGCCGTGGGCATTGGCGACATGCTGCCCGCTTCGCTCACCGGGGCCGTTTCCTCTACCGCACTGCAATCAATCGCCGATTACCACCTGGAGGGCCGCCCTGAACGCGTGGGCCAGATGAGCAGCCTACTGCAGATGCTCTACGAGCAGAACCAGGACATGCTGACGGCCGTTGCCCAACAAACGTTTGCCTCGATAGAGGTGCTGAGCAAGATTGACACAGAAGGGTATGTGCCAAACGGCCGTGCTTACCAGGAAAACGAATTTGGCCAGGCCATGCGCATGGTGGCTCAACTCATCAAAGCAGACGTAGGCGTGGAAGTGGCCTGCATCGACCTGGGCGGTTGGGACACACACGTGGCCCAGGGCGGCACGGTTGGCACGCAAGCCGCTTTGCTCACAGAGTTGGCCGACGGCCTGGCTGTCTTCTATGAAGATTTACAGACAAAAATGGGCAACATTACCGTGGTGGTGATGTCTGAATTTGGGCGGCGGCTGCAGGAAAATGGCGGCCTGGGCACCGACCACGGCCACGGCAACATGATGATGGCGCTGGGCGGGGGCGTCAGTGGCGGGCAGGTCTTTGCCCGCTGGCCCGGCCTGCACGACGAGCAGCTTGTGGGACCCGGCGATCTGGCCGTCACTACCGACTACCGCGACGTGCTGGGGGAAATCATCCAAAAGCGGCTGAACAATCCGCAGCTGGCACAAATCTTCCCTGGCTACACCGTTAACCCATTGGGCCTGGCCGTACCCCGCTAACCGGCTTAATGTCCTTTGCGCTGAATTCCCCTCATTTGCAGCGGTGACAGGCCCATTTTGCGGGCGGCTGCGCCAAATAATTGACGGGAACCTGAGAATCGTGTACGCTATCGACGTAGATTTTGCGAGTTTGTCCTGGATCAAAAGCACTGCCTGGACTCAAAAAGTCGGGAAAGTGCTTTTTTTATTGGGGTAGACCTGCACCCGTAAACGGCCAAATTTAGAAAAAAATAGATGTGGTTACAAAAACGGCCGTTTACTGTAGAACCACAAGGAGATTCTTTTTCAATGAGTGAGTTAACAACCGGAACCGTCAAATGGTTCAACGACCAAAAAGGCTTTGGCTTTATTGCTGTGGATGATGGCGAAGATGTATTTGTCCATTATTCAGCCATTAATGGTTTCGGCCGTAAAACCTTGTATGAAGGACAACGCGTCGAGTTTAGCGTCGAAGCTGGCCCCAAGGGCCCCGCTGCGGCAAACGTAACGGCCGTCTAAGGCCACGTCGCGTTTAGAGCACCTGCTTACCTGGCTAAGCAGGTATTAAAAATCTAAAACGATACAGTTGTAAGACTTTCGTTCCAGACCTGGGCGAAAGTCTTTCTTTTTTATCAAGCAGTTAGGAGAAGTAAGATGAGTGAAGCGTTGAAAATTAAAGACGGGGTCGTTGTAAGTCTGAATTACACTCTGCGTTTAAGTGACGGGGAAATCGTCGACTCTTCCGAAGAAGAGGGGCCATTGGAATATTTGCACGGCTACGGCGAGATTATCCCAGGGTTGGAAAATGCCCTGACCGGTTTGACCGTAGGTGACAGCAAAAAAGTAGTTGTGCCCGCCGCCCAAGCGTACGGCGAGATGGATATGGACGCCTTCGAAATCGTGCCGCGAACGATGTTTCCTGATGACATGGAGCTGGAAGAAGGACAGGTATTGAGCCTGCGCGATGCCGAAACAAACGAGTTATTCGACGCATCCGTCGCCGAAATTCGAGAGAACGAAGTCATGCTAGACTTCAACCATCCGCTGGCGGGCGAAACGCTGCACTTTGAAGTCAGCATCCCCGCCCTCCGGCCCGCAACAAAAGAAGAATTGGCTCACGGACACGCCCACGGCCCTGAAGGGCACCATCATTAATGTAAGATTATGCGATTGTAGGCAGACGCTGTTTTTTAGAAAGGCATCCCCTGGCGGATGTCTTTTTTGTTGTCTCAACCGGCAATGGAACTTTCGCGTTGGCTCTGGCGTTACAAAGGTGGCAGGGTTGAGAATCCTTTCACAATCCCCTGCACATTTTAAAAACAAATTGCGCAACCCCCACAATCACGATTCCCATTCAAGCAGACCAATTGATATGCCGCTGATCACCTGTTGTGGACACGCGCAAGCATAACAGAGAGAAAATAAGGAACGTGCTTATCTACGCTTATTTTCAGAGGAGAAAATTCTAATGAAGTCTCAAAGCAAATTGATAAATTTAATAGTTATAAGTTTGGTGCTGCTGTTGGCCCTGGCGGCCTGCTCACCTTCCGGCTCGGGAGGTGATGTAGAACCAGGCGTCGATTCCAGTGCCGAGCTGGAAGGAAGCAGCTGGACGCTTGAAGAGTTTGGGCCAGATGATGGGCCAACGGCCGATCTCCCCAACGCACCTATCACCCTAAACTTCGTCGATGGCGGCATTAATGGCAGCGCCAGCTGCAACAGCTACTTTGGCGAATTCACGCAATCCGACAGCTCTTTAACTTTTGGGGCCATTGGCTCCACAAAAATGGCCTGCGCTGATGACATCATGCAGCAGGAAAATAGCTATCTGACGGCCCTGAGCACCGTGAGCAGCTTTACGCTGACGGCTGAGCAACTGACGCTGAACTATGAGAACGGCCGTCTGATTTTTACAGCAAACACCACCGAAGAAGCCAGCGGCGAAGCGGACGCAGAGCAAGACGAAACAATCAAAACGCTGTTCGTAGGACCAGAGCTGGTTGACTGTGTGGGCGTTGCCCCGCAGCAATGCCTGCAGGTGCGCCAGAGCGAAGCGGACGAATGGACACTGTTCTATGGCCAAATTGTTGGCTTCGAATACGAACCCGGCTACGAATACGAACTGCGCGTTAGCGAAACCGAGATTGAGAATCCCCCGGCCGACGCTTCTTCTTTGGAGGTGACCCTGATTGAAGTTGTGGGCAAGACGGCCGTTACCTCCACACCAGATGCTCAGCCAGAAGTCGACAGCGACCTGCAGGACACAAGCTGGGTTCTGATCAGCTTTGGGCCAAACGACAACCAGACGGCCGTCTTGCCGGGCACCGAAATCACCCTAAATTTTGACGGCGCGCAGGTCAATGGATCTTCCGGCTGCAACAGCTATTCTGCAGAGGCCACCATGGGAGAAGACGGTACGCTGTCTATCGGTCTGGTTGCCAGCACGCTCATGGCCTGCCTGGACGAGGGCGTGATGCAGCAGGAAAGCGACTTTCTGGCGGCCCTGGCTCAGGTGACCAGCTACACGCTCTCGGGCACGGAACTGACACTGCACACCAACGACGGCTCACTGCTGTTTACCGCAGCGGCAGATGATGAAACAGAGTAGCGTTTGGAATGAGAGGGTCTAAATTTTAGTAAAAAGTGAAAAGTAAAAAGTGGCTCACTTATCACTTTTTACTTTTCACTTATCACTTTTCACTCCCCCCTACCGCACCGCCTGCAGGGCGCGCCACAGCGGACCCTCCTGGCGCACGCCGCGGCGGTCCAGGTCGCTGGTGGCCAGCAGAATACCGTCGCTGCAGCGCGCCGTGAGGCCGCGAATGATGCGGCTGAGGAGCTGGTTGCGAATGTGGAAGTCGTCGTCCATGGTCCACGGCTGGCTGGGATCATAGCTTTGCGCCAACACAAAGGCGTTGCTCAGCGGCTGATTGGGAATGTCCCACCAGCCGGTGGCGGCCGTTTCCAGCCACACCTGCACTCGCACCGGGGAACCGGCCAGCAGATAGCCATAAATCGTCGAAATCATGATGCCGTTGGGGTCAGGCGGATCGCCTAGCTCGGGCGGATTGGCCGTCACCAGTCCCTGGTTGATGCCGTCGATGAAGGCGTTGTGATCGGATGGACCGAACGTCTCCCGATCAGTCAGCGAGCCGTCCTCCTGCACCCGCAGACGGGTTATGCGCTTGCCGGTCGTCTCGACGACATAGAGCCATTCCTCTTTCGCGTCGAAACGGATCTCGTTGGTGAAGGCGAAGCCGTCGGCGACGATGCGCAGCCCCTTCTCGTCGGCCATGGCGACAAACCCGTCTTTCAGATCGGGGCTTATCGCCTCCATCCAGTTTGGAATGGTGGTA
>JBHIWP010000268.1:0-8433 GCA_041987425.1 Promineifilaceae bacterium (SeqCode) | reverse complement strand
TGGCAGGTCACTGAGGAAGCATTGGTGGGGCCAGATGGTGAAACGCTGGCACGCATCAACGGCCACCTGGCCTATTGGTTCGGCTGGTACGCCTTCTATCCCGAAACTGAACTGTACCAACCGTAAAACACTTTCATCATAGATTTCGCCGATTGCAATAAAAAAGGGCGCAGAGAAAAGCAAAATTTCCCTGCGCCCTCTGCGTCTCAGCGGTTAAAAATCTATTTCAGCTTGAAGGCACCCTTCACCATGTCGGCATCGAAGTAGCCGCCCGTGTCACCCGTGGTAGCGTAGCGGTAAACGGCCGCTGTATAGATGCCGCTCAACGTGCTGCTCACCAGGGAAATAAGCATGATCAGCAGAATAACCAGGGCAACGGCCGTTACAATCAAGCCCACGCTGCCACTCATCACCGCCAAAATTACCAGCGGGATGCCGGCCAAAATTACCAGGAAGGTAATCAGGCCAAAAATAAGCCCAACGCTCAGATTCCCAGCAATCTGCTCACCCCAGGTTTCTTTGAGCAGACCAGAGCTGCGCTTCACGGCTTCCACCGGCCCCACCTTTTCCATGACTAACACCGGCACCACCAAAAATGTGGCAACGTTCCAGACCAGGCCAACCAGTGAAACAACAATACGCCCCAGCGCACCGGAACGTTCGGAAATGGCCCGCAAAATGGTGCCCACCGTGGCGGCAATGAGGGCATAGCCAAAGATGGTACTCAGCTTGCTAAAGGCAATGCGAAAGCCATCGCCCACCGTCGGATCGCCACCTTCCAGCCGGATCATCGCGGCGCCAACCAGAGCGGTGTTGAAAAAGATCGTCACAAAATACATGACTGTGTAAAAGGCGAAAGCGACAATATAGCTAAAAACGCTTAATTCCCCATCGGCAACGGCCGAATCAAGCACGCCCGCCAAAACCGTGGGCACGGCAAACGTAATCAGCACCACGACTGAAGCTAAGAAAGCCACCAATGGAAACACCATCAGTTCCTTATCAGCTAACAGCACCCGCCAGCTGGCCTTGACCAACTCCCAGCTATTTGAAAGTCTTTGAAACATGCACAACCTCCTGAAAAAGACAGAATGATTAAATCAACACCTGCCTCTACGGAAACTGCATAAATAGGTTGTGTCCCACCCATCATCGGCGGCTCAGCACCCATTTCTCCAGCTCAATGGCCCAGAACGCCAGGCTGCCCAGGCCGATGCAGATTAGAAGTTCGGGAAGCGTAAGCGGAACGGCCGTAAAAAAGCTGCGCACGCCCGGCGTGTAAATCACAAACATCTGCAGGCCAATGACCAGCAGTGCCAGCCCAAACAGCGTCACGTTGGAGCGCCAGCCCAGCCTAAAGGCCGACTCGTGGCTGGAGCGGGAGGCAATCGCCTGACCCACCTGCAAAAAGGTCAGCGTGGTAAACAGCATTGTGCGCCAGCTGCTGGCTATTTCTATTGCTGGATTGGCGCCCAGCCAGGAGACCAGCAGCCCTACCAGGCCAATCACCACACCAACCCGCACAATGTGCGCCGCCAGGCCGCCGTGAAACAGCGACGCCTCTGGCGAGCGCGGCGGCTGTGTCATCACCCCTTTTTCGGCTGGCTCTACGCCCAGCCCCAGCCCCAGCAGCCCGTCAGTCATCAGGTTCAGCCAGAGCAGTTGCAGGGGCTCCAGCGCCACCACAATGCCTAAAAACGGCGCGATCAGCATGACAATAATTTTGCCCAGGTTCCCGGCAATGGAGAACTTAACAAACCGGCGAATGTTGTCATAGATAACACGGCCTTCTTCCACTGCGGCCACGATGGTAGCGAAATTATCGTCCAGCAGCACCATTTCCGACGCTTCTTTAGAAACGTCTGTGCCGGTGATGCCCATGGCGATGC
This sequence comes from Promineifilaceae bacterium (SeqCode), assembly GCA_041987425.1. Classification (GTDB taxonomy): domain Bacteria; phylum Chloroflexota; class Anaerolineae; order Promineifilales; family Promineifilaceae; genus Leptofilum. The sequence goes on along the minus strand of JBHIWP010000268.1, from coordinate 6,544 downwards.
CGATGTCGGCTTTGCGCAGGGCAGGCGAGTCGTTCACTCCGTCGCCGGTCATGCCCACAACGTGGCCTTGCCGCTGCAAGGCCTCTACAATGCGCAGCTTATGTTCTGGCGATACCCGCGCGTAGATAGATACCTCGCGCACGACCTCTGCCAGCTCTTCCTGGCTCATCTCGTCTAAATTTTGGCCGGTTTTCACACGGCCGTTTTCCGAGATACCCAGGTCGTGGGCAATAAATCGGGCCGTCAGGGGATGATCCCCAGTAATCATGATGGGTCGTACGCCAGCGGTCTTGCACGTGGCAACGGCTTCTTTTACTTCTGGGCGAGGCGGGTCAATCATCCCTACCAGCCCAATCAGAACTAGATTTTCTTCGAGCGGCTCGTCTGGGGTTTGCAGGCGGCGCAGCGCCAGACCCAGCACCCGCATGCCGTTTTGGGCCATCTCATTGTTGGCCAACTCAATGCGCGTGCGCCACGATTCGTCCAGCGGTACGGGGCCATCGCCATCCCAAACCCGGTCGCAAATTTCTAGCAGGCCATCCACTGCCCCTTTGGTAAAGGCCAGATACGGCTTGTCTGAACCGACCAGGGCGCGCACGGCCGTGGGCAAATTTTCCGGCACTATTTCCACCTTGTGCACCGTGGTCATCCGTTTGCGTTCAGAATCAAAAGGGAGTTCGTTCACGCGCGGCAGCAGCGCTTCTAGATTGGTTTTTTCCAGGCCTGCCTGCTGCGCCGCTACCAGCAGCGCGCCTTCGGTGGGATCGCCCAAAAAACTGTAGCGGCCCGTCTCCGGTTCTGGCTGGAAGGAAGCGTCGTTGCACAGGGCGCCAGCGGCCAGCGTTAGGCCAATTGCCGCCGGGCGGCTGTTAAACAGTTCATCTGGCCCGGCAGCGATGCGGTAACTAGGGCTGGGCTTATCGCTGGTGCCGGCCAGCTCCAGATAATGCCCGGCCACGTCCAAAATGGTAACCGTCATACGGTTGACGGTGAGCGTGCCGGTTTTATCGGAGCAAATGATGGTGACAGCGCCCAGGGTCTCTACCGCAGGCAGCTTGCGAATGAGCGCCGCGCGCCGCAGCATCCGTTGCGCTCCCAGGGCCAGTGTAATGGTGACGACAGCGGGCAAGCCTTCGGGAATAACGGCCACAGCCACGGAAACGGCCGTTAAAAACATTTCCTCAAGCGTTTCCCCCTGTACTAGCCCAACGATCATCACCAGCACGGCAATCACCACGCCAGCCAAAGCCAGCTGCCGCCCTACCTGGTCTAGCTGGCGCTGCAGCGGCGTTGTGCCGTCTGGCACCTCCTGGATGAGCGTGGCAATTTTACCCAGCTCGGTCTGCATGCCGGTGGCGACAACAATGGCCGTGCCTCGCCCATAGGTTACGTTGGTGCCCATGTAGGCCATGTTGCGCCGGTCGCCTAGCGGCAGGTTTTCTTTATCGAGGACGGCCGTCTTTTTTTCTACCGCTTCCGATTCCCCCGTCAGGGCTGCTTCCTGCACGCGCAAATTGGCGCTGGTAGCCAGGCGCACGTCGGCGGGGATGGCGTTGCCCGCCTCGAGCGAGATTACATCTCCCGGCACCAGATCAATTGCAGGCATTTCTTGCCAACGGCCGCTGCGCAGCACGCGCACCACCGGCACCGCCAGCTTCTTCAGGGCGGCCATCGCCTGCTCGGCACGGTACTCCTGCACAAACCCCAATATGACAAAGAGGACCACAATCGCGCCGATGGCCGCTGCCTCCGTCACCTTGCCCAAAAAGGCAGAGAGCACCGTGGCGACAATCAAGATTAGCACCATGGTGCTGCTGGCCTGCTCCCACAGCAGCCTTAGGGGATGTTTGCCGCCTTTGGTGATAAGTTCGTTACGGCCGTGCTGCTGCCGCCGCTGCTGGGCCTCCGCCTGGTCCAGCCCTTGTTCTAGGTTTGTATTAAGCTCATTTAAAATGGAATCAACAGACTTTATGTGCCACATAATGTAAAACGTTCCTTTTTCTGTAAAAAGAAAACAAGTAAAAATTGGTTTGGGGTCTAATGAACGGGTGGACTTTCAGGGAGAAGTCGTTCCGTTTCAATTTCCAAAGGAGGGGGTGCTGTGCTGCCGCGAAAATATTGAAAAACAAACTTGAGGCTGGCCAGCACCGGCACGACCAGCAGCGCCCCCAGAAAGCCTGTAAAGGCAAAGGCGGCCAGCAGTGAAACCACTACGACGCCTGGATGTAGCTGCAGCGCTTCGCCCATATATTGGGGCCGAAGCCATAGATTATCCACCTGCTGGATAGCGGCATAGACGATGAGCAGCAGGATGATCAGGCCAATGGGAGATAAGGGCAGCCACCCCTGCCGAAACAGCCATAAAATGAGGCTGGTGCTGGCCAGCACCAACACGCCCAGGACCAAAAAAATAATGAGCTGCACGCGCAGAAAAATCCGCCAGATTTTATCTAGTTCTGTGGTCAATATTTGGGCATCTTTTTGATAATCCGTTGGCAGCAACTGGATTAGGCCTGGCACAATCCTGTGCCCGTCGCGCATAAAATAGTAGAGGCTAATCAGGATAACGGCGCTCCAGATCAGATTATCGGCCAGCCCACCTAGCCAGCCCCCACCTGCGGCGGGCAGTGTGGAAACAGCGTTGTTGGCCGCTCTCTCAAAATAATCTAGCAGGGCCTGGGGTTGAATAGTGAAGGTGAGAATGGTAAACGGCCGTTGCAGCCAAACCGACATTTCTGACCAGGCCTGCCCCAGCTCGCCGCTCCATTTTGGTGCCTGAGTGACAATCAGCGTACTGAGCGCAAAGATAATGCCCACCAAAAGCAGCAAAAGCGCGAGAAATATTACGGCCGTTGCCAGCGGTCGACTGATCTTTAATCGGCTTTCTGTTCGGCAAATCAATGGATCTAATAGATAAGCTACCAGGGCAGAAACAAGCAGGGAACGCCATAAGGCCCCTGTAAAAATCACGAGGATGACAAACCCAATGATGCCCGCCAGCAGCCAAAGCGATCGCGACGAAGCAGAAATCTTTAGCACTTTTTTCATGTAGAGCAGTATAGCAATGATCCTGTACTCTGCCATCTGCCAGAATGGAAATTATTGCATAAAAGGGATTGACGCCAGGAAGTTAAATGGGTATATTACTAAGTATGTTTAATGAACTTACTAAGTCGGGATCCTAAATGGCACGCTCTCCATCTGTTAAAAAAGCAACGCGGCAGCATACTAAGCAGCACAATGCCCGGCTGGTGCTCAAAACGATTTATGAGAAAGGACATATTAGCCGCGCCGATTTAGCCCGTGTCACCGGACTGACGCGGGCCACCGTTTCTAATATAGTAGCAGGATATCTGAACAAAGGAATCGTGGCCGAGACTGGCTACGGCCCCTCCCTGGGCGGCAAGCCCCCCATCATGCTGAGCATGGTGCCCGATGCTCGACAGCTTATTTGCCTGGACTTGGGCAACGAGCAGTTTACCGGGGCGCTGATTAATTTACGGGGCCACTTTGAAGAGCAAATTAGCCTGCCGGTTAACGGCCGTACCGCCCAGGCTGCCCTTGATTTAGTTTATGAACTGGTGGAACAGCTGCTGGCACTTGTTACAGTCCCCGTCCTGGGGATAGCGTTAGGTAGCCCCGGCCTCATCGACGCCGATGCGGGCATGGTGAAGCAGTCCGTGAACCTGGATTGGCGCGACTTGCCCTTGCAGCAACTTTTGGCCGACCGTTACCCTTTTCCTGTCCACATTGCCAACGACAGTCACCTGGCTGCCCTGGCCGAATACTCCTACGGCGATGACGACACCCGCAACCTGGTGCTAATAAAAATGGGTCAGGGCATTGGTTCCGGTATTGTGCTAGACGGCCGTATCTTTTACGGTGAAGGGTTTGGTGCGGGTGAAATTGGGCATGTCAGCGTGTTGAATAATGGCGAGCAGTGTACCTGTGGCAACGTAGGCTGCCTGGAAACGGTTGCCAGCGTGCGCAATATGCTACGCCAGGCAGAAGCGGTTGCTGCCCAAAATCCCGAATCGTTGCTGGCTACGTTACGGCCGTCTGGCGGCCCCATCACCTGGGCAGTTTTGCGCCAGGCGTGCCAACAAGGGGATACCCACGCCCAGCAAATCGTGGCGCGCGCCGGGGAATATTTAGGAATGGCGGTAGCCAATCTGGTGGGCATCCTCAATGTAAACCGCATTGTCATTGCCGGGGATGTAGCTGAGACCGGTGACATATTTATCGAGGCGTTGCAATCCAGCATGGTGCAGCGCGTGCTGCCCACTTTAGCGGCAGGTACCACCATACAGTACGCCACTACTGAATCAAATCTTGTACTCCTGGGCGCTTCAGCTCTGATTTTGAGCCAGGGGTTAGGGGTTATTTAGGCGCGAGTAGATATTAGAGAAGATGCCATAATCTCTGGTCTCCAATATCTAATTTTCAAAGACAATTTTTACTTTGGAAGGATCTTTTTATGCAGGCAGCGCATCTTTCAGTTGGATTGGACATTGGTGGCACAAAAACGGCCGCTCTCTTAGTGGACACCAGCGGCTATGTGCAGGGCCAGGCCACCGTGCCTACCCACACCGCCGATCCAGACGACCTGATGGCTACCATCACCCGCGCCGTTCACGCCGCTCTGGCCAGGGGTGGGGCCACGCCGCAGCAAATTCAGCGCATTGGTCTGGGCGTGCCTGGGCAGGTGGAGCCCGCAACTGGCATTGTAAAGCTGGCCGTGAACCTCAATTTGCAGGCGTTTCCCCTGGGCCCTGCCGTCTCGGACCGATTTCAGGCTCCGGCCTTTCTGGAAAATGACGTGCGGGCAGCTGCCGTGGGGGCATTTGATTACTTACGCCAGATTGAGCCTGTGCAAAGCATAGCCTACGTGAGCATTGGTACGGGCATTGCAGCAGGCGTGATTCTGAACGGCCGTCTCTACCGAGGGCGTCATGGTATGGCGGGCGAAATTGGGCACATGATGGTGGAGCCAAACGGCCATTTGTGCAACTGTGGCATGTATGGCTGCCTGGAAACGATTGTAGCCGGACCCGCGATTGTGCGCCGTATGATTGCAACTGCGCCTCGGCTCACCACCGCTATTAATAATGCTGGCGATGTTTATACCGCAGCGGAGCAGGGCACCCTGGCTGCGCAAGCAGTGGTGCAGCGCGTTAGCCAGCACCTGAGCCGGGCTATCCAATGGCTCGTTATGACATACGATGTGGAAAAAATTGTAATTGGCGGCGGCGTTACCCGCAGCGGTAACGCCTTCCTGGCCCCCGTCTTGCGCGAGCTAGACATTCTGCGCCAGCAGTCGTCTCTGGCGGCCGAACTGCTGCCGGATGAAAAATTGCACCTCATTCCTCCAGACTACAATCCTGGCGTTTGGGGTGCCGTGCACCTGGCCAATCAGTCGGCGTTAGAAACAGTTACGCACATCTCCGTAAACGATGGAAGCAGTAGGTCAAGTTTTTAACCTTAACCAGCAGTTAAAGCAGATAACGCCACAAACCGGGCTGCGAACTCCAGAATTGTGACGTTACCTTGGTGAAAAAGGAGGTGATCCCTCAACTATAAAATAATACCCTAAAAGCACGGCGTTTTCGACATGGCTCCTTTTTTAAAGTGGCTCTCTCATTATTTTGTACAGAAAACGGCCGTTTCTTATTCCAACTTAGAGAGCCACAAAGATAGTTCCTACCCATCTGGTAGGCCGAAGGAGAGATTAAAATGCGCAAGTACACCCTTATATTACTATTTGCCCTTATCGCCCTGCTCATTGTAGCCTGTGGCGAACGGCCGCAAGCAACCGACACGGATGCTACGGAGACAGAGACAGAGAGCGTCGCCGAACCAACTGAGCCAGCTGAGGACACCACCGAACCAGCTGAGCCCGCCACCGAAGAGACAGACTCCTTCCTTGACCGGGCCAAAAGCGGGGAGTTTTCTGGCAGCGTCGTCACCGTTTTCGGTAAGTGGACCGAAGCGGAAGGCGAGAACTTCGTTGCGGCCCTGGCTCCTTTTGAAGAAGCCACCGGCATCGACGTTCAGTATGAAGGCTCGGCCGAGTTTGAAACGCTGATCACCGTACGCGTAGAGGGCGGCGACGCACCCGACATCGCTGGCTTCCCCCAACCGGGCCTGATGGCCCAATTTGTGCAGGAGGGCGCCATCCCCGATCATGCCCAGTTTTTGAACGTTGATGAGCTGAACGCTAACTACAGCGAAGCCTGGATGAATCTAGCCACCGTGAATAACCAGCTCTCTGGTGTCTTTTACCGCGCCAGCACCAAGAGCATTGTCTGGTACCCGGTGCAGGCCTTTGCCGACGCCGACTATGAAATTCCCGAAACCTGGGACGAACTCATCGCCCTGAGCGACCAGATCGTGGCCGATGGCGGCACGCCCTGGTGCATCAGCATGGAGCACGGCGGCGTCACCGGCTGGGTTGCCACCGACTGGATCGAGGACGTGCTGCTGCGCACCGCCCCGCCAGAAACCTACGACCAGTGGGTAAATCATCAAATTCCTTTTAACGATC
>JBHIWP010000267.1:0-8468 GCA_041987425.1 Promineifilaceae bacterium (SeqCode) | reverse complement strand
TGAACGAGCTGCTCACCGGACATTTCCAGGTTGAACATGGCCACTCGCTTGCCGTACCGCATTGCGGCCGTCAGGGCAATGGCGTTTTGTAGACTTGTCTTGCCCATGCCGGGCCGCGCCGCCAAGATGAGCAGGTCTGAGCGGTTCAGGCCGCCCAGCAGGCGATCTAAATCAGTGAAGCCAGTGGGCACGCCAATTACGTCGTCCCCTTGCTCCATCAGCCGCTGTATACGATCCAGGTACTCGCCAGCGATTTGCCGCACAGGCACTAAATCCCGCGTGGTGCGCTGCTCGCTGATGCTAAACAGCGCCGACTCGGAGCGGTCGATGACGACGTTAATATCTTCGGCTTCATCGTAGGCCAGGTTGGCGATGGCGCTAGCCGCAGCAATGAGCTTGCGCCGCAGGGCCGCCGCCTCAACCAACTTGCCATAGCTGCGGGCATTAATGGCCGTAGGCACGGCATTGATAAGGCTGATGACGTAGGCTTCGCCGCCAACCTCTTCTAACTGCTCGCGCCGCCGCAGTTCCTCCGTGAGCGTCACAAAATCTAACGGCTCGCGCCGCTCGCTCAGGCTCAGAATTGATTCGTAGATCCACCTGTTGGCGGTGCGGTAGAAGGCTTCTGGGCGTAAAAAGTTGGAAACTTCGAATAGAGCATCGGGATCGATGAGCAGTGAGCCGAGGACCGCTTCTTCGGCTTCCTGGCTGTGAGGTGGCAGGCGTTCTACTGTGCTCATGGGCGTCAACTTACGGGCTTATCTTCCGATATGTTTACAGAGGATTTAACTCTGCAATTTGGATGAATTCTGGGAATGAAAACGTGAAATGTCCTGGCGGTACATTTCACGTCTAAAGTCCATTTTTGATTTAAATTTTTATTGTGACTCACATTATTCGTCGAAATCTTCAAAATCCAGGGTATCAACAAAATCGGTGAAGATATCTAATGTTTCCGGCTCTTCGCCTTCACCCTCTTTTGCCTCTTCCTGCAAAATATCTGGTTCGGGCAGCACGCCTACTTCATCCATTACATCCTGGTTAACAAAGACAGGAACCTTCACCCTCACGGCCAGGGCAATGGCGTCTGAAGAGCGGCTGTCAATTTCTTGCAGTTCGCCGTTGATATCAATGAAGAGGCTGGCGTAAAAAACGCCGTCGTTTAAGGCTTTAATAAGCACGTGAGACACTTTGCCACCCAGGGCAGCAATTACATTCTTGAGGAGATCATGAGTAACAGGACGAGCCATTTCTACATCCTGAAGCTCAATGGTGATAGCATCTGCTTCATAGGGGCCAATCCAGATGGGCAACTGGCGTTCGCTATCAACTTCTTTTAGCACCACGATGCGATGTTGAGATACAAGGCTGATGCGGATGCTGTCTACGACAACTTCGATCATGTTTACCCTCTTTTACATAACTACTATGAACAGCTATTGGTCTTCTGTTCACACTTGGGCATTGTAGCATAAAGTAAAAATTTATCCATGATGCTACATAAACCACAAACGGTTTTGGGAAGCCGTTAAGTCTAAAACGGTTCGCGCTAAGGAGGACAACAGTTCCCTTAGCTTGTACCTGATTGTAAGGCCTTTTTGTTCTTCCTAAATAGCCAAAAGGTTTGGTTAGCGGTCAGTTGGAGAGTATCCAACTTTGCCCAGACAGGACGAGCGTGAGCTGGGTTAGCACGGCCGTATTCACCGCACTGGCCTGCACAACTGCCCGATCCCCTTCCAGCGATACAGCATGGACCTCATACCCCTGTTTGCTCAAAAGCCGCACCAGATCCAGATAGCTGGCGGCCAGCGGGTCAATAAATACGCCGTCGTTGTCTAAAACCCGCGTAACGCTGTCTAACAGCACGTTGGCTTTGTTAAAGTCACCCGCCCGCAAGGCAAGGTCGGCCGCCTGTAGCATCACTTCCAGCGTAACGTTGATTTCGTCCTGGGGGTGTCGGGTGAGATCGGCTGGATTGCCGTCTGTCTGAAGAGCGCCAGGAAACGGCAGCCAGGCAGTGAGGAAGTATGCCGTCGGATCATAAAACTGCTGGTAGCGACGCATGACGTTGTAATATCGAATGGTTGTTTGTAAATCAACCAGCACGGTGCGATTCTCCGGCAGGCTCGCTAGATAGGCCAGCCAGTTCGCTTCTGCCTGGGCCAGCGTAACGCCAAAATATTGTTGCAGGTTCAGGTCTACAGCCTGCGACATGGTCGCAGCGTCTCCGGCCGTCACGTCGGCATAAAACTGCTTGAACTGAGGCCAGCCGTACGTTTCGATGAGATAGTTGACAAATCCAGCCGCTTCCAGATACCCAATTTCATGCTGCACAGGATAGAAGTTGTCGATGAGGTCGGTGAGGGGTATGTACTGATTTAACGCAACCAGGGCTGCGGCTCGCTGCTCAATATCCTCTGCTTTGTAATGCCCGCCACTGCCCCAAACAGCTAATCCTTCAGCCATGAAGGTGATCCGCTCAGGGGCAAATTGCCGGTCGATGATGTGTACGGCTTCATGAATAAGCACCTGTTCGAAGCCGTGACTGGCGTAGTGACGATCAAGGTAAGAAATGACAATAGCGTTGCCAGCGTAGCCACCCTGCCCAATCACGCGATCAATTAAGTAGACATCGATTTTACGAGAAAGCTCTTCTTCCAGGCGCAGGGCAGCTTGCTGAACACCTGCTTCTACCTGGGTGACCAATTCTGGTAAATCGCGATAGGCAGCTGTGCCACTCACAACGTGTATGGTGCAGCAGTTGGTTTCGGCCGTTACCCAGGTAGCGTTTCGTTCGAAGGGTGGCAGGGTAACTGGATCAAGCACGGGAACGTTTAACTCTACTTGATTATTTTCCCGATTTTCATCTCCCACAGTAATGGTGTCGTGGCGATCCAGGATGATGTGAACAAGATGTTCACCCGCTTCATCGGTGGTGTCCCAGGCCCATTCAAACAGACCTACGGCATCACCAGCCAGATTACGGCCGTTTAAAGTGCCTTCTACGACATCCTGGTAATTTACCAACACATGCACGGTTACCGACTGAGGATCAACGTTTGGGGGCACGTGAGCCACAACCTGGAAGGTTACGCGCTCCCCGGCATAGATGTGGGGAATGGGATAAAGGAAGACATCTTCACTTTTCAGGGATAAATCAAGCTGGGGCACGGCCGTTTCTGTCGGAATCGGGCTGGGGGGAACCGTGTTGGTAGGCGAAATTTCTGCCGCAGGGCTTACCGATGGAGCGGCCGTATTGAGCGCGGTGCTATTGTTAGTAGGAACGGCCGTAGCGGGTACGCCATCGCCCGGCCCGTTTGAGGCACCCACGCATCCGGTTAAAAATAAGCAAATGAAGAGGATACCCACTACCCAACGAGGAAAATTTGCCCAATGCCTTGTGGGCACTGGCACGAAATAGTCAAGCGGTTTTACCAGGCAAAAAGACCTGACAACTTGTAGCAATTTCCAGCAAAGCTGCAATAACCCAACAAACTTATGACCCATTACAAACCCACTATGAATCTACTCTACGCCTTAATTAGCCGTCAAATGAAAACAGTACCCTGCTTTTTTATTGCACAAACCACCAGTGAGTGATCTTTTGCGTGTAAAAACCTTCGGCAGTTCACGCAATTTTAACGACTGAACGGATTACACGTGGCCCTGGACCACCTTCACTTAGCAATCTTTAAGATTCATGCGGCAAATTTCAGCTGATTAGCTAAAAAGGTTTTGCCAAAACGTTTTAATGCTGTGCCATAGGCGTTGGAAAAAGCCAGTCTGGGGAGGCGGCGGGAAGGGCCCGTCGCCGGGTGGCGGCGTTGGCTGTTCACCTGGGTCAGGATCGGGGGCGGGTTCAGACGGCCGTTGCGCAGGCATTAACACATTCAAGGCTTCCAAAACCGGCTGCAGCTCATTGGCCAAGGCATGTTCCGGCGCGTTACCCACCTCACCGGCAAAGTGTAACCCAATGCCCTTGCCGCTAGACTCATCTACCCAAACGGAGCCGGAATCGCCCCCCATGCTAATCTCCACATTCTGCGCGCCAAAGCGAGGCACAATGCGCACAACGTCCCGAATCACCTGCACGCCTCCCGCCCCGTAATTAATGGAAGTAATCATTTTAATGCCATCAATAAAGCCTTCAGTTCGTTCCGTGGTACGGCCGCTTTTCCACACCATCATTCCCAACTGCGGCGTCGTGACATCCTCAATGACGTCGCCTTCTAATGTTTCCGTCAGCACTTCACGGTCTTCCGTAAGCTGGGCCACGGCCGCATCATACGGGCCAAGCACCGAACGGCTGAGCATAGCAAAGGCATCTGTACTCTTGCCCCCATCCAGCGCTCCCGGCTGCCAGATCAATTCCCCAGGCGCTGCATTGGGGCTGCCTACAAAAACGTGCCAGTTGCTCAACGCCATAGGCAGCAAACTATCGACATCATATACTTTTGCTCCCAGCGTGCCGGCGGTGATGCGCGGATTGCCTGCACTGACCCCCAGCGGCACCGGATCATAGCGCGCTTTACGTGCTTCTGGTGCAGCTTCCAGCTGAGATTGCTCGGGCAGAAGCTGCAGCCCATACTCCGCCTCAATCACATCTACCGGAATGCCTTCGATTTCTTCGGGGAACAAATCTTCTTCAGAAAGTTCTGATACCGGTTTTTTTTCGGCCACGTGCACGCGTATCGACAGCGTGCCTGTCATGAGACCTTGCGACCACTTAAAGCCAAGGTCAACGGCCGTCACGCCGTCACGCGCCAGCCATTCCTCGCGCACGGAATTGAGAACGGCCGTTGCGTGTTCCATTTTTTCTGGGCTAATGCTTGTCATTTGCCTGCTCCTTGTGTGTACACCTCAACTGGACACCACCACATTATAAGTGAAAAGTAGGTACAAGTGAAAAGTAAAAAGTTGCGCTAAGTATAGAAGAACAATTGCGCTCTTGATTCGAAGCCACGCCTAAAGATTTTTTGTTCCCACGAACAGATTAACGAGCTTTAACTCATTTTGCCGTTGCCCGCTTAACAGGACCCTTGTCAGCAGTGGATGCTTTCTGTATGCTATAGTTACGCTGCCATTGGTCGCTGAATGGCATCTCTCAAGGTCGTGCAATGAATTACGCTGTTGTTCAAAATCACTTGTTTGGGGCAAGTTTCTTATTGCTGTCTCTACTGCCAGCTAGTGAAGAAGTTGTGTAGGCTGTTCGTGGGAACGGCCGTCTACAAAGGAGGTGTATCGTGTTCAACCCGCCCGCCTATCCAGATGTCTACATTACCCGACACATTACCTGCGTGAGCTGCCAAGAAAAGTTTGTTGTCACTGAGGGGCACCAGGCCAAAAAGCAAGATGAAAGCGAGTGGCGCGTGCGGCCCAACGTGCCCAGCACCGTCAATTTATACTATGAGGACAGACGCCAGCAACGCCCGGTGGTACCACTCCCCGGCCAAACGCCGCTGCCCCCGGAAAACCGCATCAACGCCCAGCGGCCGTACGCCTTCACCCCTTATCCCATTAACTGCCCGCGCTGTGGTGCCGACAACCGCAACTGGATGGCCTTAAACAACACCAGCGGCATGCCTCAGCTAGCGCAATGGCGGCTGCGCTTTCCTGGGGTCTCTTCCACTATTCCATTGGGGCTGGCCTTCATGGCGCTGGCGCTGGTTCTCATCGCTCAGTTTGAAATTCATATAAGCAAAGCGGCCGTTATGCTGCTTTTTATTCCAGCTTCTATCCTGGGTGTCATCTGGGAAATTACGCGCGAGTGGAACGCGCTGCGCGAAAATCAACAGGTCAGGCGCATTTTGCCGCAGTCTACCAATAAAGAAGCGCATCTCTGGGCAAGGGGGGTTGCCCTGGTCTTCCTGTTTACTATTGTGCTTCCCATTGTATTTTTTTCAATGGCCCCTGCTGCGTTCCGCATGATGCAGGAACTGATTGATGAGCCAGTAGAAAATGAAGTTAATGTGGCGGCAACGGCCGTTTCGCAACAGTTAGCTCAGCAAATAGACGCGACTGAAGAAAATTTTGCCGCCATTGCCGCTGAGATGCAAAGATTGATCAATGACTTGCCCGCTGAGGACCTGCCCCAGCTTGAAGCAGAAATTGAAACCCTATCCCTCAAGCTGGCAGATACCGTCGCTCTGTCCGAATCTGCCTTGGCTCAGCTACAGGTGGATAGCGCGGCAGCCATACAGGCCAGACGAAACGCAGAAGTAGAAGCTGTGCTAGAGGCGCGCGACAGCGCCTTGGCAGATCTGCCAGACGGGCTCGTGGCCGACATGAAGTTTTTAAGTACGTGGGCAATCGTGGTTGGTATACCTACCTTGGTGACGGTGTTTATAGCAATGGCCGCCGTAAAAGGCTTTGTCAATCGTGTGGACCGGGATCTGCCGCCCCCCGTCTTTTACAGCGTGGCAAACATGACCCGTTTGGTTACCTGGGAAGCTCGGCAATCGCTGGAAATTGCTGACGACTATTTCTTTCACGTTCAGTGGATGTCAGTAGATCGTAATGAAGAAGGTGGCCTTGATTTAGTGGGATTGTTCCGTGAGCCACCCGAGTTTGACATATTTGGTCAGACAATGAGCCCAAGGGTCCGAGCACAGAAATATACCATTAGCACTAATAAGTGGTGCCGCATCATTGGTGTAAAAATTGAGGATGCTTTGGTACCGATTCCTGCTACGGTACACAGTGAAACCATACGATCGCCTCGTCTTAGCTCATCCCCACCTGCCCCGCCATCATCTGTGGCGATGCCACATGGTCCAGCACCCTCCAGTTCCCCTCAGCCTGCTTTGACACCCATAGTTATTGGGCCACAGAGAACTTAAACCTATAAAACGGCCGTATCCACAAAGCGTTTATGGATGCGGCCGCTTTTCACTTTCCCATTTCTTCCAATCACGTATAATCCACCCGAAAGCCAATGCGTTTACACAAATTTGGCAGAGACCACCCGGCTCTCGCCTCTGCGTCTCTGCGTGAAATAGTCTAAGGAGACCTTTACCTATGAGTTATACCCATATTAAAGTACCGAACGGCGAAAAGATCACCTATGCCAACGGTAAATTAAACGTTCCCGACAACCCCATCGTCGGTTATATCGAAGGGGATGGCATTGGCGTTGATATTACGCCTGCCTCGCTGCACGTTTGGAATTCGGCCGTAGAAAAAGCATACGGCGGCAAGCGCAAGATTGCCTGGATGGAAATCTACTCCGGGGAAAAAGCAGCCGAAATTTACGATGGCGACTATATGCCAGAAGAAACTTTCGAGGCCATGCGTGAATATCTTGTGGGCATCAAAGGCCCCCTGACGACCCCCGTGGGCGGCGGGTTTCGCAGCCTTAACGTGACGCTGCGGCAAGTGCTAGACCTGTATGCCTGTGTGCGTCCAGTCCGCTATATCCCTGGCACGCCCAGCCCCATGGCTCACCCTGAGCTTATGGATATTGTTATCTTTCGTGAGAATACGGAAGATGTTTACTCTGGTGTAGAGTTCGTGGCCAACTCTGCGGAAGCCAATAAGCTGATCGCCTTTTTGCGTGATGAGATGGGCAAAGACGTGCGCGATGCATCTGCCATTGGCATCAAGCCCGTGAGCGAATTTGGCACCAAGCGACTGGTGCGTCAGGCAATCCAGTACGCCATCGACCAAAACCGTACTTCTGTTACGCTGGTGCACAAGGGCAACATCATGAAGTTCACCGAAGGTGCCTTCCGTGACTGGGGTTATGAACTAGCCCGTGATGAGTTTGGCGCTCAGCCCTGGGAGGGCGGCCCCTGGCACATTTTGAAGAACCCCAACAGCGGCAAAGAGATCATCATTAAAGACGTGATTGCCGATAATATGCTGCAACAGCTGCTAACCCGCACGGCCGATTACGACGTTATTGCTACCCTGAACCTGAACGGCGACTACATCAGCGACGCCGCGGCTGCCCAGGTGGGCGGGCTGGGCATGGCTCCCGGCGGTAATATTGGCGATGGTCTGGCCCTGTTTGAGGCCACCCACGGCACGGCACCTAAATATGCTGGCAAAGATCAGGTGAATCCTGGCAGCCTTATCCTCAGTGGTGTTATGATGCTGGAATATATGGGCTGGACGGAAGCGGGCGACATGATTGTGGAGGCCATGACCAAAACAATTCAGGACAAAACCGTAACCTACGATCTGCACCGCCAGATTGAGGGCGCCACGAAGCTCAAGTGTTCCGAGTTTGCCCAAGCCATCGTAGACAATATGTAAAAATTAACCGCAAAGGACGCGGAGAACGCAAAGGAAAAAAGGGAACTTTGCGCGCTTAGCGTCCTCTGCGGTTTTATTCCACAACTTCGGTTTCAAGGGGGAGTGCCTGGCAGAGGGTGCCATCCTCCAGGCAAACGTCTACTAAGCCAGAGAATCGCCCCACTTTTTCCGGAACAAACAACAGTTGTATTTCTGTAGTTTGGCCTGCAGGC